>CALVWC010000007.1 GCA_944364445.1 uncultured Clostridia bacterium | reverse complement strand
GCTTGCCTTTCTCATCCTTTCCACATCCACTTTGTTTGGATAATAAGTCACAAGGTCATGCTCAAGTGCCGAGCGTTTTTTTGAAACAACATACCTATATGTCTTTCTTTTTGCATTAAAGCGTGGATGAAAATCGGAAGAGATAAACTTAACTTTTTTCACGCAAACATCTTCGCTTAAAAGTTTGTTAAGTGCTTTTTTAAAGTTGACAAGAGGAATATTTTTTTCAATGTCAACCGTTGCCACCTGCCCGAGTGCATGAACGCCCTTATCCGTTCTTCCACTACCTTCCACCTTAACTTCATCGCCAGTTAAAAGTTTAATTTTATCTTCAAGTTCACCTTGCACAGTGCGTTTATTTTTCTGTTTTTGCCAGCCGTGAAAATTTGCGCCGTTATATTCCACAATCATTAAAATCTTTTTCATGATTTTATTATACATCATTTTGAAATCTTTGTAAACTTTTCTTTTAATCTTCTTTATTCGTTTGACAAAAATATGGCAAAACATTAAAATTATTTTAAAGGAGTGAGTATGAAAAAAACTATTGACGGCAACACCGCCGTTGCCATGATTGCATATAAATTGTCGGAGGTTATTCCAATCTATCCAATTACCCCCTCTTCGCCTATGGCAGAATATTGTGACACGGAACTATCTAAAGGTAAGAAAAATATTTTTGGCGAAATTCCAACTCTTGTGGAGATGCAATCAGAAGGTGGTGCATCTGGTGCTATTCATGGAAGTTTGTCAACAGGCGCACTTTCCACCACTTTCACATCAAGTCAAGGTTTGCTTTTAATGATTCCAAATCTATACAAAATCGCTGGCGAACATTTGCCGGGTGTTTTTCACATCGCCGCAAGAACGGTTGCCACACATGCTCTTTCCATTTTTGGCGACCACAGCGATGTTATGGCGGTAAGGCAAACTGGTGCCATACTTTTATGCTCTAACTCAGTTCAAGAAGCACACGACTTCGCTTTGATTGCCCATATTCTTGCTTTAAAAGCCTCTCTTCCAGTGGTTCATTTCTTTGACGGTTTCAGAACAAGTCATGAAATTCAAAAAATTGAAACAATTTCTGACGAGCAAATTCTATCTCTACTTCCAAAAAAGGAAATTGAAGAGTTCAGAAAAAATTGTATGAACTCACTTTCGCCATATCAAAAAGGCACCTCACAAAATCCTGATGTTTTCTTCCAAAATCGTGAAGCCTCTCTTCCAAGTTATGAAAAAGTGGAAAAAATTTTAAAAGAAGTGCTATCCGATTTTTACAAAGTTGTGGGAAGAAAATATTCTCCTTTTGAGTATGTTGGCGGAAAAAATGCCGAAAACGTGATAATCTCCATGGGCTCGTCTTGCGAATGTATTGAAGAGGTTTTGGAAGATAAAAATTTCAAAAATGTCGGCTTAGTTAAAGTGCATCTATACCGCCCATTTTCATGTGAAGACCTTTTAAACACCTTGCCTAAAACGACAAGAAAAGTGATTGTTTTGGACAGAACAGAAGAATATGGCGCAAGAGAACCTCTATACCTAGATGTTGTGAACGCGCTTAAAAACACCAACATTAAAGTGATTGGTGGAAGATATGGCTTAGGTGGAAAAGATTTCACGCCAAGCATGGTGGTGTCCGTTATTGCGAACTTTAACGAACTTAAGGATAATTTCTCGGTTGGAATTTGTGACGATGTTTCTCACACCTCCCTCGCCGAAAAAGAGTATCATCCTAAAACCAAAAACTTCCAAATGAAATTCTTTGGGCTTGGAAGCGACGGCACGGTTTCAGCAAGTAAAAGCACCATAAAAATTCTTGGCGAAGAACTTGACAAATATGTTCAAGGATATTTTGAATACGACAGCAAAAAAAGTGGAAGTTTAACAAAGTCGCACATTCGCGTTTCTGACAACAAAATCAAAAGCACCTATCTTGTCACGGATGCTGACATAATCACCATCAACAACTTTTCTTTTGTGCATAGATACAACTGCCTTGAAGGGCTGAAAGATAAAGGTATTGTGCTTTTCAACACCATTTTCAGTGCCGATGAAGTGGACAAAGTTTTGCCAAATGAATACAAGAAAATTTTGCAAGAAAAAAAGGCAAAAGCATATGTGATTAATGCTCAAAAAATTTCAGAAGAGGCAGGGCTTGGAAATAAAATCAACATCATCATGCAAACCGCACTCTTTAAAGTGGCAAACATCATTCCATTTGATGTGGCATATAAGGAAATTCAAAAGTATGTTTCCATAACCTATGGCAAAAAGGGTAAAAAAGTGGTGGATAAAAACTTGAAAGCCATGGAAATGTGCGTAAACAAAATTGAAGAAGTCAACATCAACAAATTCACTTTCAAAGAAGAAAAGAAAAACGCCAAAAACTTTAACGATAAATTCTATCAAACCATAATGAAAAAAGTGGAAAGGCTTCAAGGTGATGATATTCCAGTTTCTTGTTTTGATAAATCTGGAAAAATCCCACAAGGCACAGCGGACTTTGAAAAACGCGGTTTTGCCTCGCACTTGCCAAAATATATTCCTGCCAACTGCATCCAATGTGGTCAGTGCATAATCGCCTGCCCTCACAACGCCATAAAAACTATTCTTGTGAAAGCGGAAACCATGGAAGAGGTGGAATTTGCCAAAGCCTTTGGAATGAACGGCTACCTTTTCCGTGTTCAAGTGTCGCCTGAAGACTGCACTGGCTGTGGAGTTTGCGCGAATGTCTGCCCAAGCAAAAACAAGGCTCTTGTTATGGAAATGGCAGATAAACTCATGGAAAAAGAAAAGGCTAACTATGCTTTCTGCAAAACGCTTAAAACAGAAAAAAACACCCCATTTTCCACCGATATGCCAAAAGGTTTGCAATTTAGAGATTGCTATTTTGGTTTTTCTGGTGCTTGTGGTGGTTGTGGAGAAACACCATACATCAAACTTGCCACCATGCTTTTTGGCGAAAAAATGTTGATTGCCAACGCCACAGGTTGTTCCAGCATATACGGCGGTTCATATCCTTCCAACCCATATTTTAAAGATGAAAGTGGCAGAGGTCCAGCGTGGGCTAACAGCCTTTTTGAAGATAACGCCGAATTTGGACTTGGCATGAAACTTGGCACACGCTTCACAAATCAAAACCAAAGTGTTTGGATTATCGGTGGCGACGGCTGGGCATATGACATCGGCTATGGCGGGCTTGACCATGTTTTAAACTCTAATGAAAATGTCAACATCTTGGTGCTTGACACAGAAGTTTACTCCAACACTGGTGGGCAAGCAAGCAAGTCCACCCCGCGTGGCGCTATGGTTAAATTTGCCAGCGCTGGAAAGAAAACAAAGAAAAAAGATTTGGTCGCACTCGCTATCGCCTCAAAAAATTGCTATGTTGCTGAAGTTTCGCTTGGTGCAAACATGAACCAGTGCATCAAAGCGTTTAAAGAGGCAGAAAGTTTCAATGGTCCAAGCATAATTGTGGCATATTCCCCTTGCGTCAACCACGGTTTTGATATGTCAACCACCATGGAAGAAATGAAAAAGGCAGTGGAATGTGGCTACTGGTCGCTTGTTCGATATAACCCACTTGAAGATATTGTGCATATCGACAGCGTCAGCGATTTTTCCAAATATGAAGAATATCTTGACGGTGAAACAAGATTTTCTGCCATAAAGGAATTAAAAAAAGAAGAAGCGGAAAAAATATTGAAGGAAAGCAAAAATGACGCAATAAATCGTCTGGAAACTTTAAAAACTTTCTCCAAAAAAGACGAAAATTAGACAAATTTCGATTTTTTAGAATTATATTTGACAAAATTTAATAAAAATATTAAAATAAGATAAATTTGAGGTATTGAAATGGAAGATATTTTTAAGTCATGGCTTGTTGAAACGCCGATTGCACATCGTGGGCTTCATGATAAGGTTAGTCCAGAAAATTCTCTTTCTGCTTTTTCTAAAGCTATTGAGAAAGGCTATGCCATTGAACTTGATGTGCAACTATTGTCCGACGACACAGTGGTTGTGTTTCATGATGAGTCACTATCACGCATGACCGGCAATGACGGCTACATTAAATTCTTAAATAAAGAGGACTTAAAAGTTTTAAAACTCGCTGGCAGTAAGGAGCATATTTCAACCTTTGAAGAGGTTTTGAAACTTGTTGACGGAAGAACGCCAATTTTAATTGAAATCAAAAATAGTTCCACAAAGATAGGTAAATTAGAACAAAGTGTCATTGATATGCTTAAAAACTATAAGGGCGAATACGCCGTGCAGTCGTTTAATCCGCTTTCACTAGGTTATTTCAAAAATCACGCCCCAAACATCTTGCGTGGGCAACTTTCTGGCTCATATAAAGGCGAAGATTTTGCTGGAGTATCTCGTCTAAGAAAATTTTTCCTTAAGCGAATGATGTTAAATAAATCTGTCAGCGAACCAAACTTTATAAATTATGAAGCAAAGGCACTCCCAAGTCGATTTGTAAGAAAATACAAGCACCTACCTCTTCTCGCTTGGATAGTTCGCAGTAAAGAAGAATATCTCAAAGTTATTAAATATTGCGATAACATCATTTTCGAAAACTTCATACCAGAAATATAAATTCAAATATGAAATTAGGAAACGATTTGTAAAAAATAAATAGATAAAAAATGATGACCATAGGTCATCGTTTTATTTTAATTTGCTTACGCTTATGCCGTCGCCGAGATCGTGAAGTGTGGTTATGAAATCTTCATCCGTCGAAATTGCCGAGATAAATTTTCTTAGGTTCACAACGATTGTGCGATGCTTGTGAATTATTGGACCGTCTTTTTTCACTAAGCCATGAAAATAGATGTTGTCAGCCATAAGAATGCCTCCACTATTTAACAAATTTTTCAAATGTGGAAGATATTTAAAATACTGCCCTTTTGGTCCGTCAAGAAAGATGAAATCAAATTTCTCACCCTTTTCTTCGAGTTTTAAAATTGCAGAATATGCGTCCTCATTCAAAACTTGGGCTCGGTTTCCAAACTCTTTCAAATTTTGTTTGGCAAGAACGGCATTTTCTGGAAGTTTTTCCACTGTGACAACGCTTCCCTCGCATGCAGAAAGCATGACCGACGCCGAATAGCCGATGTATGCGCCAATTTCTAAAATCTTTTTTGGTTTTTCCTTTTTAACTAAATCAAAAAGAAAAGATATGCCCTCATCCTTTAAAATGGGAACATATTTATCTTTTTCAATTCCAAAAAATTCCGATTTTTCCATATTAATTTAGTAAAACAATGGCGATGACCATAGGACGACGCTTTGTGCGTTTATAGATAAAGTTGGAAACATTGCGTCTAACTGTGTTTTTGATAACCGTTGGTTCTGCACCACGCAAATCTTGTTCCTTAAGCGAAGCGATAATCATGTTTTTTGCATCTTGCACAAAAGATTCCGCCTCGTCTTGATAAACCACTCCGCGAGTAATGATGAATGGGTCACCAGAAACATTTCCAGAAACATTGTTGATGTTCACAACCACCACGCAGAAACCATCCTCGGAAAGTTGTTTTCTTTCGCGAAGAACGTTGCTGTCCATATCTCCAATGCCGTAGCCGTCGATAAGCCTTTGACCAGCAGTGACAAAACCAACTTTTTTAATGCTGTTCGGCGTTAATTCCACTTGCATGCCAAGAGTTGGAAGAATGATGTTTCTCTCTTCCATTCCAAGCGCCATGGCAAGTTGTTTATGCATCCTCAAGTGGCGATATTCTCCATGAATTGGCATGAAGAATTTTGGTTTGCAAAGTGAATGAATAATTTTAATTTCCTCTTGGCAAGCGTGACCTGAAGCGTGAACATCGGAAAGTTCGTCGTAAATGACATCCGCGCCTTTTTGATAAAGTGCGTTAATAACATTATACACACCCTTTTCATTTCCAGGAATTGGCGAAGAGGACATGATAATCAAATCGTTTTCGCCAATTTTAATGCCTTTAAAGTCGTCGCCTGCCATACGAGTTAGTGCGCTCATAGGTTCGCCTTGGCTTCCAGTTGTGACAATCAAAAGTTCGTTGTCGGCATATTTGTCTATTTTATCGATGTCGATGATATTTTTCTTGTCAAAGGAAATTTCGCCGATTTTAAGCCCAACCTCAGAAATATTAATCATACTTCTTCCAGTGAAAGCAACTTTTCTTTTAAATTTTTCCGCTAAATTCAAAATTTGTTGAAGTCTGTGGATGTTGGAAGCAAAAGTTGCCACAAAAATTCTGTTAGTTGGATGCTTTTCAAAGATTTCCTCTAACGCTCTTCCAACCGACTTTTCACTCATCGAATAGCCTTTTCTGCAAACATTTGTGCTTTCGCAAAGAAGAAGATTTACACCTTTTTTGCCAAGTTCGCCGAACCTTTGAAGGTCAGTCATAACGCCGTCGATTGGTTCAAAGTCGATTTTGAAGTCGCCTGTGTGAATGACATTTCCGCATGGAGTGGAAATGCAAAGTGCAAGCGAACCTGCAATCGAGTGAGAAACCTTAATAAATTCCACTGCAAAAGGTCCAATTTTCAAAATGTTTTTAGGCTTAACCGTGATAGCCTTATACTGCACCTTTGGATATTCTTTCATCTTGTTTTCCACAAGTGCAAGTGTCAGCCTACTGCCATAGATTGGCGCTTTAATTTGGTCTAAAACAAATGGCAAGCCACCAATATGGTCCTCGTGGCCGTGTGTTAGAATGATGGCACGGATTTTATCTTTGTTAGCAACAAGATAGGTTATATCTGGCACAACCACATCAATCCCCGGCAAATCGTCGTCTGGAAAAGTGAGTCCTGCATCCACAACAATAATGTCGTTGCCATATTCAAAGGCTGTCATGTTTTTGCCGATTTCACCCACTCCTCCTAAAAATGTAATTTTAAGTTTATTATTCATTTTATCTCCTTTTATAATAATATTTTTTATATATAAACCTCTTTTAAAACAAAGTTACCTTGATAAAAGAGTTTAATAACAAAGTTATTTAAAAAAATTTATTAAATCATCTCTATTAATTTATCTTTCTTAATAAATAATAAAAAGTTTTGAAATCAAATCGTGCTTAAATTCATTTTGCCTAATATATAGTCAAGGTTTACGAATTTATGGCGTGAAAAACGCTTTACATTAAACTTTTTACGCGTAATTTTATCTTAAATAATGTATTTAGTTTTGCTGATTTTATCCACTTCTTCCAGCATCTTTGGCGTCATTATGATTTTCTTGTTGATGTAATAACGCATACCTTGGCTTGTGAAGAATGTTATCATATCAAACATACATAACTCTGCCGTGATAAGCGGAATGGTCACAAATAAACTGTAAATTCCCATGATGTAGGTAAAGAGGAAGAAAATTAGGAAAATTATAAGCCCAACAAAGAAAGTCTTTAAAAATCTGCGAGCAACAACTCTTGCTCCGCGCACAAAGCCTGCAAAAACAGAGCAATCGAAAACGATGATTGCTGGCGCCCAACCAGTTGTAAACAATTTGTTGAGTGTGAAAAGAATGGTTAAAAGCAAAATTTCACAAAGTGGCAAAAGGTAGATTTGAAAATATTCTCCCTCGCTTAGTCCAACAAGGAAAACAAGATATGTGGTCAGAGCCATAAACAGCAAGTTATACAAAGATTTAACAAGTGCATATAGAAGCGATTTATTTAGCGTTTTAAAGAGTGCGCTAAAAAAGCCCACTTTGCTTTGACTTGCCATGTAGCCATAGAGCATTTCACAAAAAACATATTTTCCAATGTTGAATAGAAATGGCATAAGGAAGTAAATCACAATTAAAGCATAGATTAAAAGCCCAAGGTTTGCGTTTGCGCATTCAAGGAAAATGTTAAATGTCACAGCAAAACAGTTGTGCAAATAAACGCCGAAAGAGGAGTGAAAAATTGTTAAATAGTTAGAAAAATCATAGGAATTCACATTATTAGAAATTATTGTGCCGAACTCGAAAAATGCTGGAAGTAATAGGCAAATTGTGATGCCAAAAATAACAATATAGTATAGGAAAAGTTTCAAAACCTTCTCCCAATTCGAGCAAAACAATTTAACAGAATTCACAAATGCCATAAATCTTCCTTTATAATAAGTTCGACAAAACAAAACCCACATGCCAAATTGCACAAACAAGTTTCAAACATCAAAGATAGAGATATTATAGCAAACTTTAATTAAAAAATCAACAAATTAAAAGAAAATCTTAACAGAAAGTAAGGAACGCTTAAATTAAATAGGTAATTTTTTTTAAAATAAAATAATCTCACTCGCACTTAGAAGATTTGAGCGCCCACTTAATTAAAACATTTTCTTCAAACTTAACTTAATAAAATAAGTTTAAATTTTAATGTCGATGATTTTATATTTCACAACTCCGCCTGGCGTGTGAACTGGAACAACTTCGCCTTTTTTGTGACCAATTAGTGCCTTGCCAACAGGAGAAAGATTGCTTATAATTCCATTTTTAGGATCGCTTTCAGATGAGCCAGAAATGCGATATTCCACCTCTTCATCAAAATCTTCATCATAAAGTTTAACTTTTGTGCCGACGCTGACAACATTAGAGTCGATACTCTTCTTGTCGATGATAACAGCATTCAAAAGGATATTTTCCATTTCAGCGATTTCTGCTTCAATTTGTGCCTGCTCGTCTTTTGCAGCGTCATACTCTGAATTTTCAGATAAGTCGCCAAATTCACGAGCAATGCCAATGCGTTTAACAACGTTTGGCCTTTCCACTGTTTTATAGTGATTGAGTTTCTTCTCTAATTCTTTTTTACCTTCTGGTGTTAAGTAATGAACTTCCATTAATATAGCCTCCTTTATAGGTCGATTTCTAAATTTAACCTTGATATTATAATTAAAATTAAAAAAAATGTCAAGCAAATTTAGCACATTTCAAATAAGATATTCAAAAAAGTTTTAAAATATTCCTTGTTTTAAAAATTTATCAAAATACCGCTATTTTCTTTAAAAAATATGAAAAAAAGTATAAAAAAGTGAAAAAATCAAGATAATAAATGAAAATTTTTGAAAAGTGAGGTAAAAATGCTGACCTTTATCGCCTTTTTGTTGACGGTTGCTGGATGCATAAATTGGCTACTTATTGGGCTTCTTCAATACGATTTTGTCGCTGGGCTTTTTGGCTATCAAGCCAGTATGTTTTCACGCATTTGCTACATCATAATTGGCATTGGCTGTTTATATCTCATCATAAGAATAATTGCCAACAAAGGTTCGGTTAAGGTTTGGGAAAAGAAGAAAGCGAAAAAAGAAGAAAAAAACGAAAACTTAATAGCAAGCAATGTTGAAGCAGGTCGAGAAAACATTAAAACTAATAATTCTAACAAAGAAGAAAACCAAAATGACAGTTAGATTTTTTCTAAATTGTTTTGCATAATTTCTAATTCCAAATCGATTTTTTGGATAAAAAAATCAAAAAAACACACTTTTTTAAGAAAAAACATTAATTTTACGCTATTTTTTGCGGTTTTTTGTTAAGATTGCTATTTTTCAACCAAATTAATTTTTCAATGTTTTCAAGTTAAAGTTGAAAACTTATTGCATTTTGTTTGACATAAATATATAAAAAGTTTATCCTAATAACTAGGAGAAAATCATGATTACATTAGTTATTTTAGACGGCTTTGGCGAGAGAAAAGAAAAATTTGGAAATGCCATTAAAAGCCAAGGAACACCATATCTTGATAAACTTAAAAAGGAATATCCTCACACCCTTTTGAAAGCGAGTGGATTGGCTGTTGGGCTTCCAGAAGGTCAAATGGGAAACTCAGAAGTGGGACATCTCACAATCGGTGCAGGCAGAGTTATCTTGCAAGACCTTCAACACATCAACACCGACATTGAAAGTGGCAAATTTTATGAAAATCCAGCCCTTATCAAAGCGCTTTCTCATGCAGAAAAAAACAATTCCTCATTGCATATAATGGGGTTATTTTCAAATGGTGGAGTTCACTCGGAACTATCACATATGTATGCTATTTTAGACTTTGCTAAAAACTATAACATTAAAAATATTTTCATTCATGCTTTTCTTGACGGCAGAGACACAGGCGTTAAAGACGGAAGAAAATTTTTGCAAGAAGCGGAAGAAAAAATAAAAGGCACTAACGCAAAAATTGCCACCCTCATTGGAAGAGTTTATGCCATGGACAGAGAAAAACGCTTCGACCGACTGGAAAAAGCCTATCGACTTTTAACCGAAGGTGAAGGAAGAAAATTTAATTCTTCTCATGATGCGATTGAAACGATGTATGATGAAGGGATTACCGACGAATTTATGGAGCCTTGTGTTATCAATGAAAATGGCAAAATCTCTGACAACGACAGCGTGATTTTTTTCAACTATCGAACTGACCGCGCAATAGAACTGACCACCGCCTTTACAAAAGAAGATTTTAAAGAATTTAAAACTAAAAAATTTAAAAACCTTCTTTTCACAACCATGACGGAATATTCTGCAGACTTAAAAGACCTCAACATCCTTTACCCTCCAATCATAGTGGAAGATAATCTTGCCTCAATAATATCTCAAAATGGGCTTAGCCAATTTCACACCTCTGAAACCACCAAATACGCTCATGTCACCTTCTTTATTAATGGAGGAATTGAAAAACCATATCCAAAAGAGGACAGAAAACTTATCGACAGCATCAACGTCAAAGATTTTTCAAAATATCCTAAAATGCGAGCAATGGAAATCACAGAAGCGGTTGTGGAAGCAATTCACTCCATGAAATATGATTATATTCTCGTAAACTTCTCCAATCCTGACATGATTGGGCACACAGGCAACTTTGAAAGCACCAAAGAGGCAATTAAATGTGTTGACAAATGTGCATACACTGTCGCCCTAGCCACATTGATGGTCGGCGGAGAATGTTTGATAACCGCTGACCACGGCAACGCTGAAGAAATGATTGATGAAAAAGGCAACAAAGTGACCACACACACCACAAATCCTGTGCCATTCATTTTGGTTAGCAAGAAAAACAAAAAGGTTAAATTAAGGAAAGGAAAATCTTTGACCTCTATTGCACCAACAGTTTTAAAACTCTTAAATATCACCCCACCTGCCACTTACGATGAACCGCTTTTTTAGAGAAAAGAAAAAATACGCCGATAAAGCGTATTTTTTTGAAACACAAAACATTTACTCACAAATTACTAATTACTTTAATTCAACAACAGCGCCAGCTTCTTTGAATTTTGCTTCAATTTCTTTTGCTTCGCTTGTTGCAACATTTTCTTTAACCATTTTTGGAGCGCCGTCAACAACAGCCTTGGCTTCACTAAGACCAAGACCTGTCACTTCTCTAACAACTTTGATAACTGCAATTTTGTTAGCACCAACTTCTTTCAAGAAAATGTTGAATTCGCTCTTCTCTTCAGCAGCAGCTGGAGCAGCAGCGGTAGGAGCAGCAGCAACTGCAACTGGAGCAGCAGCAGAAACTCCGAATTCTTCTTCTAATGCTTTAACAAGATCAGAAACTTCAACGATAGTTAATTTTTTGATTTCTTCAACTAAATTTTTGATATCAGCCATTTTAATTATCTCCTTTTATTTAACAAATTATTTTGTGGCGATTGCATTCAAAGCAACAACCATGCCCCTTGTTGGAGCGTTCAAAACTCTGCACAAACTTGTGATTGGATTGTTCAAAGTTCCAAGCAGTTTTGCAATAAGTTCTTCCTTCGATGGAAGTTTTGCAAGTGCTTCGATGTTTTCAGCGGAAACGCTTACACCATTTAAAATTCCAAATTTGATAGCCATTTTCTTAGTTTTGCTGATGGTGTCGCACAAGATTTTTGCAGGTGCAACTTCATCTTCATAACCAATCGCAACAGCAGTAGTGCCTTCAAAGTAATTTGCAGAGCACTCGATACCAAGGTCAGAAAGTGCTTTCAACATCAAGCGGTTTTTATAGACTTTATATTCACAACCGGCTTCACGGAACTTACGACGCATTGCAGTGTCTTCATCAACAGTAATTCCGCGGTAGTCAACAAAAGCCAATGTTTTTGCTTTGGAAAATTTTTCTTTAATTTCCTCAACAAGTTGTTTCTTTGCCTCAAAATTAGCACTCATGTCTATAACCTCCTTTTAAAAATTTTGTGTTTCAAATAAAAAATCTCTGAACCACGGAAAAGGCACAGAGATAAAATTAAACTCATATGTTCTTTTCCTCGGCAAGCACGAAAATTCGTTTACGCAAAATGCACTTGCGGTCTTTGGAAGATTTTTTACGCTTAGATTATATCACACACAAAAATGTTTGTCAACAATTTTCACTAAATTCACAAAATTTTTTTTGAAAAAAGTTTGTTTCTTACTGACTTATCCTAAAACAATCTTTCTAAAATTAAATTAACGCTAACAATTTTTTATTCTTTTAATAAAAACTCGCATTTTGCGAGTTTTCTTATTTATTCTCACTGTTTGGGTTATAGTGGTCAAAAAGTGCGCTGGTGTCACCTTGAGTGGTGATTTTTATAACATAATATCCTGTCACACCGCCAAGTCCAACCTCCTCGCCATCCGTGCGCCTATATTCTGTCTTAACATAAAAATCAATATTTTGAACACCTTCTTCTTCATTCAAAATCATGTAAACGTAATTAAATTTAAATGAAGTGATTGTTGAATTTAAACGAGAAGAATAAACACTTCCGTCATGATTTAAAAGTGTTTGTGGCTCAATAAATTCAAAGAAAACATAACTTGCATCTTTAAGCGTTTTCGATTCAAAATTACTAAAGGTGTTATTCTTATTTTCAGTTATCGAATAATTAAACATACTTCCGTTAAACAGTCCCGCAAAATATGTTTGACTCATGGCGTCATTAAGAAGATTATTGAACTCATTGAAATTATCTGTTAAACTTGAGTTAGACATATCTCCTGTCTCGCTGTATCCATCAATAACAACATTTGCACTGTAGGTTGTTCCGCTTAAAAAATTTGGTTTCAAATTAACACGAATGGTGGCAAGGCAGATAACCACAACAACCACCGCCAAAACAAGTGCAAGAGAGGTTATCATGATGATATTCTTATTCTTCTTGCTTTTAAGCATTTTTTCGGTTTCAATTTTCGCATAAAGTTCGTCGTCGGTCACAACTTTTTCTTCTTTAATTTCTTTTTCTTCCATTATTTACCCTCGCTGTCATCTTTTTTATTTGGTGTCTTTCTTTTTCTTGTCACTTTAACCTTGGTTTGTGAATTTTCTTCCTTCTTTTCATCCTTAACTTCTTTTGCTTCCGATTTCTCTTCGGTTTTAACTTCTTCTTTCTTTTCTTCGATGGACTTTTTATATTCTTCAAACTCTTTTTTTATTAGGTTAAGTTCTTCTGTTGTCAAAATGCCTTGTTCCACCAACTTTTCGCCCTCGGCAATCTTGGCTTCATAAGCACGAATTTTTTCAAAACGGCTTTTTTCTTCGCGAAGTTTAGCCTCTTTTTCCTTTTGCTCTTTCTCGCGTTTTTCCATAATTTCAACAATCTCTTCCGTCTTTTTGCCAGCCATAATCATGTCAACTTCTTCCTTATAGATTGTTTCTCTTTCCATTAAAAGTTTAGCCATTTCATGCAAAAGATCAAGTTTTTCCGTTAACACTTCCTTAGCACGCTTATAGTTATCATTTAAAATGCTCATAACTTCTTCATCTGCAATGCCAGCAAGTTTTTCCGAGAAGTTGTTGCGTGTTTGATAATCTCTTCCAATAAACACCTCTCCATTTGAAGAAAGTGCCATAAAACCTAATTTCTTGCTCATACCCCATTCATACACCATGGCTCTGGCAATTTTTGTGGCGTGTTGAATATCGGAAGACGCTCCGCTTGTGATGTTTTTGAAGATGAGTTCCTCGGCAATTCTTCCGCCCATGCTCATAGCAATAATATCATTTGCCTTGCCGATACTCATTGTCATATCGTCGTTTTCAGGTCTACTCATGGTGTAGCCACCCGCACTTCCGCGAGGAATGATGGAAACTTCTTGCACATCTTCGCAATATTTCAAACTCTTAGCAATAATTGTGTGCCCAGCTTCGTGATAAGCGGTTAGTTTCTTTTCCTTTTCAGTGATAACACGGCTCTTCTTTTGAGGTCCCATAATCACCTTGTTGATACCCTCTGTGATATCTTCCATAATGATTTTTGGTCTGTTGGCACGCGCCGCCAAAATGGCAGCCTCGTTAAGCATATTTTCGATATCTGCACCAGTGAAACCACTTGTTATTCTTGCAAGCACTGAAAAATCAACAGAATCATCGATAGGTTTGTTTCTTGCATGAATTTTCAAAATTCCCTCTCTGCCTTTAACATCTGGGATGTGAACATAGATTTGTCTGTCAAAACGCCCCGGACGCATAAGTGCAGGGTCAAGCACATCACTGCGGTTTGTGGCAGCAAGCACAATAATACCTTCGTTTGGTTCAAAGCCATCCATTTCCACAAGAAGTTGGTTTAAAGTTTGTTCGCGTTCATCGTTTCCGCCACCAAGGCCTGCCCCTCTTTGCCTGCCAACAGCGTCAATTTCGTCGATAAACACAATGCAAGGTTTATTCTTCTTTGCTTGGTCAAATAAATCACGAACACGCGAAGCACCCACACCAACAAACATTTCCACAAAGTCGGAACCGCTTATGGAAATGAAAGGAACTTTGCTTTCGCCAGCAACAGCACGAGCAAGAAGTGTTTTACCTGTTCCCGGCTGACCAACCAAAAGAACGCCCTTTGGAATTCTTGCACCAAGGTCGGTGAACTTCTTAGGATTTTTCAAAAATTCCACAATTTCAGCAAGTTCTGCCTTTTCTTCGTCCATGCCAGCAATATCAGAAAATTTAACCTTGGTCATGGTGTAAGATTTAACTTTTGTTTTACCAAAACTGAAAGCACCCTTGTTTGTGCCAGCAATCATTCTGTAAATCATCCAAATCACAAAAATAGCAAAAGCAATATAGAGGATTGGAATTAAAACATCCCAGAAACTTACACCCGGTGGAGCATAATCCCATTTAACACCATGCGCTTCGCACTTGTCAATAATCATATCAGAATTTTCTAGATAAAAATAATAATCTGAATAAGTTGGCACTTGGTTTGCTGGAATACTGCTGTCCACAACAATAATATAACCAACTCCATTTTGAATAAAAACAAATTGTGCTTTTTGGGTATTTTCAGTAATGTTAGGATTATCGGCGTTTTCAATATATTCCAATGCTGTATCTCCTGTTATTTGTTGCCCGTTATTTCCGAAGTCAACAAAAAGAAGGCAGAATAAAAGCACGATAACCAAGAAAATGATTAAATAGGAAATCTTAAATCCGCCCTGTTTTTTCTCGTTCATAAACTCTCCTTAAAAATTTAAAAGTAAACAACAAAATTAAATAAAGCATTTGTGTTTCCTCATTATTATACAATAACGACTTTATTTTAACATAAAAGAAAAAATAAAACAACCAAACTTAAACACTTTTTTCAAAAAAATTGTCAATTTTTCAACTAGAATAAATTTGAGGACTGATTTTAAAGATGATATGGTTTAAATAATCCTCCTCGTCTTCCAACGATTTTAAAAATTTTTGCATGGCATTAGGGTCATGGTTATATAAAAGAGTGTAAACATCAATTATGTCGCATTGATTTTCTCGCAAGATATCAAGCCCCTCTTTTATTAAATTTTTTATCTCCTTTTCAAGTGCGTTCACGGCCTCTGTTGACATATTTTTATAATCCACATTTTCTTTAATTTCAAGGTCATTTTCCTTTGCCTCAGTCAATTTAACAAAAACTCGCACATCGGTGTTCACAATAGGTATGTTGTTTTCAAATTTGACGCGTTTATTAATATAAGACTCATAAATATCAAAAGTCAGTCTAGCATCATGGAAAACATCATCACTAAAATTTTCAATGGTGATTGCTCCCTTCGCAAAACTTCCTCTTAAGAAGTTGATTTTTTTCATATCTTCACTGTTTAGATGACAAACCTCTCTTCCCTCTCGGCAAAGAATTGTGGAGCCGTCGTTTTGAATGGTTTTTTCGCTTTGAGAAGAATTTTGAGAACCACTGTTTCCCGCCTGTCCCTCGCCATTATTTGCCGAAACCGTCACACCCTCGTCAGAATTTTCGCTTAAAGCAATAAAGGAAACAAGCGAAGACTTACTCGGTCCATAAAGCCCTTTATAGAAGGTTTCCAGCGTGCTTTCATTAGAATATACATATTCATTATTAAATTCAATTATATCATCAATTTTAATAGACCCTTCACTGTCAAGTTTCTCCACCGCCTCCAAAAACTCGCTGGCTTTTGCGTCTGTGCATA
Source organism: uncultured Clostridia bacterium (assembly GCA_944364445.1). Classification (GTDB taxonomy): domain Bacteria; phylum Bacillota; class Clostridia; order Christensenellales; family UBA1242; genus Caccovivens. Next base: position 22,173 of record CALVWC010000007.1, on the reverse strand, counting down.
CCACGGAAGTTGAGAGCGCCAAATTTTTATCACGCACCAAAAAGTCCATTTCCACCGAAGCATTTTCGTTGAAATATTCCTCATTAATAACCAAAATTTTCACATGGTTAAGCCCAACTCTTCTGCCTATGGAAAGCCCAGCGAAATCGATCGCCTCCGAAACGCTTTCACCTTTTGCCTTGATGACTTTGTATTTTTCCGTGAAACTTTGCTGAGCCACAGGAACAAAGATTAAAAGAGAAATTTCCACTTCATTGTCGCTGTTTTCGGCTTTATCAATTCCAATCGCCGTCACAATGGCATATTGATTAATCTCAGCGTTCTTGCCAAGTGAAACACTGCCAAATGTCAAGATGGTGAAAATGGCAATAAGAATGATTGGTGATTTGGTTAATATTTTTAAATATTCTTTAATTCTTGCCATTTTTATTCCTCCTAATCACCAAAAACACTATGACGCAAAGAGGGATAAGCACAAAGGAAATAAGTGAAATATATGGTAAAAAATTTTCGCCATAGGTTATTGTTCTTTCCAAGTTTCTTATAAGCAAGAAAACAAGAATAAGAAAAATGGTGTTAAAAGTGGTTAAAGCATACGCATCGGATAGTTTCGGAAAGACAACATGAAAACTTAAGGTGAAACATTTTAAATACACCCCCATTTGAAGATAAGTTAAAATCATAACAATAATAACTGCCACAACATCAATTCGCCCAAGTCCTCCATAATCTTTGACATTCCCCAAAATTTCAAAAATTGCGTATGGATGCATAAATGATGTGTAGGTATAAGAAAAGTAGAAAGCAAGCATAATCAAGCAAACAAAAATCATGGCAAGCGAACTTAAAAAGAAAAGTTTTTTGCCGTCCCCCTTTTTAAATTCAATCTTATCCATAAAAAGAAACAAAAAGATAACATCTCCAAACGCGGTTGTATGTTTAATGGTTGTAAGGAAAACATCAGATGCATCAGATTGAAAAAACAACGGCATACCATCAATTCCAATAAAAGAAGTTATCACACAAAACAACAATATGATAAGAATAACTGGAAAGAAAAGTTGCACCGTTCTTCCAAACGAACGCAAGTCGCAAACTGCAAGATAGTTAACAATCGGCAATAAGCAAATAAGAAAAAGGAAATTACCGCTTGTTTTATAGATTAAATCTTTAAAAAAGATGTATGTGACATTATAAATCAAAATAAGTTTACAAAAGAAAAAGAAAGCAATTAAAACATAGATAATCTTGAGTGTGATTATGCCTAACTTTTCTTTCACAAGCCTAGAAAATGAATAAGTTGGATATTTTCTTTTTAAAAAAATAAAAAGTGTAATTAAGCCAATTTCCAGTAAAAAGGAAATAAGATAGCAAAACATCCCCTCGATGTTTGCTCCTGAATATAAAAGCGATGGCAAAACCAAAATTTTGTTGGCAAAGATGATGATAAAAAGGAAAATTCCCGCCTGCCAGATGTTTATTGATCTATCTTTCATTTCTGCCTCCTATGGTTTTGGTTGGAGAAAGAATAGGGGCGTTCTTTCATGTTTTGCAAAGAGGCACGAACAAGTCCGTCTTTATTATCCTTTAAAATGAAAGGAGAAAATGGAGCAAGGTATGGCGTGTGATAATTCTCTAAACTATTTAAATATGCAATGAGATAGATTGAGCCACCAATAAGCCCTAAAAGTCCAACAGAAGCACCAATTAAAAGGAAGAAAAATTGAAGAACAGTGATTTGTGCCGACTGCTCTGGAATGGTGTATAGCGCAATTTTGGCAATCGCAACCACAATGACGGCTGGTGGAGAAATAAGCCCCGCTTTAACACCCGTGTCGCCCAAAATGAGAGCGCCAACAACGGAAGTTGCAAGTCCAAGATAACTTGGCAAGCGAAGGCTGACCTCATAAAGAATTTGAAAAAGAAGTGAAATAAAGAGGATTTCAATGAAGGGCGTGAAGGGAATTTGCTGAGTGGAATCAGCAATCGTGATTAAATATTTTATCGGCAAAACGTTATAGTGATAAAGTTGAAGTGCAATGTAAATTCCGGGTCCAAGAAGTGCCAAAAACACGCCAATAAGCCTAACGAAACGAAGAAGAGAAGCATATATGTAGTTTGTGTAATAGTCGTTTGGATTTTGGAGTTCCTCTAATAGCACAAACGGAACGGTCAAAACCATTGGAGAGTTATCCACCAAAATTGCCACCCTTCCCTCAAGGAGTTTAGAGGAAACTATATCTGGTTTTTCCGAATTCCCAACCTGTTTAAAAAGTGAGTTTGGTCTTGAAATTAAATATGGCATAAGATAATACGAATCCACCACGCCGTCGATGTCAATGCTTTTAATTCTCTTTTCCACCTCTTTCACAACCTTTTTGCTTGCCACGCTGTCAAGGTATGCAATCACAATGGTGGTTTTTGTTTTTCTGCCGACAGATAGATTTTTAAGCACAAGGTCAGAACTATAAAACCGCTTACGCAAAAGTCCTATGTTGGTTTTGATATCCTCAGTAAATCCCTCACGCGGTCCTTGAATGACTGGTGAAGTTGGAGGTTCTGTTGGCGTTCGTGTGGTAAATTTTTGAATGTCAACAGCAAGCATTTTTGTGGAGGAAGAAAGAAAAACAACCACCGCTCCCTTCAAAATATTATTCAAAACATCCTTTTCTTCAATTTCCTTAGTGTCGTTTGCTTGAATAAGTTGTTTTATTGTTTCAAAATCCAGATTTCCTTGGAAGTTGCTTATCGGTTCATAGATTGCCGAAGAAAAAATGAAGTTGTCAGTGAAACTTTTAAGATAGATAAACCCCACCTTGACATTTTCCATGTCAATAACCCTGTCTACAACATCAAAGGAATTATGAAGTTGTTTTTTTATTGTTTTTATTTTTTTATCAACATTTAAAAAAATCATACCACCTCAAAAGGTAGTATGAACAAAGAATAAAAATTTATCACATAATTTGAAAGGTAAATTGCTCGCTGGAAGCGGAATAGAAATTGTCGGCAACCGCAACCACATAAACTTGATAAAGTCCACTTTCATAGGAGGAAAAATCAAAACTCGTTTGCGTGGAAGGAATTTCAATTTCGCTTGTGGTGGTGTCTGGATTTGTGATTTTAATTAAATAATGGTCACATAAATCAACTTCATCCCATGAAAGAATTGTGCCGTTGAGATGTGCGGAAATTCCTTGAAAAGACGCCGTCACCTTCCACACAAAATTGTTGGAATAACTGCCTGTTCCCTCGTTTTCGCCAATAAATGCCACACGGAAGCGGAAGATGTTTCCAGCATGAAGAAGAAGCCCATTTTCTTGAAGATTAAGCCTGTTTACATCTGACTTAACCTCTTTAAGCAAAACAAATTCCTCGTTAACGGATTGCTCGATAACAAAATAGTAATCAAAATCGGTTTGATAGTCGCAAACAATGTAAAACTCTCCATCGTCCTGCTCAATCCTAAGATTTTGCGGAATTGTTTTAATCGCAGGAGAAGCAAAATAGAAAACGATAAATCCAGCAAGCACTGCCAAAAGCACCACTCCAAAAACAGAAAATATGAGTGTTAACCTCGTTTTTCTCTTTACCATATAGATATTATAATAAAAAATATGTCAATTTTGCAAATATTTTTTAAAAATATTAGAAATATTAAAATTGAATATTGACAATTTAGTTTAAGTGTGCTAAAATTAAAGCATAAATTGGAGGTAAATATGGATTTTAATAACTTATCAGTGGAAAGTTATGCAGCATTCATTTTGGGAATTGTGTTCACCGTGATTTCCATTGCAGGTGCGATTGTGCTTATCAAAAGATTGGCGATTTCATCCACAGTTTTAAAGGTGTTCAACGGAATTGTTTTTCCATTCATCGCCATTTTCTGCTGGCTATATATGATAATCGACATTTATGCAACTTTCGACATTGGCACAAATTTCTATTCCTCTTTCCTCATCACCCTTGGCTTCTTCCTTATCGTGTTTGCAGTTTACGCCATTGTTTACACCATTAAGAAAAATAAAAAAGAAAGAGAACTTGCATATCTTGCAAACTTAGAAAGCGAAGTTAACGAACTTCAAGATGCAGTTGATGAAATTGAAGAAAACAAAGCGAATGAAGAAGAAAATGTTGTTATTGTTGAAACCAAAACAACCACAAAAAAGAAAACTATAAAAAAATAAATATTAAAAATTAAGAACATATTGAGATTTCAATATGTTCTTTTTCTTTATTTAACAATCAAATTCACCAACCTCTTTGGCACAACAATTTCTTTCATAATCGTTTTGCCAGAGATTAAAGCAGAGATTTTTTCATCATTTTTCACTATTTTTAAAATTTCTTCATTTGATAGAGTTGACCCAACATTCAAGCGTGCCACAATTTTAGAATTAATTTGAACGGCAATTTCCACTTCATCAAGCACAATTTTTGATGCGTCAAAACTTGGATATCTTTGATTGAAAATGGAATATTTTTCCCCTATTTGCTCCCAAAGTTCTTCTGTGAAGTGTGGTGCTGATGGCGAAAGAATAACAAGAAGGTCTTTCACAGTTTTTTCCATAAGTTCTGCGTTTTTCTCCTTCAAAGTGTCATATTTATACATCGCGTTCACAAGTTCCATAATCCTTGCCACTGCAGAGTTAAAGGAAAATGACTCAAAATTTTGTGCAACCTCTTTAATGGTTCTGTTTAAAACATAATCCAACTCTTTTTCCGCACTGCCGTAGTTTTTGCTGTCGCCCTTTTCCTTATGCCATTTCAGCACGATGCGTTCCACTCTTTCCATAAAGGCTTTGATGTGTTTTAAGCCTTCGTCGTTCCAAATTCCGCCGTCAATATATTTAAGTGAAAACATCATGTGAAGCCTTAACGCGTCACTTCCATAGGTGTTCACATAATCATCTGCCGTTTTTGAGGTGTTGCGCTTACTCATCTTCTTGCCGTCTGGACCAAGCACCATACCTTGATGGAAAAGCCTTTGGAAAGGTTCATCAAAATCAAGGCAACCAATATCTCGCAAAAATTTTGTGATAAAACGCGAATAAAGTAAGTGCATTGTGGCGTGCTCAATTCCGCCCACATAGCAGTTAACAGGAAGCATTTTATTAACATACTCGCGACTAAAAATTTCCTTGTTGTTATGCAAAGACTCTGGATATCTAAGTTGATAGAAAGAAGAGTCCACAAAAGTGTCAAGTGTGTCAGCCTCACGCTCGGCAGGTCGCCCGCACTTTGGGCAAGTTGTTTGCATAAACTCTTTGCATTTTCCAAGAGGACCTTTGCCGTCTGGTTTATAGTCAGTTATATGTGGCAAAACAACAGGTAAATCTTTTTCATCAACTGCAACCGCACCACAATGAGAGCAATGCACAATTGGAATAGGACAACCCCAATATCTCTGCCTACCCACCGACCAGTAGCGAAGTCTAACGTTTGTTTTAAATCTTCCAGCGCCGATTTTTTCAAGTTTTTCCACAATCTTAACTTTTGCCTCTTCGCTTGTGAATCCTGAAAATTCTTGAGAGTTGACAAGTTCGCCGTATTCGCAATATGGCAAAGCAGTGTCTTTCTTTCCTTTCTCCACAATCACTTGTTTAATTGGAAGATGATATTTCTTTGCAAAGTCAAAATCTCTTGCGTCATGACCTGCAACACCCATAACAATTCCAGTTGCATAGGTCGAGATAACATAGTCAGCAACAAACACTGGCACTTTTTCGTTTGTTAGAGGATTGATAACATAACTTCCTGTGAACACGCCAGTTTTTGGTGATGTTGTGCTTGTTCTTGTGATTTCATCTTTCTTAGACGCCTTTTCCACATATTCTAACACATCCTTTTCGCACTCTTTCGTGACAAGTTTTGACACAAGTTTATGCTCTGGAGCAATAACTAAGAATGTGACACCAAAAAGTGTGTCAACACGCGAGGTGAAAACCGTCAATTTTTCATTTGAGTTTTCCAGTTTAAAGTCAACCTCAGCGCCCACACTTTTGCCAATCCAATTTCTTTGAAGTGTTTTGGTCTTTTCTGGCCAATCAATCTTGTCGAGCCCGCTCAAAAGTTCGTCTGCATAGTTTGTGATTTTAAAGAACCACTGCTTCATGTTTTTTCTGATAACTTCACTTCCGCATCTTTCACAAACACCATCCACAACCTGCTCGTTAGCAATTGTGGTGTTGCAAGAAGGGCAAAAATTCACAGGCGCTTCCTTTTGGTAAGCAAGCCCATGTTTAAAAAGTTGCACAAAAAGCCATTGAGTCCACTTATAGTAGTCAGGATTACAAGTGATAACCTCATACTCCCAGTTGAACATCGCACCCATTGCTTTCAACTGTCTTTCCATAATTGCGATGTTGTGCCTTGTGCTGTCCTCAGGATGAATACCAGTTTTTATGGCATAGTTCTCGGCTGGAAGCCCAAATGCGTCAAAGCCCATAGGTTGAAAAACATTGTAGCCTTGCAACCTTTTAAAACGACCAAAACTATCAGAAAGTCCAAAATTCCACCAATGTCCAAGATGAAGATTTGCTCCGCTTGGATATGAAAACATTTCAAGAAGATAGAATTTTTTATCTAACTTTTTTTCATCAAATTTATAAAGTTTAGTGTCCTCCCAAATTTTATTCCACTTTTTTTCAATTGCAACATAGTCCATAATAAACTCCTTCGTTTGCAAATAATTATAGCGAAAACAAAATCTTAAGTCAAGTAAAAGTGGCTTTATGCAAAATATAATAAATATAAACTAGAGGAAAAGTTAAACTAATAAAAAAATTTTATTTAATATTTATAAAATAAAAATTCGTAGCGAAAACCACGAATTTGAAATTTAAATGTCACCAGCACGCGCAATCATGTTGTTTGCGAAAACGCCGTCTGTGGCAACAAGGTATGCACCAAATGCAAAAAGAGCAAAAGAGCCTTGATAAACCACAAAAATATCAACAAAAATTGTTGGCAAAGTGAAAAGCGAAGTTGTGATTAAAAATATGAAAACTGTGCCAGAAAGCATGAGAAAAACGCCAATAATTGAAAGATAATTTGTTTTGAAATGAAAGCACAAAACAACCATTGTTATAATGCTGTTTAACGCATAAATCATATAGACTGCTCTTCTAAAGTCGAAATGTTCTGGCACAAGTTCGGTCAAAAGGAAATATAACGCAAGTGAAAGAGCCACCCTAATACCCAGTTCCAAACATTTAAGCCCAGCCCCCTTATCCATCCAAACAGTGTAAATAATTAAAATCGCCTGTGAAGCACAAAGAAGATATAAGCATAAATCTTGAAGTAAACTAGCTTCAATATTTTCGTTCACAAAACTAAGTGAAGATAACACGAAAATTGCCATCACGCACAACATGGATAACATATATATTATCGACTTCTTATTTAACCTCACAAAAACCAAACTCATAATAAAGATTAAAGAAATTGTGATGAAAGGAAAACTGCCGATATTTTTTAGCCATGCAAAAGCGTCGCCTAGGTTAAGTTTAACAGAAATAACACTAAGCACAATCCCCGCCACAATTAAAATTGTGAAAAGCGAGAAGAAAATTTTTTTTGATAAACTGATATCTCTATAATCATTCGTCTTATTCATATAAGTTATTATATCAAATTAAATTGATTTTACAAAATAAATATCATATATATTTGAAAAAAATAATTCATTTTAAAAATTGCATAAAATCATTAATAATTGCTTTTTAAAAGCCTAATTTTAAAAAATTTAACGCAAAAACTTATAAAAAACTCAAAAAAACACACTTTTTTTCAAAAAAATAGTGGTTTTTAACTAAAAAATTGGCAATTTTTGTTTTTGCCAATTTTTATACCACTTCTTTATCTTCATAATTTGAAGTGTTATTTTTAATTTTTTCTTGACTTCGCTCGAAATATTTTTTATATGATTTTTTGCAATAATCTTTATGAGTGCCTTCTTCACCATTAGGATTATTAAAGTTATAAACCCCATTAACTTTCCATTTTTCAAACAATCCAATTTTAATGGCGTTTTTGTGACAAAGAAAGGAACAGCGCATGCACATCATGCACTTTTTGCCAAATTTTAGTTCGCCATTTTCCATGGTGATATTGTTGGTTGGACAAATAAGAACACATCTTCCACATTTAACGCAATTATCATTCACCTTATATCTTTTGCCGTTAAAACGCCCACCCCAGTATTCAATTCTAAAAATCCAAGCCAAAAATCTTCCAAAAGGAAAATTTTTCAGTTTAACTTCTTTGCCGTCCACAATTTCTTTACAGTCAATCGGAATAAGTTGTTGCGCAGTTTGCCACATATCATATGCCATTTTGTCGGTATGGCGAAAGATGATATTATAAGGCATACAATAATGATACTCATTTTTCACAATCAAATTTTTCTTTTTTAAAAGTGATTTAAGTTTTAATGAAGAAATATTGTTAAGCCAAAGAGGTTCACCAGAGGTTTTAATTATGTATGCATTTTTCTTGTCTTTTGCTTTTTGAAGCCTTTTAACAAATTTTAAAACAAGTTCTGGTGCATTAAAAGCGTGAATAGGATAGGCAATTCCAACAGTGTCATATTCATCAAGATTAACCGTTTCGGTCTTATCAATTTGAATAGCCTCAGCCTCATGCCCAAGCACGCGGAAAGTTTCCACAAACTTGTTGACCACTCTCCTTGTGTTGCCTGTGCCAGAAAAATAACAAATAACAGTTTTCATCTATTTTACCTTCATCCTTGCGTTAAATTTTTCGTCGAAATAATAAGTGAAATTTTCCTTCTCGCTGTGAGAGTCTAGCCATATTTGCGAAAAAATTTTATCTTTCTTAGAAAGCCTGTCAAAATCCCAAACATATTCCTTATAAATAGGATTATACCAATGCCCCGCCATTAAAACAGTGAATGGGGTCGCTTTAAAAATTTCGCCGTCTTGCGTTTCCCATTCGTGTTTTACATAAAGTCCGTCAAACTTTTTGGAAAGAAGTTTTCCGCCATGAAGTTTTGCCACATTCTGCAAATCTTTCAAGGTAATTTCCTTTTCTCTATCAAAACCATAGTCAATTAATTTTGCATTTTTGATGTTTTTAAGTCCTTGATAGTCAATTTCTCTCCCATCCTCATCCTTGTTTTCAATAAGAAGAGGAAAGTTTTTCCAGTCATCCGTTATTGCAAGATATTTCCCTTTTCCGCCAAAATACGCTTGAAGTTTTGCTTGGTCGTTATGCTTAAACCAATACGCTGGCGAATTGTCGTCTTTAAACAAACGCTTAATAACAAATTTTCTTATAATCCCTTTTGGAACAATTTTCCCCATTTTATAATAGGAATGAGTTTTTAAAATTTCCGACCAATAAACCGATGTGTCTTGCTGTTGATAGGAAAATAGGTCGTTTAACTTATGCCCATCATAAAACCAAACACCATGGAAATTTCTTGTTGCGTTGTAATTTGGTTTAAAGAAATTTTTAGCACCTCCGCCAATCATCTTAAAGCCGTCGTTAAGTGTGTCGAAACCTGTTAACCTATTATAATCGCCTCCGCCGATGTTGAAGCAATTTTTCCAAAATTTGTTTCCCAAATCTTCCTTTAAATCCTGCTTTAAAATGTTAGCAATCAAAACTCCGCTGTCATGAGCAGTCACCCACTCAAGAGGAGCATTAAAACAAGTGTGAAACATAAGCCCATCGCTGATGTTATCAGACATCATGTTTTTATGAAGCATGGCACTTTGCCTTAAAACCACCCAATTTTTTATGCCAGACTCCAACACCCTGAACTCGCCACGAAGTTTGGTTGCAGAATATATGTCAAAAGGACTGACAAGAAGCGGGTCGCCCACCTGCCCCCAAATATGCTTGCTGTTTCTGTTGCCATAGAGTGCCACAGTGGAAATATGAATAAATTTTGGTTGTTTTTCCATTCTTTCAATGCTGGAAACAAGGTTGTTGACACCAATTTCATTACATTCAATCGCTTTCAATGGAAATTTATCGGAATGTGGTGGAATAACTGCCGCCAAATTCACCACATAATCTGAGTCTGCCACAAGAAAGTTGCAAGTGCGAGCATCCTTTAAATTTCCAAAAACAATATCAAATTTCTTGAATTTTTCTGGAAATTTTTTGTATTTTTTCACAATATCATTAATTCTTTTATCTTCTGGCAGAACCAAAAGTTTAAGTTTATCTATTTCATCAATTTTAAGGACCTCCTCTAAAACCGCCTGTCCCATGTTGCCTGTTATCCCTGTGATTGAAACTTGCATAAAACCTCCTAAAATGTCGAATTTTGACTTTTTTAGTGTAGCATATTTATATAAAAAAACAAAATAAATTTCAACAATTTAAAAATTTTTAAATACCAAGTTCTTAAACTAAAAAAATCTTAGCAAAAGCATAAGTAATATGCTGTAAATCTAAAAAAATAAAAATCCATATTGCAATTTGATTTGTAATATGCTAAAATATGCAAAAGGAGGAGAAATGCTGGAGATTAATTTCAACAAACTTGACAACGATTTTATCACTCTTTCTTGCATGCAACTTGTGCAAAATAACACTGACGACTCAAAAATACCAATCACTGCACTTGCAGAAATGGGGCAGATTAACGCCATTCAAAATTACTATGAAATCAAACGATTTTATGAAAAAAATGAATATATTGATAAACAAATAGAAAAATTTATTTTCACAAAAAACAAAAATTTTAATCACTACATCGCCATTGCAAATGTCTATCTTGCTGAAAAAGGTTATAGCGTTGACAAACTTATTAAACTCATTGAAAAGCAAAAGAAAAAACTTTTTGTGGATGTTGTTTTTGAATTTTCCGAAACAATCAGAAATGAAATGGATAAACTGAAAATTTTGCAAGATGATTATTCTCGTTTGCCATCCACTCAAGCACTTGCCGAAGCAAAGAAAAGATGTTTCGAATTATATAAAAAACTTAGAAATCCAATTTTTCTTTTAAACTATGTTGAACTTGACCTCAAAGACCCTATGCAAAAAATTGGACTTAAAACAAAACTTTGCTTAACGTTATGTAAGTTTGAACTTAAAAAATGGTTTAAATTAAACCCAACAAACATACCAGTGCAATACAGCCTTGCAAAAGTTTTAACCATGCCAAAATCACTTATTTTAAACACAGACAAAGAGCAAAAATTTGGTTATGACATCTTAACAAACCTTGCCAACCGCCCACTTTCCTCCTCGCTTCAAAAATATATTGAATTGCGAAAATTTGAAGAAAAAGACACTATAATTAAGTAAAAACACACTTTTTTCGCATTTTTTTGATTTTTTAATGAAAAAAACATCTTTTTTCTTAATTGACAAATTTTAATAACGAAAAGTTAAATCTAAAATTAATAAAAGTTAGGTAAAATAAAAAACAAAAATTGAACGATTTCTCGTTCAATTTTTTAAATACAAAAGTTATTTATTTTGTTCCCTTGTTGCCTTTTTTAGCCTTATTGCCTTCTTTCTTTTCGCTCATATCTCCATTTTTAACTGCTTCATCAACAAGGTTATAGTATTCATCAAAAATCTTAACGGCAATTTCCTGATTTTGTTCCACTCTTAAAACTGTTGGAGAAACGCTTTCATCTGCAACAAAAACTATGGCTTCGTCTTCTGCAATTCCTTCAATTTTATCGATAGGTTTCAAAATAACATAAATTTTTTCTTTGTAAGGCACAACGGCAACTTGCTCAAAACTAATCCTATTTCCCTTGTCATCTTGCAAAGTTATTGGGTCAACATTGCTTTCATCCAAAATGATATCCAGAATATCAAATTGCCCCATTTCCTCTTTAACTTCATTTGAAATTTCGTCGATTTGATGTTGTTTTTTCTTATCCATAATTTTCCCCTTTTATTTTCTTTCATCAAGATAGTTTTGAAGAATGATTTGTGCGGAAACTTTGTCAAGAAGTTCCTTCCTCTTTTCCCACCTTATTCCCGCCTCTTTTAAATATTCCTCCGCTTCATAAGATGTGTATCTTTCATCTTGATAAAAAACTTGTAAACCGCTTTTTTCAGAAAGTTTTTTTCCAAAATCTTGCACAAATTTTGACATTTCACTTTCCGTTCCATCGGCATTTAATGGCAAACCTATCACAATATATTTAACTTCCATCGACTTCGCAAGTTTGGAAAGATTTTCCACATCTTTTTCTCCCTCTCCCTTAATCACACTGTGCGCCGAAGCAATCGTGCCAGAGAGGTCTGAAAATGCAATGCCAATCCTTGCTTTACCATAGTCAATTCCCATATACCTATTATATTGCATAAATCACCACTATCATTTTAAAATAAATAAAAGAAATTGTCAAACAAAAATCAAAGTTTTCAAAAATTCTTAAAATTTGCGAAGTTAAAATATAAACTATGTGATGTTAAAATTTTATTGACATAAAATTTTAATAAATTCTAACGAATTTTGCGTGCCTTGCCCGCTCATCACTGTTTGAATGAACATCAGTTTCGCTCAAATGCGACTTCGTCGCGCTTGGCTCAACTTCCGATAATATAAAATATCTGCTATTTACAATCAAAAAGCGTCTCCCCCTCTCCCACGCTGACAACAAGTGGAACTTTATACGCTTTAACATTTTCCATACATTCCTTAACAATCTTCTCCACTTTTTCAAGCTCCTCTTTTTTAGTGTCGATGATAAGTTCGTCATGCACTTGCAAAATTATATGGCTTTCCATGTTTTTAAGTGCTCTAAAAGTGGCAATCATAGCAAGTTTAATGATATCCGACGCCGTGCCTTGAAGTGGCATATTCATTGCAACGCGTTCGCCAAACTTTCTGACATTAAAGTTGGATGAAGAAAGTTCTGGTATCATTCTAATTCTTCCGAAATCAGTTTTTGCATAGCCATTCTCTTTTGCAAATTCAATGTTTTTATCCATAAACTCTTTAATTTTTGGATATCTATTGAAATAGTTATCAATATATATTTTTGCCTTTACTCGTGAAGTTTTAATATTTTGCGATAAGCCATAGTCACTAATGCCATAAACAATGCCAAAATTGACCGCCTTGGCATCACGCCTCATCGAACTTGACACCTCGCTGACTGGCACATGAAAAATTTCACTAGCCGTTTTTGTGTGAATGTCAATTCCTTTTTGATAGGATTCAATCATCGAGTCCTCATCCGCCATGTTGGCAAGAAGCCTAAGTTCAATTTGGTTATAATCCGCTGAAACAATAACGCCATCTTCAAACTTAGAAACAAAAATTTTTCTTAAATTCTTACCTTCTTCATCACGAGTTGGAATGTTTTGCATATTAGGCTCAGAACTTGAGAGCCTGCCAGTGTTGGTTAAAGTTTGGTTAAAAATGGTGTGAATAACATTTCCGCGAGTCTTGATAAGTTCTTTATAAACATTGATATAAGTGCTTTTAAGTTTAAACACTTTTCGGTAGTGAATGATGAGGTTAACAATTTCATGGTCGAAACGAAGTTCGTCTAAAATGGCAAAACTTGTCGAGCGTTTGGCGTTGTTATATGGCACAATTTTAAGTTTATCAAAAAGAATTGTTGCCACTTGTTTTGGAGAATTGATGTTAAACGCCTCGCCTGCCTGAGCATAGATTTCTTCCTCCAATTCTTTAATTTCCGCGCTTATTTTTTCGTCGATTTCGTCAAGCGATTTCTCATCAATCTTAAACCCTTTCTCCTCCATCTCTGCCAAAACTTCCACAAGAGGAGTTTCAATTTTATAGAACACAAAATCCACGCCTTTTTCTTCAATAAGGTTTTTAAATTCGTTTTCCAGTTTAAAATGCTCGCAAATATTTTCTGAAAGTTTGTTCGACACTGTGAAGCACACATATCTTGCAATCTCGAGGTCAAAAAAGTTAACTAAGTGGATGTTTAAGCGTTTTAGAAGTTTCATGTCTTCTTTGGCACGAGTTGTGATTTTCAAAATTTTGTCGTCTTCAAACACAACTTTAAGTTTTCTAAGCACATCATTGACATCAATAAGCGTGGTAAATAAGTCTAAATCTTTTTTAAGATAATAAACTTTGCTTTCATTTGGTGCAAATTCAAGATTTGCTATGTTGTAAGCAAATTCGCCTTTAATTTCGCTTATCATCTTGTCAACCAAATCCAAACTTTCAATTAAAATTCTCTCCGATTTAACCTCTTCCTTTTTCTCGCTGAAAATATCTTCACGCTTAGTGAAAGAGTTGAAATTCCAATATTCAAAAAACTCACGCACCTCATTTGAGAACGGAAAAGTCGCCTTACAATCAGATAAATTAAAATCAATGTCACAATCGGTTTTTATTGTGGCAAGAGTTTTTGAAAGGTAGGCGTTTTCCTTATCCGCCACAAGTTTTTCCTTAAGTTTTCCAGTGATGTTTTCAATATTTTCGTAAACGCCATCCAAACTTCCATATTTTTGCAAAAGAGAAAGTGCGGTTTTTTCTCCCACACCGCTGACCCCCGGAATGTTATCCGACGCATCGCCCATAAGCGCTTTAAGTTCAATGATACCCTCAGGATTAAAGCCATATTTTTCTTTAATTGCTTTCTCATCCATAATTTCAAGTTCTGAAACACCTTTTTTTGTCAACCAAACAGTTGTGTTTTCGTTCACAAGTTGCAACAAATCTCTATCTCCTGACAAAAGGATATTTTCCTGCCCAGAGCATTTTGAAATTGTGCCGATAATGTCATCCGCTTCAATGCCGTCTTGCTCAAACACTTTAATTTTCATAAGAGAGAGCATCTCTTTTATGTATGGAAATTGTTTAGATAAATCAAGAGGCGTTTCCTTTCTTGTCCCTTTATAATCCTTATATATATCCGTTCTAAAGGTGTGTCGAGAGTGGTCGAAGGCAACAGCGATATATGTTGGCTTTTGCTCCACAATAAGTTTAATCAAAATGTTGGCAAAACCAAAAATTGCACCCGATGGTTGTGCCTTGATGTTCGATAGATATGGCATCGCATAAAATGCACGATTAGCCAGCGAGTTTCCGTCAACGATTAAAAATTTATCCATAGTTTTCTCCTAAAAGTGTATGCTTGCAAACATTCCCTCAATAAGCCCAGAGCAAGCCATAACAATCACATACGCCACAATAGCAATAATCAAAAGCACAAAAAAGACGATTTTAAGCGGACTGCCAGCAAAATTGACAAGCGCAAAACAAAAGATAATTGCCACACCACCAAAGTTGACAATGAGGTTAAAAATCGGAGCGAAGCCACCCATGTCAACATTCCAGCCTGCCTGCACAAAAACATTCATAATGAGAAAGCCGATGTAAATTATCGAGCAAATAGACAAAATTGTGTATATAATTTTCTTCATTTTAACTCCTTATAACAAATATTTTGGTAGTTCGAATTTTCAAAGACGGTCAAACAATATTATTGCATTATTAATTGTATGTTAACATAAATTTATCTTTATCACCAAATATTTTAAGCATATTTTGCAAAAATAGCATAAAAAAACCGCCTAAATTAATAGGCGATTTTAATAATATTTATTCATGTTTTTGCATTTTTATTCTCTTTTTTCATCTTCAATTTCGGTGCTGTTTTCACTTTCATTTGACGATTTTTCTTCTTCCTTTTCTTCATTTTTCATATCTTCATCTTTGTTAGTTTTATCTATTTCTTGTTTTTCATCTTCCTCGCTTTCGTCACCTGTTTCTTTCGTCACGAAACCTAAAACAACTAAAAGCCCAGCAATTGACATGATAACATCTTCCACAACCTCGTTTTGAATTTGAAAATGAAAGATGTTTCCAAGACAATTTAAAAAGATGATTAATGCACCAGAAAAAGACACCCAAAAACTATAAGACTTCATCTTCTCAAATAACTTCTTCATCGTCCTCCTCCTTAGCACACAAAAACTCTTCAATCTCATCAAGTTCTTCTTTAACATCATCCAAAGTGTTAAGGTCTTTTGTTAAATTTTCAATCGTCTGTTGATACTTAGCCTCGCGTTTAGACGAGTCTTTGATTTGATAAAAGAAAAGCCAAACAAACAGCACCGCAAACACACCGTTAGAAATCACAATGCTGATTATCTCTTTCCAAAGTTCCACATTTTCTCCCAAAAACATCTTCTTTTAAACTTAAAATCTTATCAATCATAACGTTTTCCCCTTTTAAGTAAAAAAGTTTGCTTTTATAAAATTTTACATGGTTTTTGTAAATCAATTTCACGAAATAACATCAAAAACAATCATTGGCTTAGAAATATGGCATTCTGCCTTGGTTGTTTTAAAAATAAATTGGAAATTTTTGCCGTTGACAGACGCCATACAACGCTGTTCTTTTTCGCTTCCCTCAAAGGAATAGGTTTTTGTTTCAACATCCGAAATAATCTCTACATCAACACTTGTTGAGGTATTTAAAATGATTTCCTTGATTTTTTTGTTTTTGCCTTTATATCCTAAGTCAGTTGTGAAAGACGACCAAGACTTAGGTAAATTTTCTGTGAACAATTTTCCACTATGCACAAGTTCACCAAGATGACCACAATAAGTGCCATTAAAACAAGCCACAACTTTGCTATAAAAAGGAGTGTCAACGGAGATGATTTTTTTGATATCCACCCCACGAAGAACATCCACTTTTTGCGTGTTGATATCAACTTCAAAAAGCACATTATTGGTGTAAGATGTGGCACTTTCACAACCAACGGTCAAATTGTCGTCAAAATCAAATTTTGTGGCAAGATAATATTTTCCATCCAAACAACACGAACTACAATTCATGTTATCTAAATTTTGAAAATAATTATCATATTCCTCACAAATTTTTTGCACTCTTGAGCCGTTGAAGGAATAAAGTCCGTCACGCGTGACAAAGAAAACTTCCTCACCACAAACGCAAACTGATTTTTCATAGATTTTTGAAGAGGAAGTGTAAAGATGGTCAAAAGAAAATTCGTCTATATTTGAATATTCCGAAATTTTTGTTATGCCGTTTTCTCTGAATAAATATACATAATCGTTGAATGAAACAAGTTTTTCAAACATACCCCTGTCATCCAAAAATTCAATCACAATTCCGCTGTCATCTTGCCAGTTTCGTATGTCAAGATTGTCAGTGTAAACAAGTTCGTTTCGATTGGTGTTGGTGATGCCAAAAACCTTGCCATAATGCACAACACAAGAAAGAAAGGCTGGCACTTCTTGATAAAACGCTTTTCCATATCCTGCTAAATATAGCATACCTGTTGGAATGTAATACATTAAACAATCTGTGCCTTCCACACGATATTTAATAACGGAAATAAGGTCGGTGACCTTTGTGGTGGATTTATTGATAACACTTCCACCCGTGGTGTCGATGAGAAGACAATACCAAACTTCGTCCTCTTGACTGACAAGATATAAATGATAGTAATAAATATCGTTCGTGGAATCACGATAGCGAAACATTGTTATATCTTTAATCGCAGTTATTCCCGCTTCTTCCAAATCAAAGGTATGCCAACCATCAACACTTGTTCGGTTGGATGGCACTTCAAGGTCTTTAAACCCAAGCCCTGTTTTAAGTGAACCGTCTGTTAAAGTGAAGTTGTGAAAAACTTTACATTCATTTGGTTTAGAGATAAGGTCATCTTCATTTGAGATGACCCCCTCTCCAAATACTGAAAAAGTGATGTTTTTTTCTGTCGTCTTTTTGTGTTTTTTAAGGTTTTTATAGAAAATCAAAGCCATCTCCTCTTTGGAAGGCGAGTTTCACTTTTCTTTCTTGAAAGCACAAACAAACTCTCTTTAAACCTTTCCTCCCAAATTTCTGCATCTTCGCTTAGCCCGTCGCACAAAAGATATTCGCTGGCAACACCATAGGCATAAATCCTTGCAGAAAGACCATTATAAAATTCAAATTCGTCGGTTAAAGTAAAGTCGCTTGGCAAAAAGGAATATGTTATCGACTTTGCTCTGCCAAAAACCTCAAGATAGTTTGGATAAAGTTTATATCTCACGCTTTTTCCAAAATTACCTTTAAGTTCATACACATTAATTAGTGTTTTCGACAAATCTTCAAAACTTAAAATGGAATTATTAACATCAATTTTTTCAGTGTATAAAAAAGGAAGATAGTCCGACGCAATCTCTTGATTAACAAGATTAAAACATCTTAACAAAACATCCACCTTTTCTTCATCCTTGCCTTCTAAACTTGGAGTTTCCGCTTCCAAAGCTAAAGCAAGTTCTTTTTCTCCAATAAATAAGCAAGCGTTTTTTAAAATATCTTTAACTTTCATACAGTCTTGCCTCCGCGTCATTTAAAATAGCACGGCATTTGCGTTTTTTCATTTCCTCGTTTTCTTTTTCAAGTTCTTTGATTAACTCGTCACGCTTAACGCTTAAAGTTTTAAGAGTAAGGTCAATCGCTCTTTCATCCAAACTTTCAAATGGAAGTGTCAAACAAAAAGTATCTCGCTCTTGCGCCCTGTTATGAAGTTCAAAACATTTACGCGCAATGTTATAAATCACAAAATAATCCTTATCAATCTCTTTTAAACGATTTATTATGTCTTGGCAATCGCTGTATATTTCAAATGACTTTTTCATATTTTATCCTTAATTATGATTGTGAACCACTTGTGTCATCTTCTACTGGTGGTGTTAAGGTTGTTGCGATGTTAGCAATTTTAGCCTGACCGTTTGGTCTGTCACACATAAGTTCGCAATATTTAACAAGAGTTGCTGTGTAAGTTGGATAGTTTGGATTTTGTTTCAAAATTCTTCCACTTTCATCCTCAAGCCACTTCCAATCACAAAGTTCATACATTGTGAAGTCGTTGGTATTAAGAAGATACATAGTGTTATCTGGAACAAACCTATCACCCACAACTGGAATACCATTATAGGTGATTGTTTTAAATCCGCCAGCAAGTTCTGTCACGTCGATATTTCTTCTGTAAGCTGACAAATATTCTTGATATAATCTTCTAACTGCTTTCGTGGTGGCAATGTAATTTACTGTGGAATTAGCATAGTCTTCCAAATGGTCGATAACACTTTGAATTGCATTGTCTGAAATGTAGGTTGTGTCAGTTGAAACATATGGATTAAGCCAAGGATTATCTGCTTTAGTTAAGCCATAAAGTGTATCGTTTGAAAAAATACCTTCAATACCTGTAATTTCGCTATCCCAAGAGTTTTGCACCCAAATCTTACTATTTTTAGCTATACTGCCGTTATAAAGATCATTATGATTTGTGACATAAACGTAGTTATTTGCTTTATCAATTTTAGTCACTGTAAAAGTGTAATTCAAATGCTTATTCGACCCAGAGATATCTTGCATACGAACAACCATGCCTTCCACAAAGTTTTGAATGCCCGAGCCTAACAATCTAACAAATCCTTGAGTAGAGTTAACAGCATCAACAACGGCGATAACACCATCACCAGTGCCATAAAGCATTCTGCCAAGGTTGAAGTTTGAAGCCTCGATAAGTCTTTCCATTTCATCATTTAAAAGATTTACGAAACTTGAGATATTGTTGGAAGTTGCTCTGATTGCCTTATCAGTAATGTCAAGTCTTCCGTAAAGGTTTTTAAGTTGTGCAACAAATTGAACATAATTGGTTTTAGAAGTAAGTGGAAGTTCGCCATCCTCAGCACCCGCTCCAATTCCGCCATTAATTCCAACAGGAGCAGCTTTTCTTATTTCCTTACCATAGATGTTGCTTGTTGAATGTTTGATTTGTGCAAGAAGTGGATTTACGGCAACATTAAGTTGATTTGAAATCACTCCTAAATACACATTTTTAAGCGCATTTTCTGCTGTTTGTAATGTGACCATTTTTTTCTCCTTTTGTTAGGAAAGTAAGTCAAAAAGCATCTTCTTTGCTTCACTTAAAGTTTCGGGTTTTTGAGTGGTCACATTTGTGGCCACTCTGTTTCCCGAAGAAGATATTTTTATTGGTGACTTATTTTCCGCTAATTGATTTACATAGTTTTGAATAATCGCGTTTTTAATCTTATCATTATTCAAAGCATAATTCGATGCAATAGAGTCCTTTTCTTTTGGGTTTTTAAGGTTATCAAACACCATTTCTGCCCAAACAAAACTGAAAGGGTCGTCCATTGTTTTAAGGCTGTCGCTTTCAAGGACCTTATTTAAAAGTGTTTCCTTGAAAGGCGTTGCCTCCCCATTGGTAGAAAGGAATAAGTTGAGTTTATTTTCTACATCCTCATTTATTTTTTCTTCATCTCTTATTTTATCTTTCTCAATTTCGGACAGCCTCTGGCATTTTTTGGTGAATTCTTTTTCCAAGTTGTTATAAGCATCGTAAAGAGCCTCAACACTTTTAAATTTTCCAATAGTTTCGCCTTTTTCCGCTTCGCCCTCGTGCTTAACACTTTCTTCACCTTGTTGGGAGCCTTCCTCTTGTGCCGTTTCGCAATTTTCCGTTTCGCAATTTTCCTCGTCAAGCACTAAATCCTCAGGTTGTTCCCAATATTTATCTTCATCCATATCATTCTCCTTCTTTAAGCATATTTTTGTGTTCTCTTATGTGCTTCAAAAATTTTTCTTCCACCATTTCATTTGAATTTTCTTCATATTCTCCTGAAAGCATAAAGGCAATATGTTCTTGAATATGAAGTGCATGGTCGTCAATTTCTTTAACTTTTGCCTCTTTTCCGTCTAATAGAGCAAGGTTTTCCTTATCTGCTCGTTTAATGTGAAGCCCGTCCACATCCCTAGCGCCTTCCCAAATTCCAAAACCTAAAAGTTCCAAAATTTTGGTTTTCATGCTGTTAGTTAGTTTTCCATTCTCATCTTGCAAAAGATTATTCTCTAGAAGCGTGTAAATCATATTTCGCTTTTGAGATAAACTGTCAGTGCTTCCAACATCAGTGTCAAGTTCCACATCATCGCTGGAGATATCGCTACCTTTAAAGTAAAACAGTTCAGGTTCTCCGTTTTCACCAACAATTTTCATAAGTCTTGGAATGGAAGCGAATTGTTTATATAGTCTTAAAATTTGCTTACCCATCGTCTTGATAGCATTTTTAATGCTGTCTGTGGTAAACGAAAGGCGAGTTTGATTTTCATCGAGAAGTAATTCCAGCGCCACCCCACTCATCGACGCTGAAATTGTTGTCATGTCCCCCATTTCAGAAGTTCCGCTTATGGTGGTAAAATCCTCCAAAAGCCTTTCCTCTTCCTTTTCAAAATCGGTTGGAAGTGTTTCGGTGTCGAGATATTTTGGCGGATTAGAGCCTTGCCTATAAACTAAAATCTTACCAGGTGCTAACCCCTCATCTTCCAAATTGTCAATGTCAACACTTCCATCCTCCACCGACAAAACGCCAAGTGTCAAACGATTTAAGAACTCATGCTTTCTGTTTTTCACAGCGTTATAGGCTCTTTGAATAGGAATCATTCTTTCAATCAAACTGACACCCCAAAACGAGCCAACCTCATCACAGCAAACCTGCTTAATAAAAGGAAAATCGCGTTTGCCGTCCGTTCCATTCACAAAAGGAAGGTCGCCGTCGAACACAAGTTCCTCGCCAGCCACAATAATAAGCCTGCCGTTAGGATACTCTTCGTTCGGTCTAACATACTTTTCAATAACGATACCTGAATTTTGCCTTGTGGACTCAATCACTTTTGTGCCAATTCCCCTATATCCAAGTCCGCCCAAATTCATGGTTTTATCAAGCGAGAAAACATCGATGTTTTTCCCCTCAACTTCCACACCATACATATTTTTAATTTCCTCAGCCGAGTAAACTTTTGCGTGAATTATGCTTTGGCAATCTTCCAAATTTTCGTTTGTGGAAGAATCTGGATAAATTTCAAAAGGTGAGCAAACCACCACATCAATGTCACCAGCCTTAACCTTTCTTCCATCCTCTTCAATTGCCACAACCTGACCAAGATTAGAGTTCCAAAACACCTTATAAAAACTTGTTCCACAAATTTCGCTCCATTTTGTTGCTTGATTTATTTTTTGTGATAAATTAAGTTTGTTGGAAAGGGAATCTAAAATTTTTTTAGAGGTTTTCGCGGTGTAAACATCACTCTCATCGGCTGTTGCGGGAACAACGTGAAGTTTTGGTTTGATGCTGGATAACTTTGCAAGACGAATATCAATTTTTGGAGCAATATGATTAAACACCTCTCT
>CALVWC010000006.1 GCA_944364445.1 uncultured Clostridia bacterium | reverse complement strand
TGGGGAATTTGGGGGAGACTTGGCTTCATTTTCATTCAATTTGCTCAAGTGACCTTTTTGCCACTTCCTTCCACTGTCACGGTTATTGCTGGTTCCCTTGTCTATGGTCCGCTTCAAGGTGGACTTTTGTCGCTTGCGGGAATTTTGCTTGGAAGTATTTTTGCCTTTTTCCTTGGAAGAGTTTTTGGAAAAAAACTTGTTGTTTTCATGGTGGGAGAAAAAACTTGCAACAAATGGACGCAATTTTTATCCAATGCCAAATATTCTTTTGTCATCATGATGATTCTTCCAATTTTCCCAGACGATGTGCTGTGCCTTGTGGCAGGTTTAACAAACATGAGTTGGACATTTTTCACGGTGACAAATTTAATTTCAAGACCTCTTGGCGTTTTGTCGGTTAGTTATGTAAACGCTCTTATTCCATATCATGGCTGGGGACTTGCGGTTTGGGCGGTTATCATTGTTGCCATTGTGGTTGTGATTGTTTTGGCTTACAAATATCAAAAACAAATTGAAAACTTTATCTTGAAGATTTTTGGTAATAAAAATACAAAAATTCAAGGCTATAAAAAAGGTGAGAAGAACGAACTTTCCGAGCGACTTGGTAAACCTAGTAAACGCGAAGAAAAAGAAGTCACTAACGAACTTCTTGCAAGAAAAATTTGCATACAAAAAGAGGAACAAAATTCAAATAAAGAAAAATCAAGCTATAAAAACACAAAAAAAACGGAATAAAATTAAATTTTTATTCTTTTTTTAATTTTTATTAATTTTAATTAAAATTCCTTCTCTAACTTGTTTTGGCGAAAGGTTGTTGTCAAGAAGTATTTTTGTGCTGTCAACACCAAATTTTTCTGCCACGATTTTTAAATTTTCGCCCTCTCTCACGCGATAATATGGGAAGGATATTTTTTTCAAACTCATATTTTTTCCTTTTAAATATTTATATGCATAAAAAAATGAAAACTTTTATAAATATTTATGTATGAAGTCGATATTCAAAAATGTGGCAATAATCACCGTTTTTTCAGTCTTGACAAGGCTTTTTGGCTTTCTTTTAAGGATTTTTCTTTCAAGAACAATAGGCGCGGAAGCACTTGGAATTTACCAGGTGGCTCTTTCTGTTTTCATGGTGCTTTTAACGGTGGTTTCAAGTGGGCTGACACTTATCATCTCGCGTATGACGGCATCCTATCGCGTGTCGAACAAGAAAAAAGAAATTTCTTCTCTTGTTAGTTCCAGTCTGTTAATTGCACTTGTTGTTAGCATAATTTTGTGTTTAATAATCTTGATATTTAAAAACCTCTTTTCTCAACTATTCACTGATGAAAATTGCATAAACATTTTGATAATTCTTCTTCCTTCGCTCATTTTTTCAGCGGTCTATTCTGTTTTTCGCGGAGTGATGTGGGGATATGATAATTATTTTGCACTTTGCGTCACAGAACTTTTTGAACAGGTTGTGAAAATTGCACTTTGCGTTCTTTTGCTTGGCAGTGGCATGAGTGCGCTTCAAAGTGCCATGACTGTGGCTTGGTCGTTCACGCTTTCGTGCTTACTTTCTGCTGTGTTTGTGGTTTTACTTTTCTTTTTCTATGGCGGAAAAATGGGCAAGCCAACAAGGGTATATAAGTCTGTGTTTTTGAAGTCTGCACCAATAACTGGGGTTAGGGTTGCGGGAAGTTTGGTGCAACCACTTATTGCTCTCATTCTTCCAGCACAACTTGTGCTTGCAGGTTTCACGCAAGAACAGGCGATGAGCATTTATGGCATAGCACTTGGCATGACATTTCCACTTCTCTTTCTTCCAACCACGCTCATCGGTTCTCTTTCCACAGCGCTTGTGCCAGATATTTCCATGGCGCTTGTGCAAAATGATAATGCTCACATTCAAAAGCGAGTTTCTTCGTCCATAACCTTTACACTTTTTATCACCTTTTTGATTGTGCCAATTTTCATGGCGATAGGGGATAGGATAGGTAATTTTTTGTTTGGCGAAGTGCTTAGCGGAACCCTTCTTCAAATGTCGGCGTGGATAATGATTCCAATGGGCATAACAAACATAACGTCCTCAATTTTAAACTCGGTGGGCATGGAAGTGAAGTCGTTTATAAACTATGTTATCGGCGGTGTTTTCACATTTATTTCAGTTATGTGTTTAACAAAATCTATGGGAGTTTTATCCTTGCCTTTTGGCATGGGTGTTTCCACAGCAATAACCGCCATTTTAAACATCATCATGCTTAAGCGAAAACTGAAAATTGAAGTTAAAATTTTTAAACAACTTTTCCTTATGATACTTCTTTCTTTGCCGTCGCTTGCCATAACCAGTTTTTTAAGTTCGCTTTTGTCGTATGTCTTGCCAGATCTATTCAACATCATAATTTCTGCGGGTTTTGGTTGCTCGGTTTTCCTTCTTCTTTGCATAATGTTCAATGTGGTAAGCGTGCAAAGTTATTTTGTTAAAATCAAAGAAAAATTTAAAAAACCGCAAAAAAAAGCGAAAAAAACATGAATTTTTGAACTTTTTTCCACTTTTTGATTAATTTTTTGATTATTATTTATACTAAACACATGTTAACGATTGTGCTTAGAGCGATTATAATTTACATTATTGTGCTTTTTCTTTATCGGCTTATGGGAAAAAGACAACTTGGGCAAATGCAACCTTTTGAACTTGTCCTAACTTTAATTATTGCCGACCTTGCCACCATTCCCATGGCGGAAATTTCCGTTCCAGTTTTGCATGGAGTTGTTCCACTTTTAACGCTTGTTGTTTTGCATTTTCTTTTAACTGTGCTTTGTAAACTTTCCACAAAATTTAGCCGTTTTGTGAGTGGTAAACCTGTGATTGTGATAAATCCAAACGGCATAGATTATCGGGCGCTTAAAACCTTAAATTTAACTATTGACGACATTATGGAAGCAATTCGCGGAGAGGGATATTTTAAACTTGAACAAGTGCAATACGCCATTATGGAAACAAATGGAAAAATGAGCGTTTTGCCAAAAAGCGAATTTGCTCCTGCGACTTGTGGAGATTTAAAACTTTCTTTAGAGGCTAGTACACTTCCTGTTAACATTATATCTGAGGGAAAAATTCAAATCACCAACCTTGAGATTGCAAAAATAAGTAAAGAAGATATAGGCAAAATTTTGGAAAAGGCAGGGATTAAAAAGGTCAAAGATTGCCTTGTGCTTTCCATAGATAAAAGCGGAGCGGTTTTTGCACAGGCGTTTGGCAAAAAATATGTGACCTTTAACATTGCTCCGCTTGGACAGGTGAGCGAATGACAAAATTTATGTGGTTTCAACTTGTTTCAATTTTAATTCTTCTTGCAGTTTTAATCGCTGTTTGTGTGGTGGAAGATGACCTTGTTTCGTCCTCTCTTTCGCTTGTTGATGACTATTGCTATGAAATTGAGGTTGCCATTGAAGAGAATGATGGCATAAAAAATAGTGATGTTTGCACGCTTGTGGATAATTTGGAATATTCTTGGTTTGCAAATGAATGGAAACTTTGCTATGTGGTTAATCATAAATCTATTCAAGAAATCGGTGTGGAAATTTCTCGCTTAAAATCATATATTGAAGAGGGCGATGAAAAAGAGTTCCGTGCTTCTTTGGAGTTAATTAAACTTTATCGCGAGCAATACGAACATTTCATGGGCGCAAGTTTACACAACATTCTTTAACAAAATTATTGAAGAAAATTGATTTATTGAAAGCAAAAAATTGGTTGACTTGAAAGGCAAAAATTAAAGATGTGTTTTACCACATCTTTTCTTGTTTCTTTAAAATGATAATCAAAATTATGGAAGCAATGATAACTAAAAGGAGTATGATTAACAAAATGATAAGCCATAGATATGAAATGGTTTCAATTTTCACAGTGGAAACGGCAACTTCTCGGAAAGTGATAAGTTCATCGTTGCTGTTATAGATTGAGCACCTAACATTAAAGTTTCCTTCCACGCCATTACTATCAAAAAAGAAAGTGTTGCCATATCTAAATCCGTCCTCAATGCCTTCTGGAAGATTATCCCACAAATACGCATAACCTTCAAATTCGCCAACTGCATCGCTTTCTGTTAAAACATACAAGGTGTTGTTGATGTCAACTCCTCTCACCGTCCACACAATATGCACAGGGTTGACATATTTAAAGGTGTCTTCATTAATACTTATGGTGTAAGCATTTAAGAATGTGTCAGAACTTGTCACCAATGTGGAAAAGGAGATGTCATTATTTGGGTCATTTAATTTAAAAGCATCAATATCATCTGGAAGAATGGCAAAATATGTGCCGTTTTCTGCCACGCTTCTGGAAATTTCCTGAGGAGTTTCTTGTTGAGCGTCGTTATTGTCGAAA
Organism: uncultured Clostridia bacterium; assembly: GCA_944364445.1. Taxonomy (GTDB): domain Bacteria; phylum Bacillota; class Clostridia; order Christensenellales; family UBA1242; genus Caccovivens. The sequence goes on along the minus strand of CALVWC010000006.1, from coordinate 34,589 downwards.
TAGGTGTAGATTATATCAAATTTATAAATTCCAAAGCCGTGACCATTTTTGTTTAGTTCTGTTTCATTAATGCTGTTTTCATCAATATAATAGTAAAGTTGTGTGGGAGAGAAGATGTTTGTGACAGTATATTCAAAAATTGTTTCGTCAGTGTTAACATTTTCAGTCAAGTCTTCAGTTTCGCTGTAAGAAACCACAACTTTAACACCTGTCAAGGTCTTTCCTTGTGGCGACAAACTTTCCATCGTAATTCTTATGTTGGAAATATCCGACCAATTATAGTAGTAATAATTAACCTCTCTTCCTTCGCCATCCTCATCAATCACGGTGACAGGGTCTTTAATTTCAGGATATAGCGCACTTCCTTTTCGGGTGGTTGCTTGGAAAGAAACTTGAAAATCGTCATTACTCACCACAATTTCATTTTCTCGCATGGAAATTTCCGCGTTTGCCGAAAAATTTGGCAGGAAAGAGAAGAGGCTGAAAAGCACTCCGATTAATAAAAGAAAAGGTAAAAATTTAATTCTACTTTTATTCATGTTTTTATTCTATCACAAATTTTTAAATTTTAAAAACAATTTTAACATATTTTTAGAAAAGTTGTTTGACAATAAATAAAATTAATTTTATAATTATTGTATGGAAATTGAAGAAATGGAAACAGACATCGCTTTAAGCCTTGACACTGTTGTGGAAAAAGTGAATAAACCAGAAGTTTTAAAAAGCTCTGTGGAGTGGATAAACGAGGAAACTTTGGTTTTGGTGGTCAAAGCCAAAACGGAGGAGATGGAAAACTTATCCAACTTTTCTTTGTGTGGAAAAAAGATGATTGATTGGGTGTTGTTGGCAACTTCCATTTGCACGCAAAAAATTTTGGAAAGTGAAAGAGAGATTTTTGAAAATCTTTTGAAGTTTTCTCATTCCTACAAACAAATCGCGGTGTTTTATAGCGACACTCCGCTTCTTCAAAAAGCCACTTTTTTGGAGATTATGAACTATTTTTCAGCAAGGAATATGAATTTCTTGCCTCTTCCACGCGGTTTTGTGATAAAAGGCGAGTATGCCGAAAATTATGAAAATCTTCTTTCCTCTCCACTAAACAATTTTGGCACAGATGACTTTTTCATTGTTTCCGACGCCAAATCACTTTCTGTTGCCTTTAAAAAACTTAACCGTCGCATTTTGCAATTCCATAAAAGTCAGGGCGTTGTGCTTTTGGGCGAAGAAAACATATTTATTGAAGCGGATGTTCAAATTGAAAGCGGAGTGATTATTTATCCTTTCAACACCTTAAAAGGCGAAACTTACATCGGTAAAAATGTGACGCTGGAAAGCGGAAACTATATTGAAGACAGCGTTGTGTTAGACGGCGCTTTCGTGGTGCAAAGTTATCTTGAAAAAAGCAAAGTGCCAGAAAACAAAAGTGTGGGTCCATTTGAAAAATTTATAAATGAAACACTTTAAGGAGGAAATATGAAAATTGTTGTTGGTCTTGGAAATTATGGGGAGAAATATGAACACACCTATCACAACATCGGCTTTGATGTGGTGGACGCCTTGGCAGAAAAGCTTGGAATTTCTTTCACCAAAAATATGTGCAAAGGGCTTGTGGCTGAGGGTAGGCTTGGGCGCGAAAAAATTTTGCTTGTGAAACCTCAAACATATGTCAATTTGTCTGGCTATTGCGTTAAGGAATTAAAACAAAAGTTTCGTGATGCAAGGTTTTTAATTGTGGTGGACGATATAGACTTGCCACGAGGAACGATTAGATATAAAGAGCATGGAAGCGGTGGCACACACAACGGACTAAGAAACATTGTGGAGCAAGTTGGCGAAGAATTTGAAAGAATTAAAATTGGCATTGGCAGAGATATCTTTATGAGTCTTGCTGACTATGTGCTTTCAAAATATGATAAGGAATTTTTTAAACCAGTAATCGAAAATGCTGTTGAAGAAATTTTAGAAAGGCTTAAATGATTGATTTTTTAAAGTTTGTTAAAGATAAGGATTTTTTAAAGCATAAAAAAATCGGCGGGCTTACTATTGGCGAAAAGGCGATTATCTCGGCTTGTTTTGGGCGAGGAGTTTATCTTTGTGGCGACTTTGTTTCAGCAAGCAAAATGAAATTTGCTCTGCAAAGTTTGGGCTACAGAGTGGAAATTATCTCTTGTGGCAGAGAGGTGGTGGAAGAAAACGACCCAAACCTCTTTCCTTTTTCGTGTGCTGTGGCAAAATTTTTGGATAAGAAAATTGACTATCTTATTTTTCTTCCTTCTTCCATGACCACAAAGTTTAATTTAAAAAAATTGGAGGAAAAGTTTGTTTTAAACAAAACTAATTCTTACGACCTTGAAAAAGTTTGTGACACGCTTATTAAGTTTGGATATGAACGCACTGACTATGTCAACATTGAGGGGCAGTTTGCTTTGCGTGGCGATATTTTGGATATCTTTCTTTTTGGCGATGACACTCCTTGCAGGGTGGAATTTTTTGACGAGGACATTGAAAGAATAATCAAGTTTGAAACCTCTTCTATGAAAACTTTAAAAGAATTGGAAAGTGTGGAAATTTTGCCATTAAAACTCGATTTTGGCTTAGATAATGTTTCAATGCTTTGCGAAAATTTAATCATTGATGAGCCTATTAAAATTCAAAACGAATGCGACATTTTAACAGAAAGCCGAAAAAATCTTTCATGGGTGAAAGAGGATATGTTTGCCAAATTTTCCGATTTGGAAAGGGAAAACGCCACCATTTTCACCAACACCGAAATTGTTTCCTTTGAAAACAAAACCATAGGGCAAAAAAGTTATTTAACCGATTTTTTGGCACTTAAAAAAGACATAGAAATCTATCGCTTTTCCAATAATTCCATTTTCTTGTTTGCTGGAAAATATGTTGACATCATGTGTGAATTTTTACGCACAAACAACATTTCTTATCATATGTTTGACGGCGATGTGAAAGAGGGAGAAGTTTATGTGCTTTCCTCATATTTTCCTTTCTCTTTCAGTTTTTTAGACGAGCATATCATCGCTATTGGTACGGATGATCTATATAAACCTAAACGCACCGAATTTAAGCGTGGAAAAGAGCGGTTTTCCTATCTTCCAAAGGTGGGTGACTATGTTGTTCATTCTTTTTATGGTATAGGGCTATGTAAGGACATTGTCAGGCTTAAACTTTCCACTTTTGAGAAAGACTATTTTGTGCTTGAGTATAAAAATGGTGCAATCTTATATCTTCCGACCGAACAAGCAAACTATATTTCAGCATACATCGGCGCAGAAAACCCAAAACTCAGTGCCTTAGGCACGCAGGAATGGACGCGTTTAAAGGAAAAAGTTAAGGAAAACATCAAGGAAATCGCTCTTTCACTTGCCAAAATATATAAGGAGCGACAAACACAAAAAGGCTTTAAATTCGAGCGTGATGAAGAACTTGAAAAGCAGTTTGATGACCATTTCCCTTACGAACTAACTTCCGACCAACTTTCCGCCATACATGATGTTGACAAAGATATGGAAAGCGACAAAATTATGGACAGGCTCATTTGCGGAGATGTCGGATTTGGCAAAACAGAAGTGGCTTTTCGTGCGGCGTTTAAGGCAGTTTACAACTCTAAGCAGGTGGCGTTTTTGTGCCCTACCACCATTCTTTCAGAACAACATCTTCGCTCGGCGAAAGAGCGCTTTGAGCCTTTTGGCATTAAAGTGGAAGTTTTAAACCGCTTTAAAAGTGAAAAGGAAAGTAAACTAATCTTAGAAAAACTTAAAAAAGGCGAAATAGACATTTTAATTGGCACGCACAAAATTTTAGGAAAAGAGGTTAAATTTAAAGATATCGGACTTTTAATTTTGGATGAAGAACAGCGTTTTGGAGTGAAAGATAAAGAAAAAATCAAGGAAATCAAACAAAATATTGATGTTTTAACACTTTCTGCCACACCAATTCCACGCACTCTTCACATGTCACTCACTTCCATTCGTGATATCAGCGTGATTGCCACACCGCCAAAAGATAGACTGCCCATTCAAACCTATGTCACAGACTATAGCGACCAACTTCTTGCCGATGTTTCCAACCGTGAACTATCTCGTGGTGGCAAGGTTTTAATTCTTTTCAATCGTGTTATGGAAATATATATGTTTGCTTCGCATGTAAAAAATCTTCTTCCAAAGGCAAAAATTGGCGTTGCACATGGGCAGATGATGGAAAAGGAACTTTCCAATGTCATTCGCGACCTTTATGACAACAAATTTAATGTGCTTATCTCCACCACACTTATCGAAAACGGCATTGACCTTCCTTCGCTTAACACCCTTTTTGTTTTGGATGCAGATAAACTTGGGCTTAGTCAACTCTATCAAATTCGCGGAAGAATTGGCAGGGGTGACAAACTTAGTTATGCCTATCTCACTTTCAATCGCGGAAAAGTGTTGACAGAAGAGGCGTATAAACGCTTGGAGGCAATCACTGAGTTTCGAGAACTTGGCTCTGGCTTCAAAATTGCCATGCGTGACCTTGAAATTCGCGGAGCAGGCAACATTTTGGGCAAAGAACAACACGGACACATGGAAAAAATTGGTTATGACCTTTATGTTAAACTTCTGGACGAGGTGACACGCAATCTTAAAGACGGCAAAACGGAAGAGCATAAGGAGATTAAAATTGAACTTCCACTTGATGCCTATATCAGTGAAAAATATGTTTCATCTCAAGAAGAGCGCATAATTTTCTATGACCGCATAAGCCACATTTCCACTCCAAACGAAAGAGATGAGGTCTTAAAAGAACTATCTTCCACAAACGGCGATGTGCCAAAGGAAACACGAAATTTGTGCGAGATTGCACTTCTTAAAAACTTGGCGGTCAATTTCAATGTGAAATTAATAAGAATCACAGGGAAAGAAACATTGGTATATTTATATAAATCGAAGGAAATCATCGATAAAAGATTGTCGAAAATGGGAGAATATTACAATTTCAGTTTAAAATTTGAAGAATTACCTATGCTAAGGCTAACAAGTGCAGACAGCATCGAAAACAAGATGAAAACCTTGCAAGAGATGTTTTTAAAGGCGCTTGATGAGAAAAAAGATTAAAAAATTCCTCATTTTGCTTGAAATTTGTTGTAAATTAATATATAATAAGTTAGTCAGAATTTTTACTTGGAGTTTTTATGAAGAAAAAAGTCTTTTCACTTGTGCTATGTTTAGTTATGTGCGCATCTGTGCTTGCAGGGTGTAATTTATTTGGCACTGACTGGGAAAAATACTATAACACGGTTGTGGCAACCATTAACTTTGACTATGTCTCTGGTGGCGTCACTCACACAGAAAGCGTTGACATCACAAAGCGTGAACTAATCAATGCTTACAACAGTTATGGCTATAATTATGAACAAAATTATGGCTACACAGTGGAAGAAGCCATTGATATGACAATCGACACAATCGTAAATCGCAAACTTATGGCAAAAGATGTTGAAAGAACGGCAGAAGAAAATGGTCAAGCACTTTTTAACGATGCCGAAAAAACATATCTATGGGAAGAAACCTATGACGCACTTTTAGATAACCTTTACACTTATTATGAAGACATCATCGGCGAAACAAGCGTAGGCGGTGAGGAAGCGGAAGAAGAAAGCACAGGCACAATTTTTGAAGAATATGATAAACTTGCTGTGCTTCAAACAAAAATCGATGCAAACGGAAACAAGACCTATGAGATAAGAAAATATAACACGACCTCTAAAACAAGCGGAAGTAGTCACATTTTAAGTTTAGACAGCGTTAACTATGATATGGAATATCAAGATAGCGAAGGAAATTTTGTTTTCAAAGATTTAATTTACACCTATTTTGAAGCCTTGACAAATGCAAGTTCCAACTGGAGAGCAAGTTTAAATCAATATTTAAGCGATGTTCGCGATAATTATAGTTATATGACTTTCGGCGACGACGAAGAAGTTTTCATGTTTGAACTTAATAGAATTTATGACATCGTTAAGGAAAACTATTTGGTGGATAAATACACCGAACTTCACAACAATCTTGAAAAAGACGGCTCAGATGTTTCCAATGTGAGAGCAGACGCTATGCTTTCCTATTATGAAGGGCTTTGGATGGCAGACTACGAAAAATATGTCAACAAGGCAAGTTCTTTCCAAACAGACATCCTTTCCGAATCCACAACAGTGAACTATGTCAACACTGATGAAAACACATATTTCAATGTGGGTGTCATCAAAATTGACCTAACAGCAGAACTTGAAGAACTTGAAGGAAAGTTGTATAACGAAATTGATGAAGCGGAATATCAAGCGCAAAAACAACAACTTTTTGAAAATGCCAGCGTGGAAATTAAAGATTCCACAAACGGCGTGGCAACAGGAAAAACAATTTCTGCAAAAGACCTTTTAACAAAAATTAAAACAACACTTAGTGGCACAAGAAGTTATGGCAATGATGCACTTGTAAATCAACAAATCGCCTATGAAAAAGCCGACGCTTTTGTGGATTATCTATACTACTATAACGATGATTCAACCTATCTTAACACCGACAAGATGTCCTCTTTTGGCATATCAGGTTCAGGCGAAGTTTTGTATAACACCACCTTCTCCTCTGCTGAAAACGACGCTTTCGACCAAGCGATAAAAGAACTTTACAACAACGGAAATGCTCAAGTGGGCGATTTATCCAGCCTTGTTTATGGCGAGGACGGCGTTTACATTCTCTTCTATGCTGGCAAGGTGGAAAACGCTTTAACAAATGTTAAAGATGCAGGTGTTAACTTAACTGACCTTGAAATCATGGCAAGAACAAGAGTGAACATCTTCAACACCAAAACCATATTTGACCTTTGCTATGACGCTCTTTACAACGAGGCTCTTTTCGACACCTTCCAAGAAGAGCATATCATACAACTTCAAAACGAGTTAACCCGCGAGGGTGACGGCATAACAATCTATCCAGATGCATATAAAGATTTAACACAAAGCTAATCTTTTAATTCCTAAGATATCAAGAAATATCCTAGGAATTTTTTATTTACTTAAAGTATATAAATGAATTTTTGCATAAAATTAAAATATTAGATTGACAAAACAATCTAATTAAAGTAAAATAGATTAATATATGGATAATATTGATGAAAAAGTCGAAGTAGAGAAAACTTTAGAGGATACAACTGAAAATTCTTCTCAAAAGAAGAATGTTTTTTCACGCCTCATAGATAAACACGCAAAGAAAAAAGAACAAAAACGCAAGGAACTTGAAGAAACTGAGGCTTCGCGCTCACCAGAAGAAAAAGAAGAGATAAATGAAAAGATTGAAGAGGCAAACAAAGAAGCGAAAAAGATTAACTCTAAGAAGCAAAAAATAATCAACATTTGTTTTCTCTTTTTGAATATCGCCTTGGTGGTTGCCATACTTCTTTGGAACTTATTGGGGTCTGATGAAGGTATCACGCCAATAAGTTCATTGACTATTAACGGCTGGGCGTTTTTTATTTACCTCTTATTCACGGCTTTGATGATTTTCTTGGATGTTATGAGTGTGCACAGAATGATATATCGAAAGACCTATCGTTCACGCTGGCCGTTGTCATATAAGTCGCTGGCACTATTAAGGTATTATGACGACATCACTCCTCTTGCTGCGGGCGGGCAGGCGTTCATGGCAACCTACCTAACAGGTCGCGATGTTCCCGGTTCGACCTCGCTTTCCGTTCCAATGGCAAAACTTGTTTTTCAACAGATAAGTTGGATAGTAATTTGTGCGGTGTGCTTAATTTGTTCGCAATTTATTCCAACCATAACCTCAAACACTTTCGTCACTGTTATGTCTATCATCGGCTTTGTGCTGGGCTTTTTTATGCAAGCGTTTATCATTTTCATTTCTGTTTCCAAAAATGTGGGAAGAAAACTGGTGGCGTGGTGCGTGAAACTTCTTCATAAGATGCATTTGATTAAAAATTACGAAAAAAAATATGAAAGCGTGATGAAGTTTGTTGATGACTATCAAAGTATAATGCGTGAGTATGGAAAATCTATCGGTGAAATTATCTATCAAGTCCTCATCCATGCAGTAAGGCAAATTGTCATCTACTCCATTCCATTCTTCATCTATTGTGTTTTCATGGGCTTTCCAGCAACTGGTGGTTGGCAAATTTACACAGAATTGTTTATCTCTGCGGCACTTATTGAACTTTCCTCCAGTTTCTTTCCTCTTCCAGCGGGAACGGGTATGAACGAAGTCACTTTCCAAATGATTTTCATGGTATATTTGGGCGATCAAACTTTCTGGGCTCTTCTTCTTTGGAGATTTGCAACCTTCTATTTCAACCTCATTCAAGGCGTTTCCATTATCACTTACGACACGCTTTACGGCAATCGAAAATATCGCTGGATAAAGAAACGATTGGCGCTTCAAGAGGAAAGTCAAATTTTCAAGCAACATCAAATAGACCTCTTTAGAGCGGAACGCAATAAGCGTAGGAAGAAAGAAAAAACCTTAAAAATAACGAATAAATAATTTTTGTTTTTGCAAACTAAGGATATGAAGAAATCAACATATCCTTGGCTTTTTTCTGTTATCATTTTGGTGGTGCTTTTGCTTGTGTCGCTGTATCTTGGCTATTCAGGATATTTTTTCTCCATTTCCATGATAAGATCGCCTACCGATGTTAAATTGGGAGAAAATGTTCAAATAAATTTATCGCCTAACGAAACAAGTGTGGTTTCATTCACTTTGGATGGGGCATATCTTCCGGGCGAAAAAATACCTCAAATCATTCAACTTAAGGCGGATAATTTGGAAAAGAACATAAAAGTGCGTGTTAAAGCGGAGATTTTTTCGAATAACAAGGTGACCGATTTAGATTTTGTGACAACTGACTTTTTTGTTAAAGGCACTGATGATTATTTTTATTACACCGACGCTTTGGCAGGCGGAAACAAAGTCACTTTCTGCTCCTATCTTGTCATTCCAGACAATTCTGAACTTATAAGCAAAGAGAAATATGTTTTAAGCGTTGTGGTGGAAAATTTGGATGCAAGTTTGGATGTGGAAGAAATTTGGAATTTGCAAGAAAATCTAGAAATTGCTTAAATTTATTGGACTTTTTCTCTCATTTTGTTTACAATATATTTAAGTTTGAAAACTTGAGGGAGAGAAATGGAAGAAAAAAGAAAAGTGCCTGTTCCACCAAGAATACAAAACTCGCAAAACAATGTTGCGAGAAATTTTCCACCTCCACCTCCAAATTTGAAAAAAGAGCAGATTGAAGAAGTTAAAGAGGAAAAAGTTGAACCTCAAAGCGAACCTGAAAAGATAGAAGAAGTAAAACAAGAACCAAAACAAGAGGTCGGCGAACTATTCAAACAAAAAAAGAAAATTGATAAAGTGGCTGTTGGACTTTGGAGTGGTCTTGTTTTTGGCGGAATTTTGTTTGTTGCATTAATATTTTGTTTGGTATATTTTAACTAAATCAACACAAAGGTGTTGATTTTTTAATTTTTTTGCGTTTTTAATGAAAATTTTTAGAAATATTAAGTAATTTTTGCTGTTTTATCATTTTTTCTCTCACTCGCCTTTGTTTAGGTTTAATTTTTTTGGCTAAAATTACACTATGAAAAAAATTGTTGTTTTTGTTTTGGTGCTTTTAATGGTGGGGTTGACTTATTTTGCAAAAAATAAAGAGATTCCTCTTTTTGATTTGGATAGCATCACAAAAGTGTGCTTTGTGGTGGATGAGAATGAGGAAGTTTCGGGCGAAACGGTGGAGTGTGGAAGGAAAAAGTTTGTGTATATGAATTTGGAAGAAGCACGCGAGGAAGTGGGAAAAATAAAATTTGACGCCGTTCAATTTTATTTTGCCGAGGAAGATTTAAAAAATGTTTTAGCCGAAATGAAAGCGGAAAAGATTTCCTCGCAAAAAGTTCAAAATGTTGATGTTGAGTATTATTATTCTCCTCTATTTCAAGATAGTGTGCTTATTGAAGGTAAAAAAGTGAATATTCAAATTGCCTTGAAAGACGGCGAAGTGATAGCGGGCTTACCTTTGATTTTAACAGGTTATTAAAAAAATTTAAAAATTTATGTTTAAACAATCTAAATCCTGTCAATAAAAATGGCATGGAGGAAGAAAATGGAAATTCGTAAAGAAAACAAATTCAAAAACTTTTTCAAAAGATATGGTGCGATTACGCTTGCTGGAGTTTTTACTGTTGCCATTGCTTTGACAATCGCACTGACTGTGACAGACAAAGGAAGTGAGGTTTCAACAACAAACCTTGATTTTCAAGTGCCAATGAATAACGCGGAAATTTTGAAAGACTACTCCGACACAGACCTTCAATTTAATGAAGTTTTGAATAGGTGGGAAATTCATCTTGGAATTGATTTCACCTCGCAAGACACCGCAGTCTTCTCGGTTTTAGATGGCGCTGTCACATCAGTTAGCAACAACTCGCTTGAAGGCAATGTTGTGGAAATCACTCACTCTAATGGTTTTGTAAGTGTTTACTCTTCTCTTGCTGATGAACTTTTGGTTAGTGAAGGCGACACCGTTCAAAAAGGAACGCAAATTGGAAATGCCTCAAACACAGCAGGCAGAGAAGTGGAAGAGGGAAATCAACTTCATTTTGTTCTTCTTTTAAATGGCGAAGAAGTTGACCCAAACAACTATTTAGACTTACAAAACAAATAATCAAGAAAGGTCAAACCTTTCTTTTTTTGTGGACTTATGTTTTCATATGATATTTAAAAATATTTAATTAATTATTTTTAGAAACAGTCTAAAAAAAGTTGATTTTAAAAATTAAATATGATATCATAAATAAGCGGAGGTCAAATATGATTATCGAAAAAGTTAAAGAATTGTTAGCAGAACAACTTGGCATGGATGTTAATGAAATTCATGATGACTCTAACATTTTGGAAGATTTGGGGGCGGATTCATTAGATATTATTGAAATGCTCATGACGCTTGAGGATGAATACGGAGTCACCATTCCAGATGACCAAATTGGTCAAGTTAAAACGGTTAAGCAAGTTGCAGAATTAATTGAAAAATGTAAGAAATAATTAGACAAATTTTTGCATAATTCGACAAATCTTCTCATAAGTAAAATTATGGGAGGATTTTTTTATGAAGCCATATATTGAGGCGCGCACATTACTGGTTGCAAGGCATATAAATGAAACGCATGACACCATAAGAAAAACGGCAAAAATTTTCAGGCTTTCAAAAAGCACAGTGCATTATGACCTTTCATTTAGGCTTAATAAAATTGATGAAGATTTGTTTAATGAGGTGAAAGAAATTTTAAATTTCCACTTTCAAGAAAAACATTTAAGAGGCGGAGAGGCAACTAAAGAAAAATATAAAAATAAATACAGAATTAAAAAAAAAAAAAAAATGCTATTTTTTTAAAAAAATATTAAAAAAATGGCTAAAAAAGTGATTTTTTTATTAAAATTAATTTTTTATTTTATTTTTTCATAAATTTTTTTCATAAATTTTATCTTTAATAATGTCCGCGTCAAATAGGTTTTAATTATTTATTTTTTATTTTTGAAATTAATTTTTATTTTAGAAAAATGATAAAAAATAAATAAAATTAAAACTTATTTTTATTTTAATTTAATTTGACTTTTTCTCTTAAGGTAATTTATAATATTTATATATATTTAATGCCCGCAATTTGATTAATTATTTGCTATTTGCAAATATTAAATAAGGAGGCTTCATGAAAAAGTTTGTCTATGGAATTTTGACCACTTTGATGCTCTTTGGAGGAGTGTTTCTTTCTGCTTGCGAACCCGCTCAAATTACACTCTCTCTTTCCACAAACATTGTCAATCTTGTGACGAATGATGAAACGGGAGGAAGCCCAAAAGAAGAAACTGTTTCTGTTTCGCTTTCAAATTCCGACTTGGGTGTTGAAGCAGAAATTATTTCTGGTGAAGAACATATTTTGCTTTCCGATGTTGTGCAAAACAGGCAAGGCAATTTCAACTTCACAATCTCAGCGCAAAACAGCGGTGACGCGTTAATTAGAGTTTACTCTTTAGAAAACAATAATATTTTTGAATACATAAATGTCAGCGTTAAAACCAATCTTGAAAGTTTGCAGATGAACGACATGGTGAACGCAAACGGACAAAGTGAGATGTGGATTGAAAGAGGAGGAAGTAAAGTTCTTTATCCTGAAACTTATTTCACTTTTGACCCTATTGATGCCGATGTGGACGACTTGGTTTGGACTTTTAACGACATTGAAAACGCCACCGACACCACTAATGCTGAAACTTCAAAGGAGGCAGATGACCAAGTTATCGCCGAAATTATTGACAATACGCTTTATGTTTATGACAACTGCAACTTACAAGAAATTGATGTTTATGCTTCTTGGCAGGTTGGCTCCACAATCATAAGTGCAGATGAGGCATTAACTTTTTCCATCGTTAACCCATCAAGCATTCAAAGTTTGGTTATAGGCGACGAAACTATTGACTTAACAAACGCACAAGGCGAAACCACAACAATAAAATTAGTAAAAAATAATTTTAATGCAGATGAACAAGGTTTTTTAAGTGAAGTTTCGGGTAAAATGGTGGTAAATACTAGTTATGATATGGATTTAAGTTTGAAAGCGTATCAAATTGTGAATGGCAAAAAAGTTTACATTGAAGATTATCAAAACTATTTTAAACTTGATGATATTGTTAAAGAAAAAGTCGACAATCAACTGACCTTTGAGTTTAAGATAGATGCACTTGACGACACAAATTCAAATTATTATGGTGATTTGTATGTGGAATTTGTGCTGTCTTACACAGATTTTACTTATCAAATTGACACTTCAAACGCATCGAGAGTTTTGATTTCCACATATTTCGTGCCAGAAACTGTTGTGATTAGAAATGAAACCGAAAATATTGGTGGAGCAACAATCGACTTATATTCTTCCTATTTTTCTTCGCGCGGATACAGGCTTACTGTTAACCTTGAACCAAGCGATGTTGGACTTAACGACAACACTTATCATATTGAAGTTGATATGGAAATATCAGGAAATCGCCCAGAAGATTATTTACAAGTTTACACCTCTTCAAGTCAAACCCCTCTTTCGTTCACAAATGTTGCAGGTTCAAGCACCTATGAAACGGGAGCAATTGCAAGTGGAACAACATTGTATCTTAGAAGTGGCACTCTTTCCACATACAGCAATTTTGAAATAAGGTTTGTGGCAAACGGCAACCCTCGCTTTGCCAGTGAGTCTATCTATGCCAACGGTTATAGAATTGTGGATGATGTGACAATGAATGTTCAAAATAGCGATGGCACGAATTTTGACTTCGATTCCACTTACTTTATTTCCTCTTCCTCAAGTTCAGAAAGAGAAATAATTTTTAATTTAAGAGTTTATGGTATGTCATCTTCCACTGGTCTTTCGCCATCCTACACTCAAAACCGCAACTTCAGCATAACCATGGTTGATGCTGGTAATTCTTATGAGGATGAGGATGATCCAGAAAATTCCTATGTGGATGTTAATGTGACTGTTAGTTTGAATGGTCGCAACATTCAAGATAGTTTTGAATTCACTCTTCTTCACCAAACAGGTATGGAATCCAAGGCGATTAAGATTGAGGCGTTTAATCCATTAACTTCTGCCACTGTTTCAAATGGTGATAGAGGCGCGGTGAATGTGTATTTCGAGGATGTGGAAGAACAAGACTATATCATCGACCAAGATGCAAACTCTTGGAAACAAAATGCACAATATTCAACTTCGGACACTTTGTCGAGTGTTATGATTTCAGCAGGTTCCAACTTGCCATTAAGTTTCAACTTCAATAGCGCAACACTAAGTGCGGATGCCGAACTTCTTGTGTTTGACTTTGAGGCGTTTAAAGAGCAAAACCCAAATGTCGATGAAGAAGTTTTATATGAAGATTACTATGCTTCTTTAACAAGCGAGGACTTACTTGAATATTCTGCAAGCTTTGACGCAGATTATTCAGAATATTTCACTTACGCAAATGGGCAAATTCGCACTCAAAACAGCGATTTCATTGTTTATGTTGCTGTGATTTTCCATGGATTTAATGAAAGCCATGAAAATTTAAGTTTGGTTCGCTTGTTTAGATTGGAAAGTTTTTATCCTGTCACGGCGCTTCGCAGTGATGTGACCGATGCTGAGTTATATGCAAGAGAAAGTTTAGGCGAAGAGGATGAAGATTTGTCTAATATTGATGTGCAAATTTCCATGCGTCTGGACAGAGAAATACCAACCTACAGCGATATGGAGTATTTCTCAATTGCCTTTGCTTCCAACAGCACAACAGGCGAACTAAATTACATATCCATTACTGATGAAAACAATGCTGTTAAGTCGATTATTCAAAATGAAAATGGCTCTTTAAGGCTAACTGCTTTTAACATCAACTCCAACAGACTTACTTTCAACATTCAAGCAGAATCCACTTTGTTTAGTTCGGAATTAAGCGAAACCATATATATAAGATATAGTTATAAGCCTAATGAAAACAGCAAAACAAGTTATGAAAGAACGGCAACCATCAATCTTAGAATTATTCAGGCAAATCGCGTGGAGAATGTCACTTGGGTCAATGAAACATATAACAGCGAAGTTTACTTAAACCTCATTTCCAACGATGTTGAAGATAAAACCTTCACAATTTCCACCTCAGTTTCTCCAAACGAGGCGAATAACAGAAGTTTAACTTATTACTATTATTCACTTGACGAAAAAGGCTCAAATCTTAGCATTGAAACCACTGCAATGAGTCAATCTTTCACTTTGACTATTGGTGACCAAAGTGAAGGTGGCTATGGCTATCTTTATATCTTGCCAGAAGATATGGTTAAAAGGCAGGGCGGTTCCAGGCAGATTGTTTACTATAACCTCAATGCAGACGGCACATTGTCGACCACAGCGGAATATTTGCCTTTGTCTGAGATTTACAGTTGGTATGATGATGTTGTGAACGCAACTGGAGAAACGGACGAACAATTTAAAGCCGACTATTTCTTGAATAATTCTGGCGAAAAAGTGTTCTACCGTGACCTTATTTTAAGAATACGCGTGACCATTGCCGACGGAAAGAGCGAAGAAACAGCTATTCGCGTTTACACTCAAGAGGATTTAGAGAATTTGGATACCTCTTTATACTATCGTGTTATGAATGATATCACTTTGGATAACTGGACGAAGCCTTATACAGAATTTTCAGGCATGATTTTTGGTGATAATGAAGATATCACTTTGAGTTTCACAAATGGAAGCCGAACTTTTATCAGCACTTTAACTGGTGTTGTGAAAGATTTGATTTTCACTGGCGAAGTGACAGGTGGTGGTTTTGTGGCAAACACCATTTCACAAACTGGCGCAATTGAATCCACTGGTGTTGTTTCCAATGTGACAGTGGATGTGCAATATGTTGATGGGCGATATGCACCAAGTGTTGTTTATAACGGAATGAGTGGTGGCGGTTCTTACTATTTAGGTGCGATTGCTGGGCAAAATAATGGTTTAATTGAAAATTCTTATGCCTTGGGCGTGGAACTTTCTGGAGATGTTAACAACACTTTTGTCGGCGGTATTGCTGGGCGTTTGTCGGGTGAAATTAACGGCTGTGGCGTGGAATTTTATAAGTTCGATGATGGGCAAGGCGGAGTTGTTAGCAACCAATTCTCAGGAACATATTTTGGTGGCATTGCGGGCGCTTCAACAACAGAAAATGGTAGCGTGCCAAGAATTGTCAATTCCTATGCCTATGCGTTTAGTTTGGAGGAGTATGATGAAAACATAACAATAACTAATGCTCAAAATGTGGATGCTTTCATTGGCTACACATATAGCGACCCAGAAATCGAAAACACCTTTGCATATCTCGGAGATATTGAAATAAGAAGCACAAATGGTTGGACAATCAGAAACTCATACAACACTTATATTTCCGATGTTGTGGAAGGCAATGCAACCTTAAGTTTCAGATATTTTGATTCGGATGGAGAGGGTGACGCGATTACAGTTGAGGAGATTTCAAATATCACAACTTTAAATAGTAAAATTTGGGAATATGAAAACATTGACAGTTCAAGAAACTTTGGCTTCCCATACCTTAAACATGTCAGTCAAACACCTCGCGTTTCGGTTGAGCAATCAATTTACGATGTTGACGGAAAAGTGCTTAGTGCAGAAAATGATAAGGCGGTGTTCTTCTTCTATGATGTTTCAACCACACCTCAAAATGAGGGTGCAAGATATGAACTTGATATGTTTAACACCATTTCTATCATCGACCTATTTAATCTAGAGGAAGAATTTGCTGACAGCATGCTTGTTTCTGTGGACAGAGAACAATATCTTTCGTTTTCCACAACAAATCTGTATGTTGAGCGAACAACCTTAGACCTATCCAGCAAAATTGTGACGCTGAATTTGTTTAGCAGAATGGACTTTTCTGTTTCCAAGCAATTTAAAATTATGATTGTTTATGCAGTGCCAGAAATGTCGTTGGCAACTGGCGGTTCAACACTTAGTG
This sequence comes from uncultured Clostridia bacterium, assembly GCA_944364445.1. Classification (GTDB taxonomy): domain Bacteria; phylum Bacillota; class Clostridia; order Christensenellales; family UBA1242; genus Caccovivens. The sequence continues at coordinate 18,003 of CALVWC010000006.1, read as the reverse complement.
AGGGACAAATATTAAGCGTTCAAACAGGGAAAAACAACTCACGAACAGTGGAAACAATTGTGGATAGCAACCTCTATTTAAACGGCACGCGCTACACGCTTTTGCAACATGATTATTATTACACAAACACATTAACAAACAATCAAACTGAAAGCGGAGAAAATTACTTCTCTTCAAATGTTGCAGGCAACACGGTTAACTACACAGCAAATTTGGCAACTGGTGGAAACTATGTTAATTCCTTAGTAGCCATGGGCATAACCTCAATTGACACTCCAGAACTTGCCGACTTTAATAATGCTGTTGTGAATTATAACACCACATCCATTTTGCTTGGCTCGTATAACGGCGCAAATGCTTTGTTTATCGACGCCATTTCCTCCGACATTTTACCTTCAGAATCCACTTCATTCAACGCTGTGCTTAACACGGATAGCAAAGAAGATGACATCGTTTTAACCTTTATCTATAACGATTTGGAATATGAAGTTGTTATGGAAAGCGACACGAAAGGCTATGTTCAAATCGGCGACAACTTGAAACTTGATGTTAACATTGCCAAAACTTCTGAAAGTGACAATGAAATGAGGTTTAATGTTATCATTAATGTCAACAAAGATTATAGATATAGGGTGGACGGCGACTATGCACTCACAGTTTTGGTGGATGCTTTAAGTTCAAGTGCTTACACATGTTCATTCAACCTTACGGTGCATAAACAAGAGATTAACGCTGTGAATATGACTGCATACACCATCTCCAGCCGTGTTATTTACAATTCCGTTTGGTATTATTCTCCAAGCGATACCCTTTCTTCCACCTTAGTTCCAGGCACTGACTCCATTTTGACCATGGAAGTTAGCCCAAGTTTCGCTCACTATTCCTATTTCACAATAAACTATGAAATCTCCACAAGTGGAAATCTTGGAACTGTCAGTTTGGCAAGGCTAAGATATGTTTCCTCTTATGGTTATCGAATTGACAACACAACTTCTGAAAGTGTCGGCTCAGGGCTTCGAATAACGCCAAACGAAAACGATTACTCAAATGGTATATATTATTTCAGAATTTACATATCATCTGGCTTTTCTGCAAACAGCACTTTGAGGCTTGTTGTGAATTTCTATGACGAAAATGGCGTGATTGGAACAGGTTATGTGTATAACTATATGATAGACTATCTCAACGAGGCTAATGTGCTTGTTGATGGTGCAACCACTGTTATGCTTGCGAAAGGCGACACCGCCGAAATCACTGTGACTGTTGACCTTGACCAAACACTGACCAATCTTTCCTTGGTGGGAACAGGTAATGACATCACAAGAAGTGATTTGGTGGAAACTGTCACTGAAACTTCAAGAGTATACACAGCAATCCTTCGCACATCCGTTCTTTCCACAGTTTCAAATGGAGCAACTGGCGCTTTCCGCGTGCAAGCAACAGTGCAAAGAACAATAAATGGCGAAACGGAAATAAAACAAAGTTATGCCACGGTTTATCTTGTTGATTTCACCATTAATGGTGATGAAACTCACATTGCAGGAACAAACGTCACTGCAACTTATAACGGAAGAGAATATGATGTTTTGCACGGCTATGTGAACGCAACAAACGCCTTGGATTTCAACTATTCCATAAATCCAGAAGAATATTCCTATGATGTTAACGATATTGAAGAGGCTGATGCGGTTTTTGAGCTTGAAGAAAAACGCGCTGAGTTTAATGCGAATGACTCCTATGCCGACACTGCAACTGGCTATTACATCAACTATCAACAAACAGCAAATGGATATGAAGAAGTGGCATTAAGAGAAAGGCTTTACATTGTTTCATCCACTGGCGTGGCAACACATATATATAACACCGAACGCGATAGATATGTGGAAAACACCATTGTGGAATTTTCAGACTCTGGTGGAAATGTTTCTGTTAAAGGTCTTAGAACAGGTCAACTTCTCATGCGTCTTGAAACATATATTGTTGTGAATAACACCTCTTTCACATATTCTTACGATTTTCTCATCAACATTGAGGTTTGGACGGACGAGGAAGTTCCTCTTCCAATCTACACGGCCGAACAATTTGTGGATTACCTTTCTGGCAACGATAACGGCACCTCCACAGCAGTTGATTACATCCTTATGAATGATATCGTTTTAACTGACTACACACCTTTGTCCACTCAATATTTCGACAGCCTCGACGGCAACGGCTACACAATTTTCATAAATTCCTTCCATTTTGACTCAGCGTCGACCACACTTAATTTAGCGCTATTCAGTGAGGTGACAGAAAACTCCACCATAAAAAATGTTAGGGTGAATTTGTATAATGGTGGAAAAATTACCGTTAACTTGAATGTTTATAGCGAAGTGAACATTGCAGGTTTTGCGCTTGTTAACAACGGAATTATCTATAACTCGGATGTGGTGGCTTATTACGATTCCAATCTTTCAAGTTCGCAAATTGTGTCATCGGCAACAGGACTTGTGGTAGATTTTGTTCGTGGTGCAGGCACTGACCCAATAAATATTACTTCCACAAATATGTCAAATGATGATGTGAACATATCTGGTTTTGTTGGCACAAATGCTGGCGTAATCACAAACAGCCGTGTGGGAGGCGAGACATATTCAGTTATCATTGAAAGAAACGGCTCAACCTTCTATAATGAAACAACCTTGCCACTTTTCACCTTGCAAGGTCAAGGTAATGTGGCAGGCTTTGTGGGAGAAAACTCAGGCACTGTTTCCTCATCCTTTGCAAAGAACATTGAAATTAAAAACCAAATGAATTCCACATCTTCAGAAACCGCGGGTTTTGTTTTGAACAACTCTGGAGAAGTTCACACTTCCTTCATTCAAGGTCAAAACGACTCAACAACTTCTGATGACTTTTACTTCGACGGCTCTTCAATCGTATCCACTGGTCGAGTTGGCGGATTTGTTTACGTTAACAGCGGACTTGTTAAAAATTCATATGTAAATATCGCTTTTGAAATTGATGCTTCCAGAAGTTATCTTTCTGCAGGCTTTGTTTACGAAAATTCTTCCAATGGCGAAATCACGCTTTGTTATTCAGCCACAAAAATGTCGAACTCCAACATCAATGAAATGAGTTTCTCTGGTGTTAATGAAAGAGGTGAGGACCTCAACCAAAATCCAACAGGCATCACTTATTCCTATTATTATGTTCCAGAAAATGTTGGCTCAACAACTCAGGATAGTTATACCACAGGCGCAACTTCGATCACAGATGTTGAGGAGGAAGATGCTTTCTATCGCTTCAGTTTTGCTTCTGAAGAGGGCGCACTTGACGGCATTTGGACGATGACAGAGGACGGAATAACTCTTACAAGCGCAAATCACATCGCATTTTCAAATAGATACTTAGTTCAAAGTGAAACTTCAGAAGAATACTCTCTCTTCTACAGCACTTTAACTGACTACAGCACAAGACGCCTTGTGGATTTATCTTACGGCTCTCTTAAGAACCCAATCATCATTCGCGATGCTTCCGATTTTGCTCTTGCAACAGGAAAGGCGCAAGAAAAAGAGATCTCTTCCTATAAACAATATTACACTGACACAGAAGTTTTTGGACATTATAGGCTTGTCAGCGATATAGATTTTAATGATATCGACCAAAACCTTGAGGGAACGGAAGACCTCAGGCTCACCACCACCTCAAAAATTTTCTCTGGAATTTTGGATGGCAACGCTTTCACGATTTCCAACATCAATTTGGGTTCTTCCACAAATGTGGAAAACTATGGCTTGTTTGCAAGTCTTGATGACGCCAGCATAATGAATTTAAGTTTGGAGGTCGCTTCTGTTCACAATGTTAACGCAAACATGGTGGGAACGCTTGCTGGAACGATGATTGATTCTCGTTTAAGTGGCATAAAACTATCTCCAATTCCAACAACCTCCGAAGAAGAGGAAGTTGTTTCTGTTTCCATTGCAGGAAATAATATTGTTGGCGGTGTTGTGGGAATGGTTTTAGGAGATTCCAAACTTTCCGACATTCAAGTGACAGATATTGATGTTGTTTCGGCATATTATGACGGCTCAAAAACGGTGGAAGATAATAAACTTCACACTGGCACAAACATCAGGCAAATTGTCACAATAGGCGGTTCGCTCATGAATGAGGTTGAAACGCTTTCTTATGCGGGTGCAGTAAGTGGATATGTTGATATGTTCATGTCTGTGAACGAAGAAAGCGTAGCATATTCTACCACCATGGTAATTCCAGAATTTCAGGTTGCAACAATTCGAGTTTTAAGTTCGGTTGACATCTACGGCGAAGTGGCAGGTGGCATTTTTGGATATCTTGGCTCATCAACAAAGGCGTTTGACATGGGGCTTGAACTTGATGCCAACATGAATTTAACAAATCCTTCATATATCACCTCAAAAAATCTGTTTGCAGGCGGACTTGTGGGTGAAAGTTATGGCGGACTTTACGCTGTTTACACCGAACACATAAGAACAATGCAAGACACGATTGAAGAGAGTATGTATTCTTATTATAATGGTTCTCAAGATGTGGAAAGAGGTCAGATGAGCATCTTCTCTTACACGCAAAACGACACGCTTCACTATAACACTCGCTATAATAATCCATACTATGTTGGCGGGCTTGTGGGCTATGCTGGTGGCGGATATATATCCGTTGCTTACAACAGGCTTAATGTTGTTTCCAACACCACCACGCGTGAGAACTCATATTTTGGCGGAATAATCGGTTATCTCGACTCTTCCGCAATGTATAACTCCAATGCCATAAACGACAACAGTGAAGTGTCGTATTATTTGCATGAAGTTTACTTCTCTGGCGTTTTAAACAGCAACACTTCGGCTCTTGCTGGCGGTATTGTTGGCAAAATTTCAAGTGCAAGCGTGCTTGCCATGGAGTTTGTCAATTCAATTCCATACTACGAACAAAATTCCAATCGTGACAATATCTTTGCCTTATTTGCAGGCTTTGACAAAGATGAAAATGGCATGGATATTCTTCCGTCACACTTATATCTTCTTGACAACTATTCTGGCTATTACGATGTGATAACAAAGGTTCGTGTGGCTGGAAGAGATGCTGCTGTCACAACAATTTCCGCGGTTGTGGAATATCTTTATGAGGATGATACCTTAACCGATGAACAATCACGTATGAACTACATTAATGGCTTTAGAGATGATTTAATTATCTATAACGGCACGGGTGTTGGCTCTGTTGATCCAGCCGATGTTGACTTTTCGTATGAATATGCTCAAATAATTCAATCGCCAAGTCATTTATCCACAATGGCAATGGCATACACAAGAATGAGCAACTTCTTTATTCGTGCAGGTTGGAACGATTCCGTTTGGACACATGAACTTGAAACCATGTTCCCAAGAATTGAGTTTGTTCCAGAAATAACAGTTATCTTTCTTGACTATTACGAAGAAAGCGTGAAAGAAGTTCTCAATGCTATCCACTCCAACTCCTCTCTCACTGTTGTTGTGCGAGGAATGATTGAAAAAGATAATCCAGATACTGAATGTGCAGATGTTGATTTGCGAAAATATGGCGGAATTAACTCCGACATTGTTTCAAGCATTTTAACTCCAACGCTAATCAACAACTTCTCAGGAAAAATCATCTCATATAGTGAGTTTATTAGTGAAGGAACTGGCGATGCAACTTTAGGTAAAGTCGATTCAAAGAGATATGGTGATATAGGAGGCGAAGTAGGTGCTGATGTTGGAATTATAATCGACAGCGCACTTTTTGAGAACGCTATTTCTGGTTTTGAAATAACTGACCTAAACATTTACTATCATTATCAAGAAACTGGTGGAATGGAAATTAAAAGTCACTCGATATTAATTGAAAACACAGCAAATGGTGCAATTTTAAATAATCTTGATATTTATGTTAGAACTGACCTTTCCATTGAAGCAGATTCTTATGGAAGAGCAGGCATACTCGTTCCTTACGCAATTTCAACAGATTTTACTGGTATTCATTTCATATTGAATGAGGATGTTGACATCAATTTTGCTTCTTTTGACACCAGCGATGGAACAACTCCACAAGAAAATCAATATTTTGGCGTGCTTGCTGGCGTCATTAGGCAGGAATCTCCATATCGTGCAATGGCAGTTGGCGATATTAGAATTGACCGTGCTGAAGAAGCAAAGTCCTCTCCAATTAGCATTAATTTTGTAAATAAAACTGGAAAAGATTATATATCTGGAAAAGATTATATATATAACATATATTTTGGGCTTTTAACAGGGCAATGGGAAATTGATTCGTATGCAGCGGACGCAAGTTTCAGAATTAACAACCTAACCAACACAACTTTAAACATCACTTTAGGAGCGTCACTAGATGGTGCTGTTTCAGCCAATATCAACGATATCTATTTTGGTGGATATATTGGTCAAGCAAACATCACTTCAATCGAAACAGTGCCAAACACCGAGCCAACTGATATTTTAAGCAACACCATTAATGTCACACAAAACTTTAGCGTTGCAAACAATGAATATTTTGGACTTGTTGTTGGTGAATTAGTTGGTAATGGAAGTGTTCAATTCGCAAGCGGTTTAGACACCTCCAATAGATTACAGATTAATGGCAGTTTGAATCTTGGTGAAAATATAATTGGAAATGATGCATATATTGGCGGATTTATAGGGCATGCGGAATTTAACACTGCAATAACTTGTGGCCTTGATGTTAATTTTAGTGTTAATGCCGAAGGTTTAACAAATTATTTTAGCAATCCAGCCACAGAACCAGAAACTCCACTTCTTGTCACAAACAACGCCTATATTGGTTCTTTAATTGGCTATTTGTCAGGTGGCTCATTACGCCTTGGAAGTTTTAATATAAGTGGCGATATTAATGTTAAAATCCACGAGCCAGAAACGACTACACTAAGTGATGATTCAGAGAAATTCGTTATTCGATATGGTATTGTTGGCGAAATTTTTGATGCCAATTTGGTTATTGGGGCAAGTAGTAATAAATCCACTTCAAGCGTGAATGTTGTTGCTGACACCAGTATTGAATATAACACAACTTCTGACCCATTGTTTATTGGCGGACTTGCTGGCAGAGTTCAAGGAACAAGTGAAATCGAAGTTAACAATTTCCTTTACACAGGCACAACGGTTGCTTTCAGTGAAACTCTTAAATTTGGAGGACTATTTGGGCAGATTGGCACAAACGAAACAACAATCAACAATTCTGGCTATGGCGGAAAAGTTGAATTTATGGATGTTAAATCGCAAGGAACAGATGAAGAAGGAAATCCAATACCTTATGACTATGCCTATAACCTCACAACAGGCGGAATAATTGGCACGATTAATGCAAGTGGTTTAAGCGAGACAGCAGACGCAAGTGAGACAACAGAATTTTTTGATATTTTAATTAATGGCGCAAAAACCTATGGCGATGTGTATGTAAACTATTCAGATGACAGCGCAAAGTTAACCACATTCAATTATGGTGGTGTTCTTGGTGCATACAATCCGCCAACCAATGAAGGTATTAATGTTATCATTACAATAGAAGAATGTCGCACACTTATGACACCATTCAATTTCAGGATGACAGATAGCACTGATGTTGTAAACTACAGCGTTAACTCTCTTGTCGGATATAATAGTGAGGAAAAAGACGAAGGTGGAGCCATTGAATATAAGCAAAATCTTTATTCCTCCAGTGTTAACTTCTCTTATCAAGATGAAGAAGGGAATATTGACGTTGGATATTATAATAAAAACGAAACTCCAGACGGCACTTATCGCGGTTATGGTGCGGCGGCAACAAATTATACTTATTCAGAGGAAAATATTGTAAAAACTATGCATAATTTTGCTGGAGAAGAAGGACTTGGAATTTCTAACGATATATTAGGAAAAATTGCCAAACTTAACCCTTCAAAAGTGGTAAAAGAAAAATCAACAGACCCTGCAATAGATTATGAAGTGTTATTTAATAATGATATATCAAATGAGACAACAAGTTCTGTTAAATGGTATTATCTTGCAGAAGATTTAGATTTGATGCCAGAAACCGAGACTGAAACTTCACCTTCAATATCCGAATTAAATAATGTTGTTTTGGTTGGAAATGGAAATCGAATTCACACAAACACCGCACCAATCAACAAAATGGCAACAGATGATAATTCTTTCACAGTTGTCACCAGCCTTATTGTTGACATGGATATGTCAGTTAACACAAAAGTAAACACTGAAATAACAACAATCGGCGGACTTATTAACACGCTTGGCGATCCAAGTAAGACTGATAACACCGCAACCGCACTTCTATACGGCGTTGGTGTGGAAGGCGAGATGTATATTGGTGGCAACCGAAGCGACGGTATTTTGGTTGGCGGAATTGTGGGAGATATGTCTATCGGCATAATGGAAAATGCCTATTTTGACGCCGACATCTTCTTCGGTTCATACGATAAGTCTAAGCTTGCCACAATCAGCGGAGTTGCCAACACAAACTCAGCAAATGTGTTAATCAAAAACACCTTCTCTGGCGGTTCAGTTCAAGCATATGTTCCAGTGGATATCGCACTTTTCAACTCTCACATTATTCCACCAGGAACAGATGATACAGCATATATAAGAATATATGATTCCTATTCATATATGAACATTCTTCGTTATGATTATGGCTATGGTGTTGACGGCGATGTTTCGGCGTTTGCTGTGACAGAATACGATACCAACTTAAGACTTTATTACGATTCCACCGCTGACAACAAAGCACTTTATTATTATGGTGAGGAGCCTTATGATGCAACAATAATAGGTAACGGCGAGAGTAAGAATACAAGCGAGTTATCAGTTGGCTGGCTTAAGGGAGAATCAACAAGCGAAACTAACAGTATTTTGACAAGCGGAGATGGCTCTCTTGCAAAATGGAATCACTCGCGCTATTTCAACAACGGCTATGCAACCACAAACTTTGGCTATTTAAGAAATGTTTCGGTGTATAAATATACTAGCGGTGAGTATTCAAAACTTTCCTTTGATAAAGCTATTGATCTTAGTTATTGGTCTAATCACAAACTTGAGGAGGGAGAAACAAAGCCTGATGACCTTCCAACCGATTACTACTTTGCTGTTCAAAGCCATGCAAAGTTCGGTCAAGCCATGAGTGCGATTAATAACACAGCGGTAGATGGAGAAGGAAATAGTGCTATTTACAAACACGACACACAATTCTTCTTGAAATACGATATTGATTTAAATAAAATACCTAAGGATTCTGGTTACTCTCGCGGACAAGACTTAGGCACAAAGGATAGACCAATAACCATCGACGGACAGGGCAATAACTTCACTTCAACTGAAGGAGGCGATAAAGGCAACACAGCAATGTTTGATGAGATTTACGGCACACTTAGAAATTTAAATGTTGTTGTGATCGGAACAATTAATGCAACAAGCGACTATAATAGAGGTGAGGATAAGCCAGGCAAAGGCGAAGATGCAATTAAAGTTGACATTGAAGGTGAAACAACCGAGTCATCAAATGAATATTACACTATCTATGGCGCACTTGCAAACCGCTTGTATGGCTCTTTAAACAATGTGACAGTTAAAGGCGATATTGCTGTTAAAGAACAATCTCAAATTGTTATTGGTGGTGTTGTTGGCTATGCCGAAAGTATGAAAAAAGAGGCGTCACCAGATAATCCAAGTGAAGGAACTGCCTTAAATTCAATAACGAATGTGACAAGTTTAGTGACAATAAACACATCTGAAGGGACATCTGGTATTATTGGTGGAGTTGTTGGAATAGCAAAAGACACAACAATAAGTCACTCTACTTTTGCTGGAAACATCATTTCTAAACAAGTCAACGATGGGAAAGTTTTAGGTGGAGATATTACGCTTCTTAACAGTAATGGTGGAAATGATGACGATAAAAAAATATCAAATAATAATGTTGTATTAAATAATGTTATAGGTGGTATTGTTGGAAATTTTGAGACAAGCATAACTGATAAAAAGAGTCAACCTTCAATTTCTTACTGCTACAATACTGGCTCAATAATCAATAATTATACAAATAATATTAGTTATAAAAACTTAAATCTTTCTAGCGGTGGCATTGCGGGATATTCTGAGGCGGAGATTTCACAATCGCTGAACACGGGATATGTGCAAGCGGGGAATTATGACAACACGGGCGTGGCTCTCGCTGGCGGAATTGTGGGCTACACAACCGCAAGCATCACAAACTGCATCAACGATGCCCGCGTCCATGCAATAAGTGACCTTACACCATCCTACTCAGTTTCTGAGGCAACTATAGAACTTGATGTTCCAGGATTGAATAAAGATGGCAAGTCAGACAGCACAGATTCTGCAGGAGATGCAACCGCAACAGTTTCATATAAAATAACATATAACTCTGACTCTAAACACCGCCTTGTGTTTGCATACGCTTTGGGGTATGTTGGTGACTCAGGAGAAGTATCTGGTGTTAATGTTCAAGGAGATGATGAAACCACAGACTCAGTTGAAAGCACAGGTGTAATCAACGACGGAAACATCGGACAAATAACTGTTAATTATAATAAGGAATTTACTCTTCCTCGCTATGCAGGCGGGTCAGAAGATTTCTGGATAGGTGCTCAAGGATATCAAGAAAATAAGGGCGATAGATATGGGCTTTCTGATTCATATAGTTTTAGTCAAACGCCAGAGGTAAGTGCATATGATGCCTATGGTTTCCCAAGCAGGTTTAATTTGTCATACACCTACACATTTAATTTTGAAATTTTTAATATTTCTAAAATTTTTAATATAAACGATGGTAAATACTTTTTTGATATAAAAATAAAACAAGAACAAGACGAAGAAGATGTCACTAAATTTACATATGAAGTTGATAGTAAAGGTGATTATTATGATAATTTTTATGATGACTCCTCTTCTCATTATCCAGGTGGAACAACTGAATATTATTTGTCGTTAAATATGTATGCTTATAATACCAGTTATTCCAGTTATTATGGTGGTGGCATATCTTATGAAAACTATGTTATGCAACTTAATGACAGTATGAATCTTTCAAATGTTAGTGTCACTGGAATAACAGATGAAAAACTTGATACTCCAAGCAAATTATATAATAAAATTACAAATGTAGACACAGCACCAAAGGCTAATAAAACAATTAATATTGCTGGCACAGAGTTTACAATTGCATATAATGACGCTAGTTTAACAGAAAACTTAATCTTAAAAACCAATGTTAACTCTTTAACAGATGGCATAGTTTATGGAAATGATCACACTCTTTCAAGGTTTAGTGAAAAAACCGATGGTTCGGATGCAACTCTTTCAATTAGTAATTGGAAGAATATAAACATTGTGACCTCTGCATCTTTTGAAAAATGGGATCCTTCTCCTACTCTTAAATGTATTGATATTCTTGGTAGTTTGACAGAAGAAGGAGAATATGATAAAATCGAGCTTTATGGTTCAATAAGAAATGTGAATCCGTTGGTGGATATGAGTGAGAGTGAGATAAAGATAAGGATATCAACAGCATTTGAGGATGAGGAGGAAGAGGTAGTAGATTATGGAGAACAAATTACATCATATATGTCTTTAATTGGCAAAGATGCACCACATAGTTCAAGCACGTCATGCACTTCAAGTAGTGAATATATAGATGGAGAGAGTGTTAAAACTTATCTAATCTTGGGAGGCAAGAATAATTATGGCGTTGTGGTTTCTGGTAATGGCGCTAATGGTGCTAATGGCAGGGATGGAACAGAATCTACAAGTTCTTTGAGAAATGGGGCATCTGGCGGTAATGGCGGTGATGGCGGAAAAATAGATATAATAGGTGAAGGTGGAGAAGATTATATTACAACAATTTATGGTTATAATGGCGTTGGTGGAAATGGTGGAAATGGACACAATGGAAAAAACGCCACATCAAGTAGCTCTGTAAGTTTTGGCGGTGGCGGTGGCGGTGCATTTGGCGTTGACCCTAAAAATGATAGTAATGCAAAATCAAATCTAAGGCAAGGCACTGAAATCACTTATAATGAATATTCACCAGACACCGGAGAACTTGAGGAGGTTGTTAAAACAAATAACTTAGCGTCTGCTCTTGCTGGTTCTGGTGGAACAGGAGGACTTGGTCTTGTGTATTATCAAAGATATTATAATGAAGACTATGATACATCTATACCAGGAGGAGATGAATATGATCATTATCAAGTTGAAAATGCGATTAGACAGTCTTTAACAGAGATCAATTTTAATGATGGATATAGATACTATCAAGGTTTTGAATTTCCAACAACCAATAATATAGGTAGTGGAAAAGATGGACTTAAAGATTATTATAAACAACACTTCTATATAACCGCTGCTGGAGGCGGTGCTGCCGGTGGAATACTTGAAAATCAAATCAGAGCAGGAGGTAATGGTGGAGATGGTGCTTTGTTCAGAGGATATGATGCAATATATAGAGGACCAGGAGTTGACATAACATATGGAGCCTATGGTTACCTATGGATAGACAATCATGTTTTGATTGGTAATGAAGTTTTATGGGGCGGTTTACAGTTAATTCCTGCTTTCTCCTATAATGATGCTGATACTGGTACTTATGAGGGGGGAATAACTATAGCTAAAGAAACAGATTATTTAGAACGAACAACGGTTTCATTAGACAATTTCATGGATGATTATAGATGGGGATTAACTTCCATGATAAATAAAGATGATGCTGAAAGAATACAATTCAATGGTAGTGATGGTAAAAGTTATTATTTAGCGTCTAATAGTTCAATAAAGATAAATGGGGAAGAAGCATATACTATTTTAAGTAATGGAAAAACATACTATATGCGATATGATAGTGCAGACACACATTGGTATCTTACAGATAGATATGGTAATTATATTGACTCAGATCTTAACCCTCTTGAAGAAGATGAAAAGCCTATTAGAATAACATTCAGCACAAATAATTCAAGCAAAGATAACGCTCTTTATAATGGCAAATTTTATGCAACAGGTAAGCCTATTCCTAGTTCTTTTGAATATTATGAAAATCCTATTAATAAAAATCCTTTTACGAATGGTAGTGGTGTAGATAGGGTATATGAAAACACAAAAAAATATAAAGGCGAAACCATGTGGGAATATATCTTTGTTGGTGGCACTGGTGGTAAGGGATTATGGAATGCCTTTGATGGAGGTACACCTTATACAAGCCGAATTATAGGAACTCAACATATAGCTACTTCTGTTATAGACTATGATTTTTATGCATACACCAGAGATGATGTTGTCACAAGAGCAGGTAAGTATGCAAGTGCCGCTGGCGGTGAGGTGGCGACAGGTTTTAGTTTTAGTTTTAGTTTTAAATAAAAAATCTGGAAAAATTTTGAAAAAGTTTGTGAAATCGTTTGGTGTTTTTGGCTTGGGTGGAGTATAATTTCACTATGTTTGGGTGCTGGCTTAGGCTGACCAAAAAATGAGATTTGTGTGAACGACATAAAACACTAAGGAGGAATTATGGATAACAGTGATGTTTCTCATGCTGGGCACAGAGAACGCCTTGTTGACCTTGCCATTAATGCAGGGCTTGAGAGCATGAATCAATATCAAGTTTGTGAACTCCTTTTAACCTACATATTTCCTCGCGGGGATGTTAATCCACTTGCACACAGACTAATCGACACCTATGGAACGCTGACAAACATTATTGACGCTTCAGTTGAAGACCTTTCCAATGTTAAAGGTTTGAACAAAAGAAGTGCTAAAAAACTTTCCTTATTCGGCGAATTGTTCTTCGCATATGTGACTGCAAGAATGACAAAAAGAACGCATATTGAAACCGAACATGACATTGTTGATATGGTGGAAGATTTGCTTAGATTTAGAACTTCTGAAAACATCATTATGCTTGGTTTCAGCGTGGCAAATCTTTTGTGCGGAAGAAAGAGAATTGTTGCTTCTGAGTCTGATGAGGTCAACATTCCAATCATGGACTTGACCGCATTCCTATCCTCAGTTAAACCACATTCTTTTGTTATGGCGCATTGTCATCCTTATGGCTCAGCAAGACCATCGGAGGCAGACCTCAAAGCGTTTGACATGGTGCAGAAAATTTGCTTCGATTGTGGAGTAAATTTTGCAGGGTGCTACATCGTTGGAGAGGACGGCGTTTATTCTATTAATAAAAACAAATTTGCACGCTCGTATTGTGATATTGACAGTCTTAAAAAAGCGTTTAAATGTTGAAAAGATGCTCATGTGAGCATCTTTTTCTTTGTAAACATATTCAAATTAATTCTATTCAATTTTGCGTTTATTTTAGATAAAGCGCATAATCATATATGTGATGACAACACCTAAAATCGCACCCAAAAATGCGAATATGAAAGAGAGTGTTATGGCAAGTTTATTGACGCCTTCTTTTTTTGCGGGCTTTTCATTTTCCAGTGCCTCAAATCCATAAGGAAGCACGGCGAGGCAATAGACATCGTCATCGTCATATTTAATGGAAATCATATCTTGACGCTCTAGGTGTGTGAGAATGTGTTTTATGCCCTCGCTGTCGGTGCGATAGTGTTTTGGTAGCGCAGAAATGATATCCGAACTTTCGAATATCTTATAACTTCCACCTGAACTTTCTTTTGCGAGAATTTTTAAAACCAATCTCGACTTCGAGTCTAACATAAAGATATTTTTCCTTTTTACTTTCCTTTTATTACATAAAAACACGCGAAAAATGCCGAAAAAACTGGAAAAAATTGAAAAAATACTCGTTTTTACATAAATTTTGCCTTTTTATTAAAAATATTTTTGTATGACTAAGAAGGAAAAATTGGTGATGGCTTATTTGTGCGAGAGATGTCAAAAGAAAAAGACATATCTTATTTCTCCGCAAGAAATAACCTCCGCTCTTTCAAAAAAATTTGTCCTCTCAATTTCTGAAATCGATGAAATTATGGTGCAACTTTCAAATGCGAATTACATCGATTTTGTTGTGTCGGA
This sequence comes from uncultured Clostridia bacterium, assembly GCA_944364445.1. Classification (GTDB taxonomy): domain Bacteria; phylum Bacillota; class Clostridia; order Christensenellales; family UBA1242; genus Caccovivens. Next base: position 2,935 of record CALVWC010000006.1, on the reverse strand, counting down.
CGGCAAAAAAGGTTATATGTATTGCGTCACGCTTAAAAAGTGCGGACAAACCTATTTAACTGACACAAAAAACCAAAAGCGAACCTTGGGAATTTTGGTGCTTCGCTCCATTTTTCTTGCCACCGTCAGTTTCATCTTCGGAATTATTTTGAAGGCTATCTTTAAATCTTAAAAACCTCTTTAAATTTTTATTGAAGTGTGGTATAATTTAATTATGGAAAATCGTAAATTTCAACTTGTTAGTAAATATCAGCCAGCGGGCGACCAACCACACGCCATTCGTGAACTTGTGGATGGGTTAAACGACGGCTTGAAAGATCAGGTGCTTCTTGGTGTGACTGGCTCTGGAAAAACTTTCACCATGGCAAACATCATCGCGTCCGTTAATAAGCCGACGCTTGTGATTGCACACAACAAAACTTTGGCAGCGCAACTATGCAACGAGTTTCGCGAGTTTTTTCCAAATAATCGCGTGGAATATTTTGTTTCGTATTATGACTACTATCAGCCAGAGGCTTACATCGTTTCTTCCGACACCTACATCGAAAAAGACATGAGCGTGAATGACGATATTGATAAACTTCGCGCCTCAGCAACCTTTTCCTTGCTTGAAAGAAGCGATGTGATTGTGGTGGCGTCTGTTTCTTGCATCTATGGCTTGGGTATTCCAGAGGAATATTTAAAACTCCACATTTCGCTTAGGCAGGGCGAGGAATATGACCGCGATGAACTTATTAAAAAACTTGTTTCTATTCAATACACGCGAAACGATGTAGACTTTAAGCGCACAACCTTTCGCGTTAATGGCGACACGGTGGATATCTTTCCAGCCAACCTCTCTGAGCAGGCGATTAAAGTTCGCTTTTTTGGAGATGAAATCGAAAAAATCTATGAGTTTGACCCAGTTAGTGGAAATTTACTAAATGAACTTAAATATATCGCCATATATCCTGCCACACACTATGCGGTTGGCACGGAAAGGATGCAAAACGCACTTGATAGCATTGAAAAAGATAGGCAAATGGCGGTGGAAAAATTTACAAAAGAGGGAAAATTTATTGAGGCGGAAAGAATTGGTCAGCGCGTTGCTTACGACCTTGAAATGATGCGTGAAGTTGGCTATTGCAGTGGTGTGGAAAATTATTCGCGTTATTTTGACGGCAGAAAGCCAGGAGAGGCGCCATACACTTTGATTGACTATTTTCCAAAGGATTTTTTGACCATTATTGATGAAAGCCATATGACAATTCCACAAATTCGCGCAATGTTCAACGGCGACCAAGCAAGAAAAAAGTCGCTTGTCGATTATGGTTTTCGTTTGGAAGCGGCAAAGGATAATAGACCACTTAAATTTGAGGAATTTGAAAAGAAAATTAAACAGACAATTTTTGTTTCGGCAACTCCGGGGAAATATGAACTTGACCACGCTGGACAAGTTGTTGAGCAAGTTATTCGTCCAACAGGACTTTTGGACCCTACCATTGAAATTAAACCTATCAAAAATCAGGTGGAAGTTTTGATGCAAGAATGTGAAAAAACGATTGCTCGTGGAGCGCGTGTGCTTGTGACAACGCTGACAAAAAAAATGGCGGAAAGTTTGACAACATATCTTTCCGACCACTCCTTCAAAGTGAAGTATTTGCACTCGGAAATTGACACTATGGAAAGGGTGGAAATAATTAACGGATTAAGGCAGGGCGAGTTTGACATTCTTGTTGGAATTAACCTTTTGAGAGAGGGGCTTGATATGCCAGAAGTGGAACTTGTGGCAATTTTGGATGCTGATAAGGAAGGCTTTTTGAGAAGCGAGGGCGCTCTTATTCAAACGATAGGGCGTGTGGCAAGAAACGCGAACGGCAGAGTTATCATGTTTGCAGACACAATAACCGACAGCATGAAACGAGCCATGGACGAAACGGCGCGAAGAAGAAAAATTCAAATGGAGTATAATAAAGAACACAACATTGTGCCAAAAACGATTATCAAAGAAATTATAAACACGCTGGAAATAAGCAAAAAAGTGACAAGTGAACATATCAAAAAGAGTGACATCCCACACGAGATGGACAGGCTGACTTCCATGATGAAAATTGCCTCTTCGCAACTGGATTTTGAGCGTGCGATTGAACTTAGGAACAAGATTGCACTTTTGAAAAAGATATTAAATAAGAAAGAAGAAATTGAGTAAGAAATAAAGAATTTTTATTGACAAACCAGTTTTTCAATGTTATAATAAAAAAAATCAAAAAGGAGGAAATAACAAATGAATTCTAATGAAATTGATCTTAGTCAACTTCCAAAAAGGGTAAGAAAGCTTTTGGATGAAAGGAAGTATTCTCGAATTCCCAAAAGATATTTTACTAATAAAGACTTTGTTTTTGAAGCTGTTAGATTGGATGGGTATGCTCTTGATTATGCATCAGAAGAACTTAAAAATGATAGAGCTTTTGTTTTAGAAGCTGTTAGTTGGCATGGAGATGCTCTTGATTATGCATCAGAAGAACTTAAAAATGATAAAGACTTTATATTAGAAGTTGTTAAATACACTGGGTATGCTCTTAAATATGCACCAGAAGAACTTAAAAATGATAAGGACTTTGTTTTAAAAGCTGTTAGACAAGATGGAGATGCCTTTAAATATGCACCAAGAGAATTTAGAAATGATAAAGAAGTAATTTTAGAAGCTGTTAAACAAGATGGATATGTTCTTGAATATGCACCAAGAGAATTTAGAAATGATAGAGCTTTTGTTTTAGAAGCTGTTAAAGAAAATGGATTTGCTCTTTATCATGCACCAAGAGAATTTAGAAATGATAAAGAAGTAATTTTAGAAGCTGTTAAACAAGATGGAGATGTTCTTGAATATTTACCAAGAGAATTTAGAAAAGATAAAGAAGTTGTTTTAGAAGCTGTTAAAAGCAATGGAGATGCTCTT
>CALVWC010000005.1 GCA_944364445.1 uncultured Clostridia bacterium | reverse complement strand
ATATTATAACTTAAATTTTCAATTCTTAACATACGAAGATTATAACGCAAAACAAATTTTCTGTCAACAATATTTATTGTCTAAAATAAAAACGAAAACACACTTTGAAAATATGAAAATTTTACCAGTTTTTCAAAAATTAACGATTTTTTTATGAAAAAACTGTAATTTTTATGAAAAATAATAAAAATTGAATTAAAAAATAGTGGTTTAAATTATTTCCACTATTTTTTATGAAAATCGCCTAATTCATATATTCATCTGAGAAAAGACCGAACAAACCAACCTTGAAATTGTAGTTAACATTTTCTCTCCCTTCCTCTTTTTCCACATCAAAATAAACTTCAATATAGTCCGTTTCGCCATAGAACATATTAGGGTTAAATGTGGCATATCTTCCATAAGTTGAAGAATCGTTCATTTGATAATATTCTCTCGCCTTTGATGAGCCTGTGATTGTTATCGCCTTAGCATAGCCAGAGCCGTCAATTTCTTCACCCTTTTCGGTGGCGTTTAAAACTCCGCCGCCGATGTTATTATTAAATTTCATTTTCATTTCAAAAGGCTCAACTTTTTTCACCTTATCGCTTTCCGCAATTGCATCACTAACCGTGAAGATAACCCAATTTTCATCTGGGTCAACACCAGCGCTGTAATCAGTGTCGGACATTGCAATTTGATTTTTAATCGTCTTTTTAATCGAACCAACATCATAAAGCACGCCACTTGAAGAATCATAGTAATTAAACCCAACATTGATTGTTAATTCGTCTAAATACTCCAAATCTCTATCGGTGGTTCCAGTGTCGTAGTATTGAAAAATCAAAACCAATTCAGAAAAGTTTGCACCAATATCCTCATCCAAAATTGTAAAGGAAAGGTTTTGATATTCCGCTTCAGCAATGTGTCTGAGTGGATCTGAATCGTCTGATTCACCATTTTCGTCTGTGAAACTTGCAGCAAAATAATCTCCCTTAAAGTCAACTATCTGCGAAATTGGATAAGCAGTATCGATTTGCACTGGTGTGCCGTCCTCGGCATTACCAATTCTAACTTGCTCACACGCATAATTCAAAATGTTTTCCACCACTGTTTCATATTCTCTATCCAAAGTATATTTTTCACTGCTAATTTCATTGTATGCACCACCCTCGGAAAGTTGCTGACGAGTTGTCACTGTCATAGTGGAAGTGGAGTTATAAGTTCCGTCTAGATTTTTATCTAAACCAACAAAATAATCAAGAATAAATCTTTTTATTTGAGCCAAGTTTCCCGTTTCCTCGTCAGTCGTCAAACCAATGTATGTTCCAAACTGCTCATACATTCTTTTCACTCTTGCAAGTGCCTCAGTAATGGAAATATAGCCACTTCCCCAGCCACCAACCGTGATTTGAGGAACGCTAACCGTCATATCCACGCCGTCGATGTTCACACTTTGTGTTGCATATGAAACTTGAAAATCAAAGAAAGGTGCGCCTTTAGCATTCACCGAGCCGTCGGCATTAACATAATCATATCCAAGCACAAACAAATAAGTGGCATACTCCAAAACCTCTTGATAAGCGTTGATTGCCGTCACTGCGCTTTCTGCCACATTTTGTTGATAATACGCCGAATCGAAATAGTTTGGCAAGATTTCATCTTTCATAATAAGGTCGCCATAATAGAAATCGCCATAATTCCCCGGCGTTCCAAACGCTTCCGAAACGTAGTCATAAATAGTAAAATAACCCTCATTAAAATTAATTGTGATAGTATTTGTATTAATTGAAACAGAATATAAATCGGGATTAATTGATCTATTTCCTATTGCTGAAATAATAAATTGATCAAAATTTTGAATGGAAAAATTCCAACCGCCATCTAAATTTAAAACTACTTCTGCATTTGTCGGCTCACCTTTTTCATTTTGGTTAATAGTAATGCTTTGAATGGAATATCTAATGGAATCATAATAGTAATATTGCTTATTCTCATCTTCCACAACAACGCCGTCTACTTGAATATTATTTGAAAGTAAATCTGTGTTTTGAAAAATTGCATCCTGTACTTCTGTAGTTTCATTTATTGTGTTATAGGTATTGAATAAATCAAAATACGAATTAAATAGATATTCAATAGTACGCCCAGCAAAAAGGTTATAAAAATACTCTGAATTTTCCCCAACTGCTTCGGCGATAGAATAATCTGCTGGCTTCATCATCGCTTTAACGCCATCCACCTGCCTTGGTTGAAATCCGCTGGCATAATCTCCGTCGCCACCGTCAAAACCCAAACCTCCCGTGCAACCTGCAAGGAAAAACATGGTTAAACAAAGAAAAATTGATAAAATCCTAAAACTTTTCTTTCTCATATGTTTATTATATCATAAATTAAAATAAAAAAACAAGGAATTATCCTTGTTTTTAAGTTTTATATAACATTTCTTCATCTTCAACATAATTATAATTTAAGTTATACTGTACATTTAAACTATTCAACGAATAAGTTATTATAATTTCATCATCTGCATCGTAGAAGTTATCATCAATAGTTAAAATTGGAGTTGGCGTTCCTCTATTAATTACACAAACGCGATCGCCATTCTCATTTAAACAATCAGTTCCAACAACTTCACTTTCTAAAAGGTTCTTTTCCCAACCTTTATAAAACATTGATGATGAAATTGCATCTGTTTGCAAAGTCATTTTATTATTCTTGAGAGTAATGCAAGCCATTGGAACTATTTTAAATTCTCCAAAATCATAACCTACTCCACCATTATATGGCTCAGCATACATTTCAAAAATGATTTCATCATCACTATAATCACCAAACAATTTTTCTTTAACTGCTTCGCTTAAAGTTCTATTTGAACGATATTCTCTATCTAAATTGGAATATGAATATGAGTATGAAGTTGTTATATCTATATTCCCTGGTTTATATGTTGACAAATAATTAGTTAGTTCATCAAGCGTTTCATAATCTGATAAATCTACCGAAATTTCAAGCACATCAAATCTTTTCGTATTTCCATGGTTATCGACATATTTTAAATCGCCCAAATATCCCATTTGATATTTTTCGTTTCTTTCATCATAATTAGTGAAAATTTGTTCTTCATTTTCTAAATCACCAATTTTGGCTGATATTGGGGTTATACCTGTTCCAGCATAACCTGAATATAAATAATCGTTAATAGTTTCACGCACGCCTTCTTTATTAAACACTTCAACAGGATTACCTCGGCTGTCAGTTTCCCAGCCAGAGTTGTCGGCTTTCGCCACATATTTATAAATTCGATTTTCGTTTTCTTTAAGTTCAGCCTCTGTTAATTGTTCTTCTTCCTCAGGAGGATTATCTGGAGGATTATCAGGCTCGTCTATTACTGGTTCGTCAGGCTCATCAATCACAGGCTCATCTGGTTCGTCAATAACAGGATCATCAGGCTCATCAACTGGTTTTTCATCAACAGGGTCATCTGGTTCTGTGATTGGTTTGTCTGGCTCTGGTGGGTCAACAACAATGATTGGAGGATCAACAATCACGCCATGAGTTTTATCGTTATCGCATCCCACAAAAGCAGTGGCAGTTAAAGTTAGTGTGGTTGCCAAACCAAGCACCGCCAACGCCTTTAGTAATTTCTCTCGTTTCATAATAATATCCCCCTTTATTACTCACGAAAATTGAATGTATTTTTCCTAAAAATTTTGAAAGAAGAATTCTAGTTTTCACCCTCACGCATAGAAAAGAATAAATATTGTTGTGCATATCCAGAAAGATTTTTAAACTCAGAAAGTAAATTTTCTCTTATCTTCTCGCGATTGGAAAGAGGTTTGTAAAACTTGCAATACATTTTCTCAATCCAAGTGTCAACAGGAAAAACATCTTGCTTGCCATAACCAAAAAGAAGCACACAATCCGCAACTTTTGGGCCAACGCCAGAAAGTGCAATAAGTTTGTTCCTAAGTGTTTGTGTTGGCAAACTTCGCCACATCTCAAGCATGTTTTCATCCACTTGCCTCAAAACTTTGTAAAGATAACTTGCCCGATACCCCGCTCCGATTTCCTTGAAAAAGTTTTCATCAACTTCAAGCAATTTATCACGAGTTGGAAAAGCAAAATATCCATCTTTTTTCTCGCCAAGTTTTTCACGCAATCTAAACAAAATGAGTTGAATTCTTTTTATGTTGTTGTTCGCTGAAATTATGAAACTTATAAGTGTTTCAAAAAGGTCTTGTTTCAAAATTCTGATACCCTTACCAAACTCGATAGGCTTTTTCAAAATTGCATACTTAGATAAACTCTTTTTAATTTTTCCATAATCGGTTTTTAAATCGAAAAAGTTCTCAAAATAAGTGGGATTGTCTGTGAGAATTTTGTAGCCCTTTTCATTTTCCACAATTTCTGCTTTATAATCTCGCGAAAACACCACATAGGAAGTGCCTTTAGTGAAAGCGAAAATCTGACCGCACTCCAAGATGTCTTTTGCAACAAAATCATCCTTTCCTTCAATCTCAATGCTGTTAGATGTGACTTTGTATCTCATTTTTTCCTCTTGTTCTTTTCAAAATTTGGCTGAAAGTTATTAAATTTGTTTGCTATTATGCTTTTTCGACAAAATTTTCAATTTAAATACAAAAAAAAGGGCGTGACGCCCTTTAATTAATTTTCAACTGAAACGATTTTTTTGCCGTTGGATGTTCCAAAAACGACTTTGCCGTTTTTGAGAGCAAAAAGTGTGTAGTCCTTACCAATTCCAACATTAGCACCTGGATAAATTGCAGTGCCACGTTGACGAACGATAATTGAGCCTGCGGTCACTTGTTGACCAGCATAAGCCTTTACACCAAGACGCTTTGACTGAGAATCTCTGCCGTTTTTAGTGCTACCGCCACCTTTTTTATGAGCAAAAAGTTGAATATTAATAAACATCTTTTTTGACCTCCATTTTAACATAGTTTTTGTAGTTTTTGGCGATTTCTTGAAGGGTTAATTGCATACTTTTTAAAACTGTTTGTGCGCTTTCGTTTTGATAATTTTTTAGTTTTAACTTTAAATATCCGTTTGATATCTCCACAAATGCGTCGAGTTTTAAAACCTCGTTTATCCCCACAACTGCCATTTGGCTTGCCGTGGAAATTGCACTGCACACAATGTCGCTCCCTTCATCTTGATAACCCGAGTGACCAGAAATTTCAAATCCTGTGATGAAATTTTTGTTTTTGAAAATTAAAATCTTTGTCATCTTACATCTTTATGGATTCAATTTTAATTTCTGTCCAAGGTTGTCTGTGACCTTGCTTCTTTCTTTCGTTTTTCTTTGGCTTATACTTGAAAACAACAATTTTGTCACCTTTGCCATGAGAAAGAACTTCGGCTGTCACTTCTGCACCTTTAACGGTTGGTGTTCCAGCAACTAACTTCTTACCATCAGAAATCATAAGAACTTCAAACTTAACCTTGTCGCCAACAGCGTTTGAAAGTTTTTCCACTTTGATGATATCGCCTTCTGTCACGTTGTATTGCTTTCCACCAGTTTCAATGATAGCAAACATCTTTAAATACCTCCTCTTACCAAACTCGCTATTATCAAAGGTGTTGCTTAAAGCAATCTTTCAAAACCCGATATATGCGGATACATCCATATTTTAGCATTAAAAAAGAATTTTGTCAACAGTTTTAAATAACTTTTAGCAAAATTTTGCAATATTTTCCTATAAATAGGCTACTTTTAAGTGCCTTTTTAACTAATTAATCAAATTTAAATTCAACAACTTCACAATTTTCGCAGAAATAATTTCTTAAATCTTGTTCTTTTGGCTCGCCGTAAAAATACCATTTAAACATCGCACAAACCCCATTATGTGCCACAACAAGAATATCTTTATCCTTATACTTAGCACATATATCCTTCAAAAAATCTGCACAGCGATTATAATATTCGTATATAGTTTCCTCAATACCTTCTTTTGGCGTCTTGCATAAAACAAACATATATTTATCAAACTCGGAAGATACTATACCATTATTTTTTCCACATTTAAGTTCAACAATTCGGCTGTCATAAATAACAGGGATATTTTTATGAAATTTCATAATCTCTTCACAAGTTTTCTTCGCACGGATTAAAGGTGAACAGAAAACCATGTCGAATTTTACATCTTTAAGAAGGTTTGCCGTTATTTTGGCTTGCTCTTTTCCTTCGCTGTTAAGTGGAATATCAATATCGCCACCAGATAAAAGATTCTTTTTGTTATAGTCAGTTTTTCCATGTCGCACAAAATAAATCATATTTTCCTCCTAAGTTTTTCCAGATATTCTTCAAAATATTTTGGTGGTTTTGCCTCAAAAGTCATTTCTTTATGAGTTGTTGGATGAGTAAAGGAAAGTTTGTAAGCATGAAGAAGTTGCCCATTTAAGCCTTTAACCTCTTTTCCATACACTTTGTCGCCAATGATTGAATGATTTAAAAACTTTGAGTGAACCCTTATTTGATGTGTTCTTCCTGTTTTTAAAGAAAATTCCACAAGGCAGGCGTTTTTAAACCTCTCCAAAACCTTATAATTGGTTATGGCAACTCTGCCGTTTTCAACCACCGCCATCTTTTTTCTGTCTTTCTTATCTCTGCCAATTTTTGTTTCGATTTCACCTTCATCTTCTTTCAAATTTCCTTCCAAAATGGCAAGATAATTTCTTTTACAAGTTTTGTTTTTAATTTGTTCAGCAAGCGAAATGTGTGCTTTGTCGTTTTTCGCAACAACAAGTAAGCCACTTGTTTCCTTATCCAGCCTATGCACAATGCCTGGCCTAAGTTTGCCATTTATGCCACTTAAATTTTTAACGCGATATAGAAGTCCATTCACAAGCGTGCCATGTTTTGTTGAAGAACATGGATGCACCACAAGCCCCTGCGGTTTGTTGATAACCACAATGTCGTCATCTTCATAGACGATTTCAAAGTCCACATCCTCTGCCTCAGTGGAAATTTTTTCTGGCTCTTTAAAATGCACTTGAACACTTTTTCCAATTTTTAATTTTTCTCCACTTTTAACTTCTTTCTCATCAACTAAAACGTCGCCACTGTCAATCAAATTTTTGAAATAGGAACGAGAAAAAGAGGGAAATTTCTCTTGTAAAAACACATCGAGTCGTTTCCCCACATCTTCCTTTTCCACGTTAAAAATTTCCACTTTTTCCATAAATTTTATTCTTTTTTACTTTTGTTTTTATTTTCTTTAAATTCGTTTTTATCGGCTAAATTGTCAAAATTTTCACTTTTTTCAGCATTTTTATCGATTTTTTCGGCGTTTTTTTGCGATTTTTCCTCATCTTCATATTTTTCAATGGTCACTTCGCCAGTGCCAGCACTGACAACTTCAGTGTCCTCACTCTTTTCTTTTTTAACCAAGAAAATGATAAGGTAAATAGCAAAAAGAATGACGCCAACAGTTAAAAACACATCCGCAAAATTGAATATTGGAAAACTTTGCCAGAAAGCAAATTGAATGAAATCGCGAACATATCCAAACACAATTCGGTCAAATAAATTGCCAATGCAACCGCCATAGATGAATGCCATACTGATAACCAAAAGCCAACTTTTTTTCTTCTCTTTCACAAAATACCAAATAAGAAAAGCAAAAAGTAAAATGCTTAAAATGATAAGTCCGATTTGATTGCCAGATAAAATTCCCCATGCTGCCCCTTCATTGTGCACCACAATGATGTTAAAAAGATATGGAATGGCAGTTATCCCTTCATTTTCAGCAAACATTCCACATATCACATATTTAGTTATAAGGTCAAGTGCAAGTATTGCCACCGACAGCACCACAAGCACGATGATTTTGTTTCTTAAACTCTTACTCATAAAACCTCTAATCAATTTCAATCTCAAAATTTTTTGGTAGGAAAATATACATATTTTTCTCTATCTCTTCCTCTTTTGCGCCAAGCATATCAATCACGCCATCGAAGTAATCTAAAATTTTATTTTTCTCAAAAGCCGAGCATTTTCTGAAATCTAAAATAAATGGTGTTTCCTTTTTCAGATATTCTGCTTTCTCTTTGCAATCTGCCAAACTTTCTGGATAGAAAACCTTGATGCCGTCAATTTCGTCAGGAAGTTTTTCGCTGACTTTCAAATTGTAAGTTGCGTTTTTCTTTGCTGGTTTTTTCTTGACTAATTTAACATCTTCAGTTTCAAAACCAAGCGCTTTATAGATGTAATCCATAAATTTCATAATCTTCCCTCTTTTGCAAATTATATCATAAATAAACAAACCTAAGCAAGAAAAATTTGTTTTTAAACTAATAAATTGTTAAAAATCACATTTTTTATCAAAAAAACACAGAATTTTCCTCAATTTTCGGCATTTTTCAACATTTCAAGAATATCCTTTTCGGAAATTATTCTAACACCCAAACTTTTGGCTTTGTCAAGTTTGCTTCCCGCCTCGCTTCCTGCAAGCACATATGTGGTGTTTTTGGAAACCGATGAAGAAACATTTCCGCCATGTTTTTCAATGATTGCACTCATCTCACTTCGTGTGTAATTTTCAAGCGTTCCAGTCAAAACAAAAGTCATATTTTTAAAGAGTGAATTTTCATTTTCTTCCACCTCTAAAATGGAAACACCATTTTCAAACAATCGTTCAATTTCCTTAACATTTTCTTTATCTTTAAAATATTCCACAATGTTATCTGCAATGACCTCACCCACATCGTCAACCTGTTGAAGTTCCTCTTTTGTTGCTTTCATAATGGCACTTAGGGTTTTAAATTTCTTAGCCAAATCCTTAGCCGTTTTTATTCCCACTTCGTTAATGCCAAGCGCAAACAAAAACCTATATAATTCCACTTCCTTACTGCGATTAATGGAATTAATAATATTGCTTGTCTTTTTGTCTTTAAAGTTGTCAAGTTTTCTTAAATCGTCGGAAGTGAGTTTATATAAATCAGAAAATTCACAAACGCCTACTTTGTGATTTAGCGCCAAAAGAGTTTTTTCAGAAAGTCCTTCAATGTTAAAAGCCTCTCTTGAAACAAAGTGAGTGAGCCGACTTATTATCTGCTCCTCGCAACCATCACGGTTTAGGCAATATAGAAGTGGACCTTTTTTCATCAACTTGCTTTTGCAACATGGGCAATATGACGGCTCTTCAATTTCCGTGGAGTTATCAAGTTTTTCTGCTAAACCTAAAACCTCTGGAATAACCTCGTTGGAGCGCCTTATGAAAATTCTTGAATTTTTTAAAACGCCTTTCTTTTTGATGTCATCCATATTGTTTAATGTGGCGCGCGAAATTGTTGCTCCTGCAAGTTCCACTGGTTCTAAAATGGCGATTGGCGAAACTTTGCCAGTGCGTCCAACCTGCCAAACCACATCCTTTAAAATGGTGGAGGTTTCCATAGCCTCAAACTTAAACGCCCTTGCCCACTTTGGAAATTTGTTGGTAAAGCCGATTTCTTCACGCGGTGCAACCTCATTTAATTTTAAAACCATTCCGTCAATCATCACATCCAGCGAGTTTTTGACCTCATCCACCTCTTCAATATATTTTTCCGCCTCTTTTAAAGTGGAAATCACCTTAAAATATCCGCCTGTTAAAAAGCCTTGCTCTTCAATAAAGTCGTGCATTTCTTTTTGCGTGTTAAAAGTTTTCCCATTTGCAAGCAAAACCGCATAGCAAAAATAATCCAAATTTCTTCTTGCCGTTTCCTTTGGGTCTAAATTTCTTATCGCACCAGCCACGCCATTTCGTGGATTTTTAAGAGGAATTTCGGCAGTCTTATTATACTTTTTAAAGGCTTTCATCGTCATCATACCCTCACCTTGAACAATCAACCTCTCTTTAAAAGGAATTGTTAAAGGTATGCTTTTAATGGTCTTTGCCTGCTCTGTCACATCTTCGCCAATCTCACCATTACCTCGAGTTGTTGCAGACTTAAACACCCCATTTTCATATTCCACAACAACAGTAAGCCCGTCAAATTTATATTCCAAACTGAAAGTCGGATTTTTCTCGTATTTTGCCATTTCCGCCATAAAATCGCCCAAATCTTCAAAACTTCTCACTTTGTTAAGCGAATATAGGCGAATTTCATGCCTTTTTTTCTGAAATTTATCTAAAACTTCGCCACCAACACGCTGAGTTGGAGAGTTTGGCAAAATAATTCCAAGTTCTTTTTCAAGGTCAACAAGTTCATAGTAAAGTGCGTCATATTCCTTATCCGAAATGGTAGGATTATCTAAAACATAGTAGTTATAATTATGCTTATTAACTTCTTGAACAAGAAATTTCATTCTTTCAAGTTTATTCATTTTTTCCCTCCATTTTTTTAAGTGTGGCGATGTTTAACATAAGTTCTTTTTCGCCAAAATCTTCAAAATCTATTCTTCCAACAAGTCCGTCATCGGATATTTCTTTAATTATCCCCACACCAAACCTTGTATGCTCAACTTTATCACCAACCTTTAGACCACTAACAAAGGCTTCTTCCTCTTTTTCTGGAAGAAAGAAGTCATCTTTTTTCACTTTTACCTTTGTTTTGTCCGCTTTTTCCACGATATTAAGTTCTTTAACAAAACGGCTTTCCACTTCATTATTAGTTTTACCATACATATATCGCCTGTTTGCGTGAGTTAAATAGATTTTTTCCTCCGCTCGCGTTATTGCCACATACAAAAGCCTTCTTTCCTCTTCCAACTCGCTTTTGCTGTTGTTGGCTCGAGTTAGCGGAAAAATTCCCTCTTCCAAGCCTATCACAAAAACCACTTTAAATTCCAAACCTTTCACGGCATGGATGGTCGCCAAACTCACCGTTCCGCCGTTTTCGATGTCGTCTTGGTCAGAACGAAGCATGACGCTTGCAAGATAATCTATGAAAGTTGGGTTTTCATTTTGCTCTTCGAACTCCTTAACAGACGCAAGAAAACTATCAATGTTAGAAAGCCTGTTAACGCTGTCTTCGTCCTTACCTTGATAAGCGGAGATAATTCCAAAAACTTCCAACACCTTTTGCGCGAATTTTTCTAAGCTTAACGCTGGCATATCATGTAAAAGCCCAGTATATCCCTCCACAAACGCTTTAAGTTTATTATAATACTTACTAAACTTAAACTTTTCGCTGGTTAAATATGAAAGTAAATCCTTTTCGCCCGCCTCTTTTTTCAAATTTAAAATTGCCACATCTCCTATGCCACGCTTTGGAAAGTTGATGACTTTAAGAAGAGAAAGTTCATCTTTTGGATTGACAAAAATTGAGATATATGCAAGAAGGATTTTCACTTCACTTCTCTCAAAGAATTTCTGACCTCCATAAAGCCTATATGGAATGCCATAATTTAACAATCCCTCTTCCACTGAACGAGAAAGTGCATTTATTCTCATCAAAATGGCAAAATCGCTGAACGAATAACCTTCATCCACCAAGTTCAAAATTTCTCGAGCCACAAATTGTGCTTCATCTCGCTCGTCAAACGCAGTGTAAACAACTGGCGGAAGCCCATCGTCTTTTTCCGTCCAAAGATTTTTTTCCAGCCTTTCACTGTTATTGGAAATCACATTGTTGGCAAGATTTAAAATGTTTCTGCTGGAGCGATAATTTCTTTCCAATTTAAAGACTTTGACATCTTTAAAGTCATCTTTCAAATTAAATATATTTCTGTAATTTGCCCCTCTCCAAGAATAGATACACTGGTCCTCGTCACCCACAACAAAAAGATTTCCCCAAACGGAAGAGAGAAGTTTAACAAGTTTATACTGCACAAGATTGGTATCTTGAAACTCGTCCACCAAAATATACCTAAACCTTTCGGCATATTTCTTCAAAATCTCTGGATAATTATTGAAAATATACAAGGTTTTATTCAATAAATCATCAAAATCAAGGCTGTTGCTATTTCTCAGCTTTTCTTCATACAGACACACTGCTTTGTAGTAATTTTTCAAATTATCCTTGTTGCCGAACTGCATTAGATAGTTAAAATATTCCTCAGCCTCCTGCCCTTTGTTTTTAATGTTGTCAAGATGCGTTTCCACTTTTTCCAAATCTTCTTCGTCAAGGTTAAGTGTTTTTATAATTTCTTTCAAAATCTTATCGCGGTCGGTTTCACTGATTATCGTAAAATTTCTTGTGTAATCCCCCAAAACTTCAATTTCTTGCCTTAAAATTCTCACACACATCGAGTGAAAAGTGGAAATCCAAATGTTGCAATCACACATCGATAAAACACGCTCACGCATTTCGTTTGTTGCCTTATTTGTGAAAGTTATGGCAAGAATGTTATACGGAGAAATATGTTTATCCAAAATGAGATGACAAATTCTGTGAGTTAAAAGACGCGTTTTTCCACTTCCAGCGCCCGCCGTCACAAGCACAACTCCCTCCGTTTCATAGAGGGCTTTCTTCTGTTCGTCGTTAAGAGAATTTATGTCAAATTTTTCCATGATTTCATTTTATCACACCACCCAAATTTTTTGCAAATGATTAAATAAAAATACAGATTTGATATTGACATTCTTCTTGTGTTATGATAGAATTTGCAAAAGGAGAATGATATGGATAAAAAAACAGAAAATTTGATAGAAAAATTACTTAAAAAAGCTAATGCAATAGCCAGGGCAATAGATGAGGATTTTGTTAGATTAAGGATCGCACAAGATATTTATGAAAATGGACCAAGCAAGGAGCTTACGCGTGAAAGAGAAATGGGAGAAAAGACTTTTATAACCGATTTTCCAACTCATCCTAAAGTTCCAGTCCGCAAGGAAGATATAAAAGAACTTGCTAATAAAATTGAGAAGAACTTGCAAAAATTATCTGAAATATTTGATATAATACATGAATTAAACAAATTAGATAAAGAAGCAAAGAAAAATAACGGCAAAAACGATAAAAAAAGCAATGATGATAAAGACGACAGAAAATAAATATAAAAATTGAGGAGAAAAATTATGACCGTGGAAGAAAAAAGAAAACAAGCGTTTGAAGACGCCAGAAGAGGTGCTCAATATTTAAAAATTGCACAAGGTTATGCAAAGGAATTAATTAGTTTGGCAGATTTATTTAGTGGAAAGGAAAAGGTCGACGAAAAGCGCTTTCCAAAACTCGCTTCACTGCAAAACAAAATTGGTGAACCTGTTGATTTTGAAAATGTGCACACTTTAATTTCATCAATTTTGAGAGCGGTAAGTTCTGCGCAAGACCATTTTCTTAACGCTCAAACAAGTTTAATTTCTGCATGCAAACAAGAAGAAAGAGAAGAAAAACTTGAAAGACTTGAAAGATAAAATTAAAGAATAATAAAATAAAATCCACTAATTTAGCAATTTCAACCGCAAATTTAGTGGATTTTTTGTTTTATCACACTCGATTTGAAATTCTATTTTCAAAGAAAAATTGAAATTTTAATGTCGAAATTATGCTTATTTTTAAAGATTTTGTTAAGTTTTTGTTAAAATTGTGAATTACAATCTTTTTAAAACGCTTTCAAGAAGTGGTTGGTCGGAAAGGAGTTTTCCCGCACCCAAACTTGTGATATAGTCAGTGTCCTCGGAAATTTGAACTGGATATTTAAGATGTTTTTTAAAGAAATGCTCCAAGCCTTGAAGTTTTGCCACGCCTCCGCACACCAAAATCTTATTGTTAATGATGTCAGTCACAACCTCTGGTGGCAAAGTGTTGATTGTGGTGTCGATGGCTCTAACAATTTCCGCGAAAAATGGCTCGATGGCGTTCAATAGGTCATAGGAACTTATCACCACGGTTTTTGGCGATTTCGTTTTAAGGTCAACACCCGTCACTTCCATGTTAAGAGTGTCGTTTTCATACAAACTTCCCACATCATTTTTAAGGATTTCCGCGGTTGGAAGTCCAATCACGAGTTCGTCTTTATATGCAAGGTAGTTTACAATGGAGGCATCAATAGATTTTCCACCAACAGAGAGAGTGGCGCCTTTCATGATGTTTGACATATTGATGACAGCAATATCAGTGTATGTTCCGCCGATGTTAACAACCATATGAACATTTGAGCCGTCAATCTTTCTTCCCTCGCCAACGCAAGAGCAAATGACTGCTGGAACTAAATCGACATAGCCCATATTAACAGACTCACAAACCCTTAAAATGTTATCTTTTTCATGTGCTGTTATTCCGCAAGGAGTTAAGAAAAGCACATTATCCTCGGTTGGCTTAAAGCCAACTTTTGAAAGAAGATGTTTTAAAAGCACCACGCTGTATTCATAATTGCTATGCTCACCATACACGCAAGGCGTGAAAATTTCAATATTATCCTTGGTTTTACCAACTAAGCGTTTTGCGTCCAAACCAAGAGCAATCACCTTATATCCCTCTTCTGTTGGTTCGGCAGCAACAAGGGTAGGTTCTTTAAGTGCCAAACCTTGCCCTTTCACATAGATATTTGTGAAACCTCCACCCATTTCAATGGCGTATTTATATTTTCTCATACACACCTCTTTTAAACTAAAATTTGTGTCTCTGTCTGCTCTCCTGTTTGCATATTAGTGTAGGTTATTGACAAAGTTTCGCCAGCGTTTATTTGATACAACAAATCAACTAAGTCAAGCCTAACAGTGATTTGATATGAAATGTTTTGATATGTCACACTTTGAATCATGCTTCCTTCTGAAATTAGCGTTTCGCCATAGGAAAAATTTTCTGTGAGATAGAAACCATCCAAGCCAGAAGCATAGTAAGAATAAACATTTTCATCCACAACCTGCCAAACGCCGTCATAGAAAATTTGAGTATTGCTTGAACTCACGGAAATTGGATAGGAAAGATATTGTTCAAACTCAAACATATCATAGCCATGCAAGTTGTCGACAAGTGAATTTTCCAACCTTTCTCCATTCAAGGATACAATTTTATTTAATGTGTTGTCAAATAAATCAACAGGAATTGCAAAATATTCTCTTCCTTTTGAAGTGTCAGCATAGGCATATGTTAAACCGACCAAGTTTCCTCGTTTATCAAAAAGTCCATATGAATTATTTTCACTTTCAAACATAATGGCGTTTGTGTAAATGCTGTCAACAACATCAATGCCGTCGTGCTGAGTGGTTAAACTTATCGCTTGATAGGTGTAATCAACATTTTTTGCAGTGGAAATTTCTTCATCGGCCGTTTTGCCAAGTGAGATATATGAGGAACTTAGAAAAGAAAGTCCGCCCAGCCTAACATATGGCAAACTAAGCACTTTTTCGCTGTCTTGCAAATCATAAAGTTTAATAACTGCAAGATTATAGTTATCATCTAAGAACACAAGTTTGCCGTTAAACACCGCTCCATTTTTGCTGTATGCAAGAAATCCCTCATCTTCGTCCACATTATGCGCAACAGTTAAAAGATATCCATTTTCGTTCACATTAACGCCATAATATGTGTCGCCATTTTTGATTTCATAAGAGGCTTTTTGATACATTTCACCCACTTGTTCATCGGAAAATAGATTGAAAAGCGAAAGTTTTGAAGAAATATCGTTTGTTTTTGTTAGATAAAAATAAAGCACAACGGAAAAATAGCATAGTAATAGTGAGAATATTACTATGCCAATAATAAGTAAAATTTTCCAAACTCCACCCTTCTTCTCCATACAATTCCTTAAAAAGTTTTTATTTACAACAAAAATCAAAAATTTGTTAATAGTATGCTTAATTTTATGATATTTATAAGTTAAATAATTTGCAAACTTTTCTTAAAGATTTTCTTAAAATCATCTTGCAATTTCATGCTTTGCATAATCTCAAAAGAAGGGTCGCTTTTAACCACCGTTTTCATGATGATTGAGTCGCCTAAGATGTCACAAATAATGTCGGAAATAACATTTTTGCGAGAGGCGTTTAAATTGACTGCAAGTTTAACCAAAATACCCAGTTTCCTTATAGCATCAACATCTTCGTCATTTAAAACATCCTTAAATTTCAAAATTTCTTGCAAGTTGAAGTTGTCGATATTTTGACAAGCACAAGCAAAACTTGCAATCAAAATATCCTTTTGCGATGCACCAACAATGTTGGAATTTAAAATGGCATAAAAACCATGCTTTTCATAGTTTTTAAAGTCGATAAACTTACCGCTGTCGAACATATATGAAGCGATTTTAAGAGGTTTTGCATAAACTCTTGAAAGTTTGTGAACAACTTTGAGTTGCTTGAAAAGCAAAATTGCCATGTTGTAAACATTTGCATTAATCGACAAGCCCTCTTTTTTAAACTCATAATAACTATCTAGGCTGTTTAAAAGAAGGTCGGAATATCTCTCTAGTGGCGCGCCCACAAGATTTTCAATAATCTTTCCTTCCATTTTGTTGGCATCGGTCACAACTGTGTAGTCATTTTTAAAAAGGTCAAACATAGCCTCAATAATTGCAAGACCTCCTTGCAAACTGTCGCTTCCTTCAAAACTTAACCCTTTAATCTTGTTTATCTTTTCAACATCAAGGTCTTTAACAAAAGCAACAACTTTTTCGAAACTATCTTTATTTAATTCGTAGTTATTGTCGATTTCAACGGCATTTCTTGAAAGTTTCTTGGCAACGCGAGAAATGTCAATATATGGCACGCCCGCACCAACCAAAATTTCCTCGTCGAAAGTTTTGATAATCTGGCAATCTCTAAGTTCCTTTTTAACGGCAGAAATCCTTTCCGCTTTTGAAGAGAAGTTTTCTGTTAAGTTTATATATCCATATGGCACAACACAAAAATCGTTAACACTGCGCCTGTTGAACTTGAAAACATAAGTGCGATAGCCAGCAATATAAACGCCTGCACCCTTTGAAACGTCGATTTTTGAAATGAGTGCTTGATAGACATCTTTAACTTCTTCTTCATCATTGGTTAAAATGAAATTCATGCCAGTGTGCGTGTAAATTTCATCCAAAAGTCCGCGATAGTTCCTTGCCTTCACAATGATGTTTGAAGCAAACGCCACCATTTTGCTGACATTATATGTTTCAATGGTATATCTATAAATATTCAATATTTTCAAAATATCCTGTCTTGTTTTTGGCGTGAACAAACATTCTTTTGTTAAGTCGTCCGTCAAATCGTATTGATTGATAACTTCCTCTAAAATGCGATAGCGTCCCGCCCTTGTTTGAATGATTTTAAGTTCAATTTTTCTTTCAGTTAGTTGAATGAATGCTATATTTTCCATAAATCTCCTTGTGATTACTTGTTTAAATCAATGGCGCTTACTGGACAACTTGATTGGCAAGCACCGCAGTGAATACACTTAGCCTTGTCAATTTGTGCTTTGCCGTCGGTGTCGAAAGAAATTGCGCCAACTGGGCAAATAGCCACGCAAGTTCCGCATCCAATACACTTTTGTTTATCAACCATATCTGCCTCCTATGCAAAAACTTATGATAAATATAGCATAAAAAACAAATTTTGTAAACTATTTTTTGGCGATTTTCTCATTCTTCTTGCTTTTATCCTTCTTAAACACCTTGATAAATTCAATAACCGCAAGCACGCAAAGAAACGCCCCAAAAATCATCTTTAAAATTTTGGAAGGGATAAGCGTCATGGCAAAAGCGCCAAGCACGGAAGAAATCACTGCTGGAATAATTATCCAAAAAAGGTGCTTTGTGGCGATGTAGCCGTTTTTGTAGTGAATGATAAGCGAAAAAATTGCCATAACAAGAAAACTTAAAAGATTGATGCCTTGGCTTAACTTTTGGTCAAAGCCTAGAAAAATTGTGAGAATTGGAATTAAAAGAGTTCCACCTCCCATGCCAAGTCCGCCAAATATGCCAGAAATTATGCCAACAAGCACATAGATAACATAAATCATTTTTCCTCCTAAAAAAGAAGCCTAATTCCGCCTAAAAGCATGATGATGGCAAAGATTATGCGAACGACCTTTGATGGAAGAATTTTAAGGAAATACGAGCCGATTATCCCGCCAAGCACAACGCCAGAGCCAACTGTCACAAAAGGAATTGTTTGCAATGTGCCAGAAAAAATGTAGATTATGGCGCTAACGAAAGAAATTGGAAAAATAACCGCGATTGCTGTCGCATGAGAATATTTGTTATTTAAATGAAGCACATTTTCAAGTAAAGGAACGCAAATCATTCCTCCGCCACCGCCGAAAAAGCCATTGATAAAGCCGATGATGACGCCACACAAGATTAAAATAAATTGCTCTTTACCCGTCAATTTATCCTCTTTTGCCATTAAAAATTGCTCTCTTTTTTCCAAATTTTTCGACATCATAGTAATATTATTGATAAATTTTAAGAAAATATTTGATTTTTTTGTTTATATGTATTATAATGTTATAGTTAAATTCTAACTACGGGTGGTTTATGAAAAAATTAAGATTACTTAACACAAAAATTTGTCTTATCGTTTTGGCACTTTTGATGCCTATTGTTGTCACAGGTGTGCTTGGCACTTACCTTGAAAGTCTTGCTTCGGCTGAGTCTTCCACAACCTATTATTATAATAAATATATGGAGTCTGTTTCTTTAACTAATAACAACTTTAATAGTAGTAACATCACTTCCATAAGCACAAATCCATCGGGCTGGTCGAAACAAGTTGACGACAACAGTTCAACTGCTGGAATTATTAATGTTGGTTCTAGGTTTGATAACTATAAGAAAAACTCTTTCTATCTTTCTGTGAACCCAGGCACCAGCCTTCCCAATTCCGAAACTGGCGACAATCAAATTTTAATGATCAACTCTAAAACCGCAAATGTCAGCACAAGAACAACACGAGAAGGTTTTGCATCAAACTCTGTCACCTTAGAGGCAAATTCTTACTACACTTTCCAAGTTTCAGTTAAAAGTGACACAAACTATGAAACAAAGGAAACCTACACTCAAAGAGGTAATGTTTCCAGCGATGTTTCCATCACAAGAGCAAACTTCAACAGCACAAGTTTTGGTGACTATTTGCAAATGACTTATAATAGTCGCACACGCTACGCTCACAAGGAACTTATTAAGGAAGGTAATTTTAACAGCGAAGTGACAGCAGAAAAAGTTTTTTACTTCGACGGCGAATATGTCGGTTTTATGCGAGAATTTAACGCTGTGAACACACCAATTTATGTTAGCACCGAAAATATTACCTCTTTAACATTAAAATCTGGCTCAAGCATCATCACCAACCCTGAAACTGAAGACAGTGAAACATTAACCGAAGATATCACTGTGACTGAATACGAAAAGTATGATGATTACATTTTGATAAGAGCTGAAAACGGCACAACCTACTATGCTGAGCCAACTCAAGTTCAATTCACATTTAATGACACTGCAGAATACTTCACCTCAAACATTGTTTATAAACCAAACGAAACAGGCTCTTCTGGAAGTTATTACTTAAAGTCTGGCGAAGCGTGGTATAACCTCACTGAAGAATACACCAACCTAGACCAATTCGGCACCGCTTCCATTTATGTTAAAGGTTTAACAAACAGCGACGGCGAAGAAGTGGACCTTTCCTTTGAAAAAGTTTTAACTAAAAATTGGACAACATTCTTCTTCTTTATTGAAACAGGAAGCAGCGAACAAACCGTGAACTTGGAACTTTGGCTTGGTGGCGACCACTATGGAATGGACAGCACTGGAGTTGTGTTCTTCGATGATGTTCAAGTGCAAAAATACAGCGAAAACTATTTCTTCTCCACATATCTTGACTATAAAGACAATATGTTCTACACCCAAAATGAAGAACCTCAAAGTGCTGTGAAATTCATAAGTTTTAATGAAGATGATTCAATCGCCATGCCAAGCGAAAATAATTTCGACTTTGAAAACACACTTGATGTCACCGCTCTCAACGGCTGGAAAAAATCTGGAAATGGCAATGCAAGAATTATCTCCTTAAACTCTAAAGAAGGCTTTGAAAAAGTGACTGGTCACGACTTCACAGGTTCCAACCTTCATGTTGATGCAAAAATTGATGACGACGGCACGCTGACAATTAAAGAAAACAACCAAGCGCTTGTGCTTTGGACGGATAATGACTATGTTGAAGCCACCTCCAAGGATGTTGAAATCAAGATGCATGGCTATTATAAGATTTCAGTTTACTACAAAATTTCCTCCTTAGACGAAGGCAATGTTTACTTAAATATCCGAGAAAACGACAGAGTTATTGAAGAAAACAACTTAACAACAAGTGAAGAAAACGAAACCTATGGCTACGCTCTTGCAAGCGGAAGCGCAACAGCCACTGAAAATGCTGAAAATGATTTTGAAAACAACTATAATGTTTTGTCAATTTATGTGAAAGGCTCTGACTTCTATAACTCTTATGTCAACATCGCTCTTGGGCTTGGCTCGGAAAGCGAAAATGCCACTGGTTGTGTGGTTTTTGACGATATCAAAGTTGAGAATGCAACATATGAAGAATTTTCAAATGCCGACAATCAAGTGACTCTTCATGAAACAGAATCTTCTGCAACAATCACTAACGGCCACTTCAACATAACTGAAAACACAACTAATTCCTATCCACTTGCTCCTTCTGGATGGACGATTGAAAGCGATGGCGGTTTGAATTTTGGCGGAGTTATCAACACAAAGGCAAGCGAATACGAGTTGTATAAGCAAGAATATTTAGATAATCTTGAAAAAGGCGAAGAAAATCCATATCTTTGGGCAAGTTTTGCAAATCCATTAAGTCCTTCAAATTCAAGCGAATATTCCAACAACATCTTGATGCTTTCTAACTATAATTCCAGTGCACAAACACTCACCTCCTCCACTTTCACAATGGAGGCAAATTCCTTCTACAAACTTTCATTTAACTTCAAAACGATGTCGATTGAACCAACACAATTTGCCAAGTTTAATGTGAGAATTTACAACGAAGATGATGTTTTGTTGTTTGAAGGAAAAAATGTTTCAAGCAGTGTTTGGGAAGAATACGAAATTTACTTTGAAACCTTTGCTGGTGCTGAAAATGTTTATATTGAAATCGAATTTGGAAATGACGAAAACGCACAAGTTGGGTTTGCTTACTTTGATAACTTCAGCCTCGTTTCCAGCGACACTGATGAATACTCAAATATAAACGAAACAAACTTAATTCACCGCGTTGATATGACTGACTATTATTTAAACCTTCCAACCAACAACATATCAAACAATCTTAAAGATTTCTCTTCAAGTGCCTATGAAACAGCAGGCTACAGCGAAGAAGGCGTTGGCGGAATTGTGAATTCCTCTTTCTTTGAAACTGACTACACCAAATTTAAACTCAGCGAGGACGAGGAAGAACAAAATGTTTTCCTTTTAAGCAACAGAACACCAACTTCAAACTACACAATTAACAGTTTGTTCACCTTTGACTTAACAAGCGGAAATTACTACACAATAACTTTCAAACTTAAAACCAATTTCGACTATGTTTCCACTGACACCAATAACGAGTTTAAACCTGAGGAACACACCTATGGAGCAACTATTGGACTTTCTGGTTTTGATTATATGTCAGGGCTTGTTTCAAATGAAGAATACACTGAATATACCCTGCACATCCATGCAACAGAAGACACATCCTCAACCTTGCATATCGCACTTGTAAGCGACAGCGCTTCCACCACAGGAACAATGGTGGTTTACGACTTCAACTTCACAGAAATTTCCTCTGACGAAGATAACGCCTCCCGCGACTATGACTCCGCTGTTGAACTCATGGAGGGAAATGAATATGATGTTAACGCCGACCATGTTTTTGCAACTGAAACCCCAGCGGATGAAGAAAGCGACGACACAACTGACGATTCAACATCAGACGACACTGACGACGCAACAACAAATAACGATGATTTCACTTGGCTTATCTTAATTTCCACCCTCATCACAGCCCTTGCCATTGTGATTGCCGTTGTTGGCTACTTCACAAGAAAGATTAAAATTCAAAAGGTGGAAACAAAGCGTCAAGAAACTTACGACAGAAAAGGCTCTATCCATCACGACACCATCCGCAAGGAAGCAGAAGAGGAAAGAGCAAAACAAGCAAGCGAACTTGAAAACAACATTCAAAAATTTGAAAACGAACTCGCCTCCTTAGAAAAAGAACACAAAGAAAAAGTTGTGGCTTTAAGAAAAGAGGAAAATAAAGAAGTTTCCAAATCGACTGAAAAAGAATTTAAACTTTTTGCTCAAAAGCGTGCAGTGATAACCGAAAAGATAGACATTTTAAAACATCAACTTGAGAATGTTAACTCGCCTGAATATCTCCTTTCACTTGAAAGAAAGAAATACCTTGAACATGATGCAAAAGAAAAACAACTTAACAAAACAAAAAAGAAAAAGGCTGAAAAAAGCGAGGAAACAACTTCTGAAAAGAAGAGCAAAAAATAATGAAAAAAGAAGTGTAAGTTAAAATTACACTTCTTTTTTTAATTAATTAGCAATCAATCAAGCGCCAGATTTGACCATTGACAATCATAAGCACAAGATCAACAATCCAAACGATATTCCAGCCGAAAAGAATTCTAACGATTGCAGCAACAATCTTGCCTTCTGCAATTCTTGTCACAAAGCCCAAAATGAAAGCAGTGACAGGAATGATTGCCAAGATGATGCTGAGAACTCTGTTCCAGCCAAAATAATCTTTTCCATATTTTGCCATAAGTCCGCCCTCCTTATTTATATAATACTATTTTTATGCGAAAAAAACTAATAAATATGAAAAAAATTTAAATTTTTTATTTAAAACAACAAAAATTATTCAATTTCCCATTCCACAACAACCGATTCAGAAAACTCGATATCGTCAACGCTCATATCATTAAAAGATGCACTTCTAAGTGCGCCTTCTGTTTGCCTGTAAGAAACTGTGGCTTCGTCATTCACGCCATAGAAGATATTTTTGATGCCCTTAAGTTTTGTTTTGCTGGCTTTTGCCAAAATTTTTGCTTTACTTTCAGCATCCTTAACTGCTTTTTCAAGAAGCAAATCCTCATAATTCTTCCTATCAGCCAAAAAATGCACACTCAAAACTGGCGAAATATGTGAAGATATTGTTTGAATTAAACTTCCAAGCAAATTTGTGTCAAAAGCAAACTTAATCTCCACAATTTCCGTCACTTTAAAACCACGATACTTTCGCAGGTTTTGCACATACTCATATTCTTGCCTAACATTATACCCTGAAAATATTATATTCTCTTTTTTAAGCCCAATAGATATAGCGTCTTTAATCACAGTGCGTTTTTCAAGTTCAACGCCTGAAATTGCCGACTGAATGTTCTTGTCGACTTGTGAAATTGTTAAACAAACAGCAATTTCTTCGGGTTTAACTGCCACCTCGCCAAAGCCTTTAACTTTCAAAATCTTATCCATACTTTCTCCTTTTAACCAAAAAATCTTACCATAACCACATATTTTTGTCAAAGAAATTTGACAAAATTCGCGAAATGTATTAAAATATCAAAACAATTTAGGAGGAAAAATGGATAAGTGGAATAAAAGATTTATGGAACTTACCGAACACATTGCCACATGGTCAAGTTGCATAAGGCGAAAAGTTGGCGCTGTGATTGTGAAAGATAAACGCATCATGACAACTGGCTATAACGGTGCACCCGCTGGTGTTAAAACCTGTGTGGAGCGCGGAGAATGTATGCGAAATGTTAAGCAAATTCCTTCTGGCACTCACGCTGAAATTTGTTATGCCGCCCACGCCGAGCAAAATGCCATAATTCAAGCAGCAAAAGAAGGTGTCAGTTTGAATGGATGTGTTCTATATTGCACCCACCAACCTTGTGTTGTTTGTGCGAAAATGATAATCAACGCTGGCATAAAAGAGGTTATCTATAAAGAAGGCTATCCCGACGAATTTTCTCGCCAAATATGTGCAGAAGCGGGTGTTAAACTAACAAAATATGAGGACCTATAAAAAAAATAGATAACATAAAGAAAGATTTTCCGCACCTTCTAATGCCTGAGATAACTTTTATTAAATCGGAATTATAAAACCCTTTTATCTTATTTAAGTAGTATTCTCTTACATAAATTTTATTATTCATATTCTTTACCTCAAGCATATTTTAGCATAACGCTTTGAAAATTGCAAGTTATGACGACACTTTTTACAAAATTTTCAACTTTGTCGGCTCAAAGTTGGTTTACAAAACAATTCTTGCCTATAAATACGCAAAGAAAAAAGGCTTACAAATCGTAAACCTTTATAAAAAATTTTAGCTATCAATTTGCTGTATCCTATAACAAAAAGTAGAATTTAATGGATTTTAGTATAATATAACCATAAAAAATATTCAATACTTTACTCAAAAAATCATCAAATAAATTAAAGTTTTTTATTATAATCTCCATCGTTTTCAACTCTCTTCTTTTCTCTAAACATCTTGAGCAAGAATGAAAATATAAAACACAAAACAAATTTTTTAAGAATAGCATAAAAACATCTAATCAATTGTTGCTAACCATTGCCAATAACATCTTTATTTTTTACAACAAGTTTATTATCAATAAGCTTGTATTTTTTTATACGTATTATAACATACGCAACAAGCAATATTAAACTTTGTGACACACGCCCTATATCTGTGCAGAATGGTGACATAATCGCCAAGGAAAGAATAGTCCAAGCCACCATACCTGCTAGGTTTAAAACAGTGCTTAATATTGATGAATATTCTATTTGAGTGTAGATAGACAAAATAACGGCATAAGTATCCATGAACATATCAATCACTTCAAATAACAAATAATAAATTACAAAAGGAATAGAAACATCAATGACGAACACAAAAATCAAACTCATAACTATGCTGGAAAGTGCAAGTATAGCTGTGTAGATATAAGCATTTCTCATCTCTTTTTTAAAGTCGTAACGACCTTTTGCTATATCCACTTTTGCAACTGTATCGCGTGCGGTTAGCATATCCCACTGTGTATCGGTGCAAAGAGCAACCAAATTTAACGCTAAAAGATATTCCTCGCCTGCTTGAAAAGCATTCCTATAACCAAAAGTATATATCACAAACATAAACAATGCATTAATAAGAGTGTTTGCCTCATAACGAATATTTTTTATAAAATTAAAATCAATTTTAAATTTATCAAATTGCCAAAAATATAGGCTGACAATGTATAAAAACATTATTCCAAGTGTTATCATTAAAGCTAAGAAAGTGTTGGGAATGAGGTAACACAATAAAATTAACAAAAGGAAGTTTAAAATATTGAATGCGAATAAATGAACATTGGCTAGTTTTTCTTTATCTTCAAAATATAGTTTTTCCATAATAAGTTGCAAAAGAGTCTGTTCAAAAAGATTTAAAAGACCATAAATAACATAAATTTTATAAAAAACTGGATTTTGACCAAAAAAATTTATGTATCCATCGATAAAAACAATAGGAAAAATAAAAATAACAACAGCAAATATCACTCCCCAAAAAATACCATTCCAAACAGCATTTTTATCTTTTTCTTTTTCCTTTCTTATGTTAGCACCTGAACCAAAAAGACATTTCAAAATTATCCACACAAATTGAAAAGCATAGCAAATGGAAAAAACATTGGTAATTCTATCATCACCTAAAATAACAGAAAGGACAAACCAAGATATAACTGGAATGATTGAACTTATTAACATTCCGCAACCAACAATAAAAAGTCTTTTCATAAATCTTCTTCTTTAAATAATTTTGCTAGAGATTTGATTTTAATAGCACAAATTTAGATATCCACCAAAATAGATTGTTTTATTTTTCTTTCTCAAGTTTTTCTAGATGAGATGCAAGGGCTTTGAATGTGCCTGTATATTTATTTTTGTCACTTTCTAAGAAAAATTCATCCACACTAGTCAACCCTCTTTTCGTCATTTTTTTAATATTTTCGTCATTTAAACAAATGGGATTGGCTTTTTGCAAATTGAAGTTGTGGCGATAGATAAATGCTTGAAGATCAGCCTCCATTTTATCACACATATAAGCAAACTTTGCCTCTTTCGTTTCACGTTCTTCAAACTCAGCAATCAAATCCAAAAACTTTTTACTATTGCCCTCATTAAAAAGTTTTTCAACAGCCTTACGCCCAGCCTCTTTTTTTGTTGCCAGCCTATCCTTGTCAAACATGGTTATATCGCCAATCAAAATTTCCTCTGTTTCATGAAGAGCAAGCATAAGTGCCACCTTTTCAATATCCAAATTTTCAAATTCCTTGCTGTTGGCATAAACGGAAACCGCAAGCATAAGCGTGCCAAAAACATGTTCCGCAATGCTCTCCACTCGCACCCCTTCCACACTCCAATATATCCAACCAGTTCTCAAAGTGTTTTTCAGTTTGTTTGTGGCAAAATAAAATTCCAATATTTTTTCACTCGTGTTCATCTCAAATTCCCCTAACTAATTTTATCAAATTATCAAATTTTTGTCAAAAACTTTCTTAAGTCTTGTCTTTTAGACCCATAAAAATCACACCAAAATTTACTAACTTTTACTGGCTAAAATTTGAGAAAATTTTTAAAAATGATAAAAAATCAAAAAATTCACGCAAAAAAGCATGAATTTTTATATATTTTTTGATGTTTTTAGTGAAAAATTTTAGTTTTCGTTAAATGTTTTAAAAGCCTGATATGCAGAGTATAAATCCGCCTTGGAAATGAGTTCATAAGGCGCGTGCATTGAAATTACAGGAACGCCCAAATCAAGTGTGTCGATATTCAGCCCTGCCACATATTTTGCGATTGTTCCGCCACCACCAATATCCACTTTTCCGAGTTCAGAAGTTTGCCAAAGAATGTTTTTATCATCAAACAATTTTTTAATTTCCCCAACAAGTTCTGCAGATGCATCACTCGCATCACTTTTCCCTCTTGCACCAGTAAACTTTTTCACAGCAACGCCATGAGATATTATTGCTGAATTTAATTTTTCATAAACCTCAGCAAAATTTGGGTCATATGCACTTGTCACATCGGCAGACAAACATTTTGATTTAGCCCTCACCTTTCTTGGAAGAGCGTTGAAATTTGCACAAATTTCGTCGATTAAATCTTCATAAACTTTGCACTTCATACCTGTTGAGCCTTCACTCCCAATCTCCTCCTTATCAACAAGAAGAGCCATTACAGTGTCGGAATTTTTAGCCTCCAAAATCGCTTTAACGGCAGGATATGCACAACTTTTATCGTCGTGACCATAGCCAGCGATAAAAACTCTGTCAAGCCCGACATCGCGTGCTTTCATGCTTGGAACAGCACAAAGTTCTGCACTCATAAAATCCGCTTCACGAATACCATATTTTTCAAACAAAATCGTGAGAATGTTCGCTTTGATTTTTTCATTAATCGAGGTATCTTTAAAAATTTTACCGCCAAAAACAATATTTAACTGTTCGCCACTAATAAGTTCCCCTCCGCTTTTTTTCATTTGGTTTTGAGCAAGGTGTGGCAAAAGGTCGTTGATATAGAAAACAGGTTCATCTTCATTTTCACCAATATTAATCTCCACTTTACTGCCATCGCGAACAATAACAACTCCGTGCAAGGAAAGCGGAATGGTCGTCCATTGATATTTTTTAATTCCTCCATAATAGTGTGTTTTCAAAAAGCAAAAACCATCACTTTCATAAAAAGGATTTTGTTTTAAATCGATGCGTGGCGAATCGATGTGCGCACCGATAAGCCTCATGCCATTCTCCTCTAAATTTGTGTTTCCAATTTTAAAAAGCACAACACTTTTTTCGCGGTTGACAAAATATCTTTTATCGCCTTTTTTAAGTTTATCACCAAATTTAAACTCTTTAAAGCCAGCCTCTTTTGCCATATTCACAATAAACTTACAAGCCTCGCGTTCGGTTTTACAAGCATTCAAAAACTCTTTGTATTCTTCTGCAAAATTGAAACAATTTTCAATTTCCTTTTCACTTGCCACATCAAAAAAGTTTTTCTTTTTATAGATTAAATCTTTAATCAAATCATCTTTCAGTTTTTTATTATCCATATTTTCCTCCAAATTTAGTATACATCAAAAGAAAATATTTTTGCAAATAAAATAGTTTAATATTAAATTTATTTTTACTCAAAACTCTCGCCTATTGCATAATACCACAAGATGTTGTGTGGTATGCAATACACAAAACAAAATTTGGCACAAAATAAGAAACTGAAAATATTGAGTGTGAAAAAAATTTAAACTTTGCTTGTGCGAAAAGTAGTTGGTGGGCGAAAGCCCATGCAAAGCATGGGCACGCTTCGCGTGCAGTGCTTTTTGCCTATTAACAAAAACGCTTTAAATATAAAACTTTAATATTTTTAAACTTGCCACGCAAAGAAATAATACAGCAAAAAGCACTCTTTCGCCCACCCTTTAGTCCACAAGCAATTAAAAAAAGAGGATAAATATCCTCTTTAAAACGTCGCTTTTCAGTGACAAATTTTGCTATTTTTATTCAAAAATAAACACAACAATTTTAATTTCAATCCACGCAAGCATATTCTGTGAAGCGGATTGTGAATTGCACTCCGCGGAAGTCTGTGGCAAAGCGTTGCACTTCTCGACCTACTTCATTAAAGCAAACGATGTTGTTGTAGTTTGAACCAAGGTCGCGTGTAAAATACACATTTGTTCCGCCATATGATTTTATGATGTCTTTTGCTAAATCGGAAAATTCTATTGCTGTTGTAGTGGAAACTGAATTTATCTCACTTTCGTTTGCCACAAACATATTTGTGTAATCTTTGTATAGGTTATACATCGTTGTGCCATTGCCAAAGTTATACGCCTCGTTTTGATAGTCCACAAGATATTTTTCGTCAATTCCGTTCTTCTTAAACTCCTCCACGGCTGTGGTTGAATATCCTGCTCCCGAACCTAAATAAGTGCTTGAATATTGCCCAACAAACACAATCTCAGCTAAGACTGCATTAGTGTCCGTGGTTGTGCCATAACCGTCCTTTTGACTTGAAGATGCGTCTAATCTCCACCTAATCGGCTCAACTTCATACCAGTTGTTATTCCACTTGCAATATTCCGTGCCGTTATACATCTTTGCCGTTAAAGTTTGCCCTGCGATGTAATAATTTCCACCATTTGTTGTTGCCGAATTAAGTGAACTTATTAAACCGCTATCGGTCACCTTTGTTTGTGGTATTTTACCATTTTCAATATACCAATAATCGCCTGCACTATCATACTTCGCCACAACATTTGGCGTCCATTGTGCATACCAAATATCATCTGCAACAATGGTATTTAAATTCAAATATTCGCTATTCTGAAACATCACTGTGCCAGAGCCGTCAGCATTTGTTGTGAAAGAGGAAAATAAATAACCCGGACGAGTTTTTCGAGCTAAAAGTGCACTTCCAGAAATTCCAGTTGTGCATGCCTCAGAATCAAAAAGCATGTATCCGCCATATTTATAGTAGATAACTTCCCAACCATTACCACTTCCACCTTGCCAATCAAGTGTGATTGTGTAAACCTCCGCTCGCCAAACGGCATAAAGTGTCATGCTTGCTGTTGGTGTTATCGTCTGCTCGTCAGAATATACCACCGCGCCTGTTGAACTTGTTGCCCAGCCCGCAAACTCATAGCCAGTTCTTGTGAACGTGCAAGTTGGAAGTATGCCACTTGTTCCAATTGAAACCTTAAAATCATCCATTACACCCTGACCACCATTAGCATCAAAAGTGATTGAAACCATATAAAATGCTCGTAAAACAGGATAACCATCATTTTCACCGCTCATAAACACCCAAACAGTTTCAAAATCCCATGGATAACTTGAATTCCACTTTGAAGAATCAGAGTACCAACTTAAACTTTTAACTTCCTCTATTGTGCAAGTTCCACAATTGGTTGCATCTCCACTGCCAACTGCAACACTTAATGTGCAATTTCCACCCCAATAGCAGTTCGTTATGGTTGAAGAAGAATAAGCCCGCCCAGCAATTCCACCAACATAACTAGGACCTGTCACTGAACCTGTGTTATAGCAGTTCGTTATGGTTGAAGAATAAGTCCGCCCAGCAATTCCGCCAACATGACCAGAACCTGTCACTGAACCTGTGTTATAGCAGTTCGTTATGGTTGCTCCAGGAACATACCCAGCAATTCCGCCAACATAATAGTTTGAACCTGTCACTGAACCTGTGTTATAGCAATTCCTTATGGTTGAAGAAGCATACCCAGCAATTCCGCCAATATAATCAGAACCTGTCACTGAACCTGTGTTATAGCAGTTCGTTATTGAAATTGAAGGATAAGCCTCCCCAGCAATTCCGCCAACTCGATAACTAGAACCTGTCACTGAACCTGTGTTATAGCAGTTCGTTATGGTTGAAGAAGAAGCATACCCAGCAATTCCGCCAACATCACTAGAACCTGTCACTGAACCTGTGTTATAGCAGTTCGTTATGGTTGCACTATCAACCCACCCAGCAATTCCGCCAATATATTGATAACCTTGAATATTAGAATCAATTATTCCAACATCATGAATTTCCGCTCCACTAGCATATCCAAATAAACCTTGATAGGAATAGCTGAAGGTTGTTCCTGCCTCTGTGTAAAGCCCAGCAATTGTGAAACCACCACCATTATATTTTCCGCCAAAATAATAAGAAGAACTATAACCGATTGCGTCCCACCAATATGCCGACATATTAAGATTTGTGGTTTGTTCATAATACAAACTTGCGTATTGCGAGTTTGTTGAAGAGTCATTAATTAAAACAGATAAATACGCCAATTGCTGTGGCGTTGAAATAAGATATGGGTCGCTTTCAATTCCTGTGCCACCTGCGAATGAGGTCGCATAGTTGCCCGCGTCTGTCCAATAGCCGTCGTTATCAGGTCCTGGAATAAATGCTTGAAGAACAGGATAGCCGTCATTCATGCCATCAACAAAAGTCCAAACAGTTTCAAAATCCCATGGATAACTTGAATTCCACTTTGAAGAATCAGAATACCAACTTAAACTTTTAACTTCCTCTATTGTGCAAGTTCCGCAATTGGTTGCAGCAGATCCGCCGCCAACTGCAACACTTAATGTGCAATTTCCACCCCAATAGCAGTTCCTTATGGTTGAAGAAGCATACCCAGCAATTCCGCCAACGTTATCCTCACCACTCACACTTCCTGTGTTATAGCAGTTCGTTATGGTTGAAGAAAAAACACGCCCAGCAATTCCGCCAACTTGACTAGAACCTGTCACTGAACCTGTGTTATAGCAGTTCGTTATGGTTACAGAAGAATAAGCCCACCCAGCAATTCCGCCTACATAATAACTAGAACCTGTCACTGAACCTGTGTTATAGCAGTTCGTTATGGTTGAAGAAGAAGCATACCCAGCAATTCCGCCAACCCAATCGTTTGAACTTGTCACTGAACCTGTGTTATAGCAGTTCGTTATGGTTGAAGAAGAATAAGCATACCCAGCAATTCCACCAACATAACTAGAACCTTGAATATTAGAATCAATTATTCCAACATCATGAATTTCTGCTCCACTAGCATATCCAAATAAACCTTGATAGTTATAGCTGGAGGTTGTTCCTGCCTCTGTGTAAAGCCCAGCAATTGTGAAACCACCACCATTATAGTGTCCGCCAAAATAATAAGAAGAACTATAACCGATTGCGTCCCACCAATATGCCGACATATTAAGATTTGTGGTTTGTTCATAATACAAACTTGCGTATTGCGAGTTTGTTGAAGAGTCATTAATTAAAACAGATAAATACGCCAATTGCTGTGGCGTTGAAATAAGATATGGGTCGCTTTCAATTCCTGTGCCACCTGCGAATGAGGTCGCATAGTTGCCAGAATCTGTCCAATATTCGTCATTTGTTGGTGCGCTTGCTGTCACATCTTCTAGATTTTCATTTTCAGAGGTTGTGAATTCCCCCTCCCGATTTGTTTCGGTGACTTGCAAGCCATTATTAATAAAAAAGGCAGAGGATGAAACCGCCCCACCTAAAAACATAAAGGATAAAATTAATAAAAATAATCTTTTCATATTGTTATTATAAATAAAATCACATAATTTAGCAAACAAATTTGCAAGATTTTCTTGAATTTTGTTATTTTATATCCTAAATTACATAAAAAATTAAGTTCTTTCTAATAAATAGCTTATTTAAGTAAGAGCGTGAGAAAAGTTTGTGGCTTAAATTAGGCTTGTGCGTGGAAGGTGCGGACGAAAGTGCCTTTTTGCCACCTATTTCTACAAAAATTTTTATTTTAAAATGCAAAAAGGCTGGCGCGCTTACAGCGCACCATGCCCTGCATGGACTTTCGCCCGCATCAAAGCAGAATACAAAGCACTCCGCCTTTTCCCTCATTGATAATTCTGCCCAATGTTTTACGCATTTTTCTTTGTGCATCTTGTGGCATCATAACAATTTTTGAAGAGATATTATCGCCAACAAGTGCCGACAAACTTTTGCCCAGAAGATTTGTTTCCCAAATTTGTTCAGGATTATTTTCAAATTGTTCATTCAAATAGTTAACAAGGTCTTGACTTTGTGCCTCTGTTCCAACAAGAGGAGTGACTTCTGTTTCCACATCCACTTTAATGATATGCAAACTTGGCGCGCTTGCCTTAATTTTCACTCCATAGCGATTGCCTTGTTTAACAACCTCTGGCTCTTGCAAAGAAAACTCTTCTTGACTTGGAACAACAATTCCATAGCCACCCTCTTCAGCCTCAGCAAGTGCATTTTTAAGTTTATCGTAATTAACTTTTGCCACTGCCAAATCTTTGATATATGAAACCAGAGCAAAATCATCTTTAATTTCAAAACCGCACTCATCAGAAAGGACTTTATAAAACAAATTTTCTTTTGGAATGACGCTAAACCTTATCACTCCCTCACCCATTTCAACATTTGAAAAAGTTATTGGGTCAAAACTTTCGCTTTCAGTGAAAACCACAGTGTTTTTGTTTGTGTCGCCAATTTTTTTAATTCCGCTTCCGAATTTTTTAACCTCAGAAACAATTTCCTTTATAATTGGATTGGAAAAAGGCAGTGCAGAAATCCACTTTGGCATATCCACCTTGATGCTTGTGATAGGAAACTCAAGAAGCATTTTTTCAAACACGCGTTCAATATCGCTCTCTTTCATCTCTTGCACATTCATAGCAACAACTTGAGCGCTGTATTTTTCACTTAAACTTTGAGCAAGTTTTTTGCTATCAGCACTCTGTGGACTTTTCGTGTTTAGAACAATAACAAATGGTTTGCCACAGCGTTTCATGTCTGCCACAATTTGCTCTTCAGCAGAAACATAACTTGCTCGTTCCAAATCTGTCACCGAGCCGTCTGTTGTCACAACAATGCCTATTGTGGAGTGGTCTTCAATAACCTTTTTTGTGCCAAATTCTGCCGCCTTTTCAAAAGGCATTTCCTTATCTGACCAAGGCGTTTTCACAAGTCGTGGTTTGCTGTTTTCTTCCACACCCATTGCACCCGACACAAGATAGCCCACACAATCAATCATCCTGACTTTCAAATTGACCTTGTCAGCAACAGAAATTCTGACAGCCTCATTAGGCACAAACCTTGGCTGAGTGGTCATGATTGTTTTGCCGTCAGCGCTTTGTGGAAGTTCATCGATAGTGCGTTTTTTGCTGTTTTCGTTTTCAATGTTAGGAACAACAAGTTTTTTCATAAACTCAGAAATGAAAGTGGATTTTCCCACTCTGACTGGTCCGACCACGCCAACATATATATCACCATTGGTGCGGGTTTTAATATCTTCATAGATTTGATATTTTTCCATATAACCTCCATGCTTACCATATAATATGAAAGGGGAGATTTTTA
Source organism: uncultured Clostridia bacterium (assembly GCA_944364445.1). GTDB lineage: Bacteria > Bacillota > Clostridia > Christensenellales > UBA1242 > Caccovivens. The sequence goes on along the minus strand of CALVWC010000005.1, from coordinate 8,816 downwards.
TAGAACAAAAAAACGCATTTAATTATGCGTCTTTACTTAAGTCGTCATTCGAATTTCCCTTTTCTTTATTTTCATCTTCCACTTTCTCTTCAATGACACTTTCATTTTCTTTCTTCAAGTTTTCATCACTTTTCTTTTTCTTTAACTTGCTCATAAGGTCAACCTTATTTTCCTTGCCAGTAAATAAACGATGTAAGTTTGCGTGATGAAGAGCATAAATCATAACAACATTAAGCCAAATAATCACAAGAAGAGCAATTAAAAATGGATGATTTGAAATTGAAAATAGCACTGTTGCAACCACCGACATTCCAGTCACATAAAAAAGTGAAACAACTGAGCCAAATTTTACCACAAACAGCAACAATAGAAAACAAATTACAAAACCGATGAGCGACATCCACCAAAAAATTGGATGAAAGGTGAAAAGTCCAAAGGTGCAAGCCACGCCTTTGCCACCTTTAAACTTGTAAAACACAGGAAAGCAATGACCAATAATTCCAGCAAAACCTGCAATGAAAAATGCTAAATCTGCATATCCAGCATAGAAATGCCCAATAAGATAATAGGAAACAAGTGCTGGCACGCCACTTTTAATAGCTTCCATAACAAGAGTTAAAATCGCCTCACCAAACCCACGCGTGCGAAGCATATTCATAGTTCCCGGATTTTTACTTCCAACAGTTGTTATATCTTTTTTGGCAAACACCCAAGAAAAAATGCGAGCAAAGTTGATGTTTCCAATTAAATAAGAAACAACAAATGCGATTACAAGTGCAATATAGACACTCATTCTTCCTCCTTACCCTTGAACACCAACTGAATAGGCGTTCCAGAAAAATCTAATTTTTCTCTTAATCTGTTTTCCAAATATCTTGAATATGAAAAGTTGATAAGTTCTGGCATTTTGCAGAAAAACACAAACTTTGGCGGATTTGTGCTGACCTCGGTGGCATACATAATTTTCGCCTTTTGACCGTTCTTGGCTGGCGGTTCAAAGTTCAAAATAGCGTCTTGCAATATGTCGTTCAAAACACCAGTGGTAATTCTTCTTGAAGCGTTCTCATAAACCGCGTCCACATTTTCCATAATTTCGCTCATGCCTTTGCCAGTAAGCGCAGAAACATAGCAAACTTTGAAGTAGGACATAAACGCAAGTTTTTCTTTAAGGTTATTTTCGAATTTACCTTTATCCATTGTTTTCAAGTCCCACTTATTCACCACAATCACGCTAGGTTTTCCCTCTTCATGAACATATCCCGCAATTCTGACATCTTGCTCGGAAATATCTTTCGACGCGTCAAACACAACAAGCACAACATCGCTTTCGGAAATTGCAGACATACTTCTAAGCACCGAGTAGCCCTCCACGCTTTCCTTTTCCACACCTCTTTGCCTTCTTAGGCCCGCTGTGTCAACAAGATAGTAGTCTTTTTTATTGCACTTAAAGGGAATGGTGACAGAATCTCTTGTTGTGCCCTCAACATCGCTGACCACCACTCGTTTTTTTCCCAAAAGTCGGTTAATTAACGAGGATTTTCCCACATTTGGCTTACCAACAAGCGTGATTTTTATGCCGTCCACCTCCTCATGCTCTCTATCCTTTGGAAAATAGGAAACAATTTTATCAAGCACATCTCCAATTCCCCTGCCTTGCGTGCAAGAAATTGGCATAGGGTCGCCAAGCCCTAGGCTGTAAAAATCATAGAGGTTTGTTAGGTCGAAATTGTCGAGTTTATTAACCACCAAAACGATTGGCAAATTCTTCTTTCTAAGCATTTTGGCAACCTGCATATCAGTGAGCGTTATCCCCGTTTTGCCGTCCACCAAAAACACAATCACAGTGGCATTATCAAGTGCAAGTTCCACTTGTTCTTTAATTTCGTCCTGAAAAATATCATCAGTTTTAAATTCCACACCACCAGTGTCAACAAGCGTGAATTTTTGCCCACACCATTCAGCGTCAGCATAAATTCTGTCGCGAGTGACACCCGCAACATCGTCCACAATGGAAATTCTCTTTCCACAAATCTTATTAAAAAATGTGGACTTCCCCACATTTGCTCGCCCAACGACTGCAACAATCGGTTTCATATATATTAATATATCACATTAAGAAAAATAAGTAAATTGTTTTTCAAAAATAAAATACTTAAAAATTTTTAATAATCTAGCTCTAATTCAAACAAGTTAAATTTTTTTAATAAATGTGATATATGCAAACAGATTATTAGCATTTTTTTCGGCAATTTAAACAATCTTTTGTGCATTTTTTATGGCTTACAAATTTCACAACAAAAATGGTGGCACAAAGAATTATAACTAAACTTAAAATGGCAAAAATAATAGGCGCGCCAAAAATCTCCACAGCAAAGGCAAGATTATACACAATGAAACTTACGATATACGCCGTTAATAGCTCTATTCCAATGCCGATAAGCGTCCACTTTTTGCCAATCTCTTCGCTCATCATGCTCATGGAAGCAAGGCAAGGTGTGTAAAGCAAACAAAAAACAAGGAAGGATAGAACGGAAGCGTGACTGGAAAAATACACCACACTGGTTGGCAGAAGAATTGACTCGGAGATAAGCCTCAAAGCACTTGCATCCACGCCGTTAAACATGGCAATGGAGGAAACCACCACCTCTTTTGCCACAAGCCCAGCAAGAAGTGCCGAAACAACTGCCCAGTTGTTGAAGCCTAAAGGTGCAAAAATCGGTGCTAAAAATTTTCCAATCGTTTGCAGAATACTTCCCTCTCCGTCACGCACAAACTGAAAGGTGAAAGTGAAAGAGGAAAGGATGAAAACAATAACATTCATGGCAATCATGATTGAGCCAACTTTAATTAAAAACGCCTTGCTGTTTTTCCACAAAATTTTGCCCACGCGCTTAAATGAGGTTCGCCTGTATGGAGGAAATTCCAAAATGAAAGTTTGATTTGTGCTTTTCAAAATCGTTTTATCCAAAATTTTAGAAATCAAAATTGCCACAACCACGCCAAGAAGATAAAGACCCATAATAACAAAGATGTTGCTTGCGCCAAAAAACGCACCACCCACCACGGTGTAGATAGGAATTTTTGCCGAACAACTCATGTATGGGCAGATGAGCGCGGTTTTAATTTTGCTGTTTTTGTTATCCATGTTGCGTGCGGTCATAATGGCAGACGTTGAGCAACCAAAGCCCATGAGCAATGTGTAAACGCTTTTTCCAGAAAGTCCAACTTTGCTTAAAATATCTTCAAACAAAAACGCCACACGGCTTAAATATCCGCTATCCTCCAAAACGCTTAAGAAGAAGAACAAAAGCACCACTTGAGGCAGAAAGGAAAGCACGGTGCTAACCCCACCAAAAATGGCATCGGCAAAAAGATAATAAATGAAACTTTCGCCAACCGAATTATGAATAAGGTTTAAAATTGGCTCGCTAATAAGAGATAACAGTGCGCTAAGCCCGTCGGATAAGAGTGCGCCAACAGAGAAAAAAGTTAGATAAAATATGCCTGCCAAAATTAAAAGAAAACAAGGAAAAGCAAAATATTTATTGAGTAAAATCTTATCCAACTTGCTTTTGCCATAAACGAAAGTGTTTTCTTTTGCTGAAAATTCAATCACACTGTCAAGGAATTCATATCTTGCTTTCGCCAAAATTTCCATGCTATCTTTTGGCACTTTAGCAAAAATTTCTTTGATTTTTTCGTCACTATAACCCTGAAGTTTAAAAAAAGTTTCATTTCGTTCAAACGCTTTAATGCAAAAAAGTTTGTCGCTAAATAATGAATTTATTGAAGAAAAGTCGATTTTGTTTAAATACGGCAAATTTGCTTTCGCAGAAGAAGTTTTAAGCATCTCTTTCTCCAGTTCTTTTGTTTCCATATGGCTATTCACTTCAAAAACTGGAACACCTAAAATTGAGGAAAGTTTTTTCCTGTCAACTTTAAACTTCAACTTTCTGTCAATCTCGTTCACAACCAAAACCACATCTCTTTTTTCTTCCAAAAGGCAAAGCGTGAGATATAAATTGCGTTGCAAGTTGTTTTGGTCGCATAAATTGATGATTTTTCTATACTTTCCACTTTCAATAATCTTAATGGAAACCTCTTCTTCAAACGAAAGTGGCGCAAGAGAATATATGCCGGGCGTATCCACAATCAAAAAGTTTTCTCCGCCAATATTTTTAACCTTTTTCTTTTCTTCCACGGTCACGCCGTGCCAGTTGCCAACATGCTCGTCCGATTTGGTCAAACTGTTAAAGAGTGTGGTTTTGCCAGAGTTTGGATTTCCCACCAACAAGATTTCTTCCATCACGCCACCTGCACCAGTTTTAGTATCGACGCCTTAACGCTGAGAAGATAGCCTCTAATCTCCACCAAATAGACCTTTTTAAGCGATGATTTATTCAAAATTTTAATAGGTTGACCAGCAATTATGCCAAGTTCCAAAAGACGCCTTGCTTCCTTGCCCTGCCCGTTCACACCCACAACGCGATATGTTTTATTCACTTTTCCGTCACATAAACTCATCATATAAAAAATTTATGGTTTAACATTTTTGTTTATGAAAACTTTGCGAAAAAAGAAAATATTGTGCTTAAAAGGTTGCTTTGACCCAATATTTTGTGCTAAGATATACTCAAGGAGAAAACTATGAAATGTATATATTGTGGAAGTGAGGCAAGCAAAGTTCTTGACTCAAGAAGCACCGAGGAAACCAATTCCATTCGCAGACGCCGTGAATGCCTCAACTGCGGTAAGCGATTTACTACATATGAAACAGTGGAAACTGTGCCAATTTTGGTTATTAAAAAAGACGGTTCTCGCCAACCTTTCAACATCGAAAAAATCAAATGCGGAATGATTAAGGCGTGCGAAAAACGCCCTGTCAGCATGGCACAAATCGACGCTATGGCAGAGGATATTGAAAAGACCATTCAAAATTCCCTTGTTCAAGAAATCAAGTCCAGCCAGATTGGCGAAATGATTATGGAAAGATTGAAAAAAGTGGACGAAATTGCCTATGTTCGTTTTGCCTCTGTATATCGCCAATTTAAAGATGTCACAAACTTTATTAAACTCATAACTGAAATGTAAGGAAAGATATGAAAAACGAAAAAGATGTTTTGTTTAACAACTATTTTGATGAAATAAATATGAAAGTGGAAAAGGTCGAGAAAAACCCAAACATAAAAGGAAACTATCGCCTAAGTAATGGTCAATATAGAACAGACGCAGAAAAAAATGAATATAGAAAAAAGTCGCTGGAAAGGGAACTTTCTTAAAGCGATTTTTCTTTTTAAATATCTATAAAAAAATAAGTTAACTAAACTTATTTTTCTTTTTTCTTGCCACCCATAATATAGGAAGTGGTTTGATTGTTTGAAGTCGTGAAAATCTCCACCAAAATTGCATCCTCGCCCACTTTCACGATTTGCGAAATTGGAATGAAAAGTTCCATACCGCTTTTAAAAACATTCCAAAAACTTTTTTCGCCAGGGACAACAATGCCAAGCAAGCATCCCGTTTGCAAATTGAAACAAATGTCAACAATATGCCCAAGCCTGCGCCCGTCCACCACATTAACCACTTCCTTACACCTAAGTTCCAAAAATGAAGTTTCCATGTGGTAATTTATGTCGTATTATGTCAAATAATGACAGAATTTTACTTTTTCAGCAAATTTTAAAAACAAGATTAATCAACAAGCCCTAAAAGATAGTCTGCCGAAACTTTGAAAAATTTGCAAAAAGTTATAATAACCTCATCAGTTGGTTTTATTCTTTTTGACTCATATGAAGATATTGTAGATTGAGATATTCCAGTTAAAAGTGAAATTTTATCTTGACTTAAACCTCTTTCTATTCTCAGTTCTTTTAGCCTTTCACTAAATTTACTCATAACTCGCCCTCATTTTATAAATATATTGATATTATTATAATGATATCATAATATTAATAAAAATACTTGACTTATCATTATAATGATATTATTATAATGATATACAGAAATAAATTTTATGCCACGGAAATGAGAGGTTGGTTTCTGTAAAAATAAACAAATAAGGAGTGACTATGAAATTGGAATTTAAGTTTAAAAAAGAAGCAATAAAAGAATATTTAAAAAACAATAAAATTAAACTACGCAACTTAACTTATTTTTGGGGAATAAGTATGAAAACAGCGGAAAAAATTTACAATGAAGAACCTTTTGAAATCGACATGAAATATCTTTCCAAAGTGGAAATTTCGGATGTTGAAGCAAACATAGATTTAAATAGTTTAATAAGAAAAAATGCAAAAAAATAGTCTAAATTTGCTAAATTTTTGCATTTTTATTAAAAAAATATGAAATTTTTACTCAAAAAACTTTTTTAATGTTTTAAGTGCGGTCTTTTCTAAACGCGAAACTTGGGCTTGACTTATGCCAACTTCCTCGCTTACTTCCATTTGAGTTTTGCCAACATAATATCGCATGAGGAGTATTTCTTTTTCGCGTTCCGTCAAGTTTTTTATGGCATCGTTCAAGGTCATTTTTTCCACCAAATTATCATCGTCATCTTTCACGCTGGCAATTTGGTCCATAATTCTTATTGTGTCGTTGCCGTCGTTATAAACTGGTTCGGAAAGCGAAATCGTTTCGCTTATGGCGTCCAGCGCAAAGGTCACCTCGCTGACTGGTATTTCCAAAACGCTGGCAATCTCGTCTAGTGTTGGCTCGCGATTAAACTTTTTGATTATCTCCTCTTTCACTTTAAGCGACTTGTATGCCACATCACGAATGGAACGGCTGACACGCACGGAGTTGTTGTCACGCAAATATCTTCTTATCTCACCAATAATCATGGGAACGGCATAGGTGGAGAACTTAACATTTAAAGTTTCATCAAAATTGTCAATCGCTTTCAAAAGCCCAACGCAACCCACTTGAAACATATCATCCGATTTGTCGCTGTGACTGGAAAACCTTTGAACAACGCTTAAAACAAGACGCAAATTTGCCACAACAAATTGGTCGCGTGCAAATTCATCACCTTGTTTAACCTTTTTCATAAGTTCCGCTATCTCTGCGTTTTTAAGTTTAGGAAGGCTTGATGTGTTGACTCCTGAGATAAAAACTCTGTTTGCCATAACTCCCCCTTAATAGCAATATCTTTGTCTATTTTAAGGAAGAATATGCAAAAATATTTTCAATCGCCGAAAATAGTAAAATTTCGCGTGTTTTTTATGATTTTTTGCGTTTAAAACGCACTTTTTTCATTTTTTCGTAATTTCAAATGATTTATTTTTTCAACCCGTCACAAGATATCCGTCTTTTCTAATTTTCGTTTCAACTTGCTTAAAATCTTCTTCTCAATTCGTGAGATATAACTTTGACTTATCCCCATCATGTCAGCCACTTCTTTTTGCGTCTTTTCCTCCTGTCCGTTTAAGCCAAAACGATAAATCATGATTTGCTGTTCGCGAACATCCAACTTTTTAAGCACGCTGAAAAGTATCTGCCTATCCGACCCCATTTCCACACCTTTGGAAACTGTGTCCTCATCAACAGGAATGATGTCGGCAAGAAGAAGTTCGTTGCCGTCGCCGTCAGAGGATAGTGGTTCATCAAGACTCACTTCATTTTTAATTCGCGTGTTCTTCCTAAGTTGCATCAAAATTTCATTTTCAATGCAACGGCTGGCATAGGTGGCAAGTTTAATGTTCTTGTCAAGGCTGTATGTTTTCACCGCTTTAATAAGCCCAATTGCACCAATGGAAATTAAGTCTTCAAGGTCAAGCCCGCTGGACTCGAATTTTTTGGCAATATAAACCACAAGTCTGATGTTGTGTTCAATAAGGCGGTCGCGTGCCACTTTGCTTCCGTTTTGTGCCTCCTCCAATAAAAGTTGCTCTTCCTCGCTGGAAAGAGGCTCTGGAAGCGCCTCCCTTCCGCACACATAAAACACAAAGTTTTCCGCCTCTGTCCACTCCTCTTTATTCATCATTTTGTAGATAAGCATTTTGATTTTATCTATTAATTTCATACTCCCTCCTTTATGCAAAACTGCTGTGCAAAATGATTTCATAATTAGGAAAATTTTTAAAGCAAAGTGCCAAAATCGGCTTTTCCACTTCCTTGCCGTGAGCTTTAAGTTTGTCGATTTCAAATGCCAAAACTTTGCTTTTTTTGCCAACTGTATCCAGCATCACATAGTGAGCAAGTGGCAATTTTTCCACCTTTTTTCTTAAAACATCTTCAAGGTCAACGCCTGTTTCTAAATGCGAAAAAAGTTTCCAGCCAATTATGCAAATAGGCCTTTGCGTCAGCGGGTCAACAAGCAGATTTCCAGTGTCAAGAAAGCCTTTGCAATTAAGTTCCTTTTCACCATTTTTTAAAACAACCTCTGTGCAACAATTTTCCACATTTTTTCGTTTGTTCACAAACTTAACAGCGTATTGCATAATTAAATATGTTACGAAAATTATGCCAAGCATGATAAGTGTGTGTATTTGCCCCACACTTTGCACAAAAAAGGTCGCCACTCCGCCATATAGGAATGTCACAAACATAAAAACGATATAGATTTTTAAGAAAGAGGAAAACTTTTTAAATTTAAAAGCAAGCGTGCATAAAAGAATGCCAAAAAACGCTTTAAGCACCATCGACCATATGCCAGAAACATGAAAGAGAGGAAAGATGATCGCAAAAATTGAGGCAAAAAGGGAAATAAAAAAGAAAAATCTTCCCTTGATTTTTAAAATCTTTTCCGTGGTTTTAAAAATGAAAAGGTCGATAAACAAATTTTGCAGAAGAACATATTCAACAACAATTTCCAAATC
>CALVWC010000004.1 GCA_944364445.1 uncultured Clostridia bacterium | reverse complement strand
ATTCCTATTTTTTCAATACCCTTTTCAAAAAAAATTATTTTCTCTGTAATTTTTTAGCAGTCCATAAGCATCTTGTCGGCAATAAGGGCAATAAGTTCTCCATTAGTTGGCTTCTCATTCCTATTATATATCTTTAAGCCAAAAATATTATTGATGTTTTCAATTTTACCTCTGTTCCAAGCAACCTCAATGGCATGACGCATACCTCTTTCCACTTTGCTGGAACTTGTTTCAAAACGCTCAGCAATGGTTGGATAAAGTTTTTTTGTTATTGAACTGATAATCTCTGGCTCTTCAACGGCAAGTTTAACCGCTTCACGCAAAAATTGATAGCCTTTTATGTGTGCTGGAATTCCAATGCTTATGAAGATGTTGGAAATTTTTTCATCGAGTTGTCGGTTTTCAGTTGTTGTAGCAGATAGAATTTCATTTATCCTCTTTTCCAAAGTTTCGGCTGAAACTGGTTTAATCATGAAATAACTTGCACCCATTTGAAGTGCTTTGTTAACAAAACCGCTGTGTGATAGCGAAGAAATGAAGATAACCTTTGGCGTTTCCTCTTTTAAAACTTTAATTTTTTCATAAACAGCAAAGCCGTCAAGTTTAGAAAGCATAACCTCCATAACCAAAACATCAGGCTTTGTTTTAATGACTTCGTTCACCACTTCTTCGCCGTCTATGGAAGTGCCGACAACTTCAAATTTATCGCTCGCCTTAAAATGTTCAATAATTTTTTCGTCGTTATCTGCAATGTAAATTTTCTTACTCATAAAAAACTCCTTAAATTTATTTTTGTCCTGCAAAACATTTTTAAGATAACATAAGTTTTCCCAATAATTAAAAAAGAAAAAATAAATTTTGTGTCGGCTTGTAAAAAATAGTGTCGAAACTTAGCATATCTCAAATTTAAAATTGGAAATTAAAAGAATTATCAAGATTATTAAAGGTGATTGGCAAAATTTCAAAGATTTACAAGAGAAATAAAGAAAAAAGTCTTGCTTTAAGCAAAACTTCTTTAATTTTTTAAACTTATTTATTTTTTATAAACATAATCTGAATGACGCTCAACATGACTTGTTTGCCCAAGAAGTTCATAGCGAGATGTGTCGTTATTGTTATTGATACGAACGCGATATAAATAGCATCCGCTGTCCGTTGTGGTTATAGAGTCTTCCTCTTCGTCCTCATCAGAAACCTCGATTCCCGCCTCTTCTTTTTCAGCGTCGATGAGTTCTTGTTCTTCGTCGGTTAATTCTTCAAGTTGAGCATAGTAGTAAATATATTCGCCGTCGTAAGAATAAAGCGTGCCTTTTGTTTGAATGGCTGTCATGGAAACGATGGTGCGACCTGTGAGATTTTGAGAAGTATAAGAGGTTCTTATGCTTGCAAGTGGTGCAAAGTCAATTTCATAGATTGCCTTTCCCGACATAAGATATGCAAGACTTCCGTCAAAAAACATGATTTCATAGTCCGCAATACCCGCTGAGCCGTCACTTAATGTGATTGTTCCGCTTCCACCAACTTTGTTTTTAAAACTTAATGTTCCGTCGGAATTATCATAAATTAACATTTCTGCTGATGTGCCATAGTTAAGCAAAAACGCATTTGAAATAGTGGAATTATACGAAAGAATGTTTGCGTCATTTGTGGAAATGATTTTGTCGGAGTTTGTCGCAGATTTGACATTGTTAAAATAAACGCGTGTGGTGTTGTTTTCTGTGTGAGTGTAAACAATGTAGTCATTTGCACGATACAAGAAAGAAACTGCGCCATTTTTAGAGGAGATTGTTTTAGCGCTATCGCCATTTTCCGCTTCCACTGAAATTTGCCTTGTGATTTCATTTCCTCTTTCGTTTGTTGTGGTGAAGTAAATCATTCCATTCCACTCATCGTTTGCACCTGCTTCGGCGGTTTCTGGAATTGCCACGCTTGTCACATCGGTGGCTAAGATATGACTATCCAAATTTCCATTATTTAGTTTTGTGACAACCAAATTGTCGTTAGCAAAAGCGATGACATAATAATTTCCATTAAACTCTTGAACTTCAATTTGTTCAACCACGCCTTGATAGTCATATTCATTTATTTTGCCACCATTGATATTAATTGAGCAAAATGTGGTGTAGTCATAATGTTGTTCAAGGTTTCCTTCGATATAATAGGAATGTTCATCTGGCTTTGCAAAATATAAATGCTCATCTATCACAAACATAAATTGACTTTCATGTGCGATAACCTCTTCGCTGTTTATAACCACATTTCCATTTGGTGAGAAATTTTTACCTTTTGCGTCACGCTCTTCGTTTAAGTTGAGCCTATTTAGATATGCTGTTTTTGCTGAAGAATCATAACTTGCTTGGTCGGTAAAAGAAGAAACATCCGCAAAGGCGTTGCCATAATATAGATATCCACTGACGATTGTTCCTGCGTTGCCGTTATAGATAATTCCGTTTTGATCATTACTAATATTGCTGGTTGAACAACCTGCAAGCACAAGTCCAAAAGTCAAAACACAACAAATAACCATTAAAAATTTTTTCATAAAGTTCTCCAATGCTTTCTTATTTTACAATATTAACAATATCTTTGTCAATAATATTTAATTAATTTATGTTTGACTTTAATAATCAAATTTCGCCAAATTTAGACATCAATCTTAATTAGTGTGTTGTTCACAAGGTCGCAAGAGGTCAAATAGTATGTTATGCCATGCTTTTCCAAAACAAGATGTTGCTTTAAATATGCATGAATATGCCCATAAACAACAGCGCTAACGCCAAACTCTTCCATAAGTGCTGTTATTTCGTTATCCTCTTCTTTAAAAGTGAATGGAGGATAGTGAAGCATACAAACAATTTTTTCTTCGCCATTTTGAAGTTTTTTGGCGTTTTCCAAGGTAAGCCTTAAACGAATGAGTTCGCGCTTATAAATTTTATCGTCCTCTTCGGTAAATTTTTTCATATCTGGCAAATTCCAAAGCCTTGTTCCGCAAATAATGATGTTTTCAAACTTAATGGCGTCATTTTGAATGGCATAGAAGTTTTCTGGAAGAATTTTTCTGACAGCCGAGATACTCTTCCACCAATAATCATGATTGCCTCTTATTATCACTTTTTTCCCGGGAAGATTTTTCAGCATTTCAAAATCGGAAACACTGTCCTCAAGTTTCATCGCCCAAGAAAAATCGCCAGCAAGAAGAACAAGGTCGTCTTCTTTCACCTTTTTCTGCCAGTCTGAAAAAATTTTATCTAAATAACTTTCCCACTGAGGACCGAAAATATCCATCGGCTTAGGATTGTTGACCGAAAGATGTAAGTCACTTATTGCAAAAACATTCATGAAAGTTCCTTTAACACTTCTTGCACAAGACGCATATCCACCTTGCCGTTGAAGTTTTGTTTAAAATGTTTCATCACAACACCGATAGATTTATCATTTAGCGAAAGAATTTCCTTTTTGATTTCCTCTTTTGTCATCATTTTTGGAAGATAGGTCTTGGCGATTTCCATTTGTCGTGTTAGTTTTTCCACTTCTTCGGTGTGGTTTGCCTTTTGATAGTTCTCTTTTTCGTCGGCAAGTTCCTTAATCATCTTTTGAATGATGTTTGAAATGTCTGCGTCGGTTAAATCTTCGCCTTTTTCACGCTTATTAATTTTTTCCAACATAATTTTATTCATAAGCACACTGTAAAAAGCGCGTGCAACCGCGTCTTTATCTTTCATCGCTTGAATATTTGCTTTTTTAATTTGTTCTTCAATCATAATTTTCTCCTTTAAACATATTTAATTATAGAAAAAATTTGCTAAAAATGCAAGCAAAAACCTTTTCTCGCAAAAAAGTTTGTGAAAATAATTGACAAAAAAAGAAAATTATTGTATACTTTCAAAGCATGGTGATATAGCTCAGCTGGTTAGAGCGTATGGTTCATACCCATAAGGTCGCTGGTTCGATTCCAGCTATCACCACCAAAGAAAAATAAAAAATAAGAAAGAAGAAATAAAAGTTGTGGATTTAGTGTTTTGCGAATATTTTTCCACGGCCAAACGCAACTCGCGCTGTGCTGGCGAGCCAGTCGTGACTTGATTGGTTTTGAATTTTATATCTATTTTCTTCTAAAATATTTTGAAATAAAAAATAAGAAAGAAGAAATAAAAGTTGTGGTTAAAATTTAATACATTTTCCATGGTTAAACACAACTCCGCTGGCGAGCCAGTCGTGACTCAATTGGTTTATGTTTTTATATTTATTTTCTTTAAAATATTTTTAAATAAAAAAGAAAAGTTATAGTTAAAAAATGCGGTCAACTCGCATATAATTTTTTTTCATATCTTTTCACCAACTTAACTCGTCCACTTTAAGATTTTTACTTTCAATATAATTTACTCAAGCCTATTATTATACTATAAAAAATTTAATTAATTTTTTTTAATTATTTTGTTGACTTAAAATTTTCTTTTTGATAATATACTATTTAAGGAGGTAAAAATGAAAAGTTCATCAAAAATTTGCTTGCTTATCGGTCTTATTTTAAGTATGGTTCTGTTTGTTTACTACACCGTTTCATCCTTTGTTGGTATGATGGCAGTGTTTGGCATGATGGGAACAGGAGATCCAGTGTTTGAAACTGCGGGCATGATAACTATTGGTATGATTGTGCTTATGGTTATCTTTGGCATTCTTGGAATTATTTTCACAGGAATTAGTTTCACCAGACTTAAAATGGACGCTCAGACCTTTGCAAACAAAAAAAGGAATGCCAATAACTGTTGCTGTTTTCAATTTCATTCTTGGATTTTTGATTTTGATTGGATTGTTTAGTGAAGTTGATGCGTTATCAGTCATCTGCTTGCTTGGCTTTATTGCAAGTGCTGTGCTTATCATTGTGGCAATTGTTTTGAACAAAAAAGAAATGAACGCACCACAAGTAAGTCAAGTTGCGGAAGTTAAAGCAGAAAGTAAAGAAGAAAAACAAGAAGAAAATAAATAGTAAAAAAATAAAAAAGGCTTTTCGATTGAAAAGTCTTTTTTTTCATACACAAAATTTCACTTTTTTCCAGTCGAGCCAAAACCACCTTCGCCACGCACAGTGGAAGAAAGAGTGGTGACCTCTTCAAAATTCGCTTTGAAATATGGTACAATAACCATTTGGGCAATTCTGTCGCCATGCGATATCTTTCTTGTTTCCGTGGAATGATTGTGAAGCACCACCACCACCTCACCGCGATAGTCAGAGTCAACAACTCCCACCTTATTTGCTGGTGCTAAGCCCTGCTTGCAACTGAGTCCAGAACGCGCGAACACAAGAAGAACAAACCCCTCTGGAATTTCCACTGAAATGCCAGTTTTAATGAATTTGGTTTCGTTTGGTGAAATTTCCACATCGTCATTGAGGCAAGCATATAAATCAGCACCTGCCGAAAACTCACTTCCATAGGTTGGAGTGATTGCTTTTTCATCTAATTTTTTTATTTTAACATCAATATAATTCATATTTCCTCGCAATAGAGATTTAAATTTTTAGTTGTTATTTCCAGCAAGCAAAATAACTTTATTTTCTTTCAACGAATTTTGCACGTCGATGACACGCTGATTTGACGAACCTCGCCACATAAGCGTGAAATTGTGAAGTTCGTCAACATATTGCCCGTCCACCACAACATCGAGATATTTGACAATTTCCTTGTCTTTAAGATAGGTGTCGAATAAAAAGCCCGTCCATGCCCACAAATTTTTTTCAGGAAAGCGCTGTTTAAACGCTTTGGCAAGTTTTGTGACAGCATCGATGTTTTTTGGATGCATAGGCTCGCCACCCAAAATGGAAAGCCCTTCCACATTTTCATTGGCGCATAGTTCCAAAATATGATTTATGGTTTCATCGGTAAATTCTTTTCCGCCGTTAAAGTCGTGAGTTTCAGGATTAAAGCAGTTTTTGCAGTTGAAAGTGCAACCCTGAACAAAAAGCGAAACTCGAACGCCTGGGCCGTTTGAAATGTCCATTTTTCTAATTTTGTTGTATCTCATAATTCTTATTCGTCGTCCTTATTATCGATATGCAAAACTCTTTCCTTAATTTCCTGAGTCCTGCCTTTATTCCAGAAGTTTGTGCCGATGTAGCCACAAGTTCTTCTTGCCACATTCAAGGTGTTATGGTCGCGGTTGCCACAGTTTGGGCAATACCATTCCAAATTGTTGTCGATTAAAACTTCGCCAGAGTAGCCACATTTTTGGCAATAGTCAGATTTTGTGTTAAGTTCGGCATACATAATGTTGTCGTAAATAAACTTGATAACTTGCAAAACAACTTCCAAGTTATTTTGAAGATTTGGTGTTTCCACATAGGAAACTGCACCGCCCGGGCTTAAACGCTGGAATTCGCTTTCAAGTTTAAGTTTTGAAAAGGCGTCGATTTCTTCAAACACAGGAACATGATAGGAATTTGTGATATAGTCCTTATCCGTCACACCTTTCACAACGCCGAAACGCTTTTTCAAGCACTTTGCAAATTTATATGTTGTTGACTCGATTGGTGTGCCGTAAACGCTGTAGTCAATATCCTCTGCTTCCTTCCACTCTTTGCACTTATCGTTTAATTTTTGCATAACTTCCAAAGCGAATTGTTTGCCCTTGCCGTTATCGGTGTGGCTGTGACCTGTCATATATTTAACACATTCATAAAGCCCTGCATATCCAAGCGAAATTGTGGAATATCCGCCATGCAGAAGTGGATGCACGCTTTCGCCTTTTTTGAGCCTTGCAAGTGCGCCATATTGCCACAAAATTGGTGCAACATCGCTTGTGATTTTGGAAAGTCTTTCATGCCTAATTTTCAAGGCTTTATGGCATAGTTCCAACCTATCTTCATAAATCTTCCAGAAGTCGTCGAAGTCTTTATTGGAAGAAAGAGCAACATCAACAAGATTGATTGTGACAACGCCTTGGTTAAATCTGCCGTAATATTTTGGTTTGTTGGTTTTTGGGTCAACATATGGCGTGAGGAAGGAACGACATCCCATGCAAGGATAGCAATTTCCGTTGCCATTTTTATCAATTTTATATTTTAACATCATCTTTTCTGAAATATAATCTGGCACCATTCTTTTTGCTGTGCATTCGGCAGCAAGTTTAGTTAAATACCAATACTTGCTGTTCTCATGAATATTATCTTCTTCCAGCACATAAAGAAGTTTTGGGAATGCTGGGGTTATGTAAACGCCTTTTTCGTTTTTCATACCCTGAATTCTCTGTTTCAAAACTTCCTCAATAATCATGGCAAGTTCTTCTTTATACTCTTCCGTTTCGCCAAGATATAGGCATACACTTAAAAATGGTGCTTGTCCGTTGGTGGTGGTCATGGAGTTCACTTGATATTGGAATGTTTGCACGCCATCGCGAATTTCTCGTGCCAAATCCTCTTTGGCGAACTTAACGCAATCTTCCTCTTTAAGTTTGCGTGCGCGATACATTGCCAAATACTTATTATAACTATCTCTCACAAATGGCGCAAGATGTGTCATGGTGACAGTTGCACCGCCATATTGACTTGACGAAACTGCCGTGATAATTTGTGTGGCAATGGTCATGGCGGTCAAAAATTTATGAGGCTTTTCAATCATAACGCCGTTGATGTTTGTGCCGTTTTGAAGCATATCCTCCAAATTGATTAAATCACAGTTGTGAAGAGCGTTTTGTGCGAAATAGTCGGCGTCGTGGAAGTGAATAATGCCCTCGTCGTGCGCCTTAACAACATCTTCTGGAAGCAAAAATCTTCTTGTGATATCAGTGCTGGTGATACCGGCAAGATAATCTCTTTGCGTGGTGACAATTCGTGCGTTTTTGTTGGAATTTTCGGTGTTCCAATACTCACTTTCGCCGTCGATAAGTTCTTTAATGGTTTGGTCGGTGGTGTTCGCCTTTCTGACAAGCGCACGAGTGTATCTATAAATAATATACTTTTTTGCAAGTTCATAATGCCCGAACGCCATAAGTTTTTCTTCAATAAAATCTTGAATATCCTCAACAAGAATTCTTTTCTTTTTAAGAGCGAGAATGTTTTGGATGATTTCATGAATTTCCTTTTCGCTTGCTCTTTCATTTTCAGAAACCTCATTGTTGGCTTTTGAAATGGCATTTTCAATTTTGGTTTGGTCGAAGTCAACTATGTTTCCATTTCTTTTGATAACTTGCATTTTTTAATCCCTCCTGTCATCAAGTTTTCACTTCCATTTTACAATATATATAGTGTTCAAGTCAAACAAAAATCACAAGATATTGTGTTTTTTCAAAATTTTTTCTTGATTATTGGTTTTTTAATTTTCAAAATATTTTTCAAAAAGTCTGACTTAGCGATACGCCCGAAATCAAGTTATATATTAATAACAAAATGCACAAACTTTATCTTTTGAAAATGCAAATAAATCTTTTCGCAAAACTTCAAAACGGCGAAAAAAGAACATATTGACTTCATTTCAATATGTTCTTGTTTAACAATCGCTCTTTATTTTTCAAGTTCTTTAAGGCCTTTCATGCGGTTTTTTTGCCAATCATTTAAGGCTTTAAGCATTTCTGCCTTCTCTTCTTCCGTTCTCTTTAAACTTTCATTTATCTTCGCTGTGTTTTCTGCGGTTTGCTTTTGATAATTTTTCTCTTCCGTTAACTCATTTGTGAATGGTTTCAGAGCGTCACTATATCCAATTCCAAAAATTTCTGCAACACCATTAAAAATATTTTTTAAAAATCCTTTCATACTGCCTCACTTTGCTTGTTATAATACCACATCAAAAGGGTTTTGTCAAGATGAAAGAAGAAAGAGTTGCCTCTTTCCTCTTAAGTTTTATGGTTTATCACGCCTAAACTCATTATATAACTGCCTTAAAAGTTGTTGAGTCTCTTCTTCTTGTCTTGCAAGGTTTGCCATATGTTTATTCGTAAGATTCACATTTTGAGCCGTTTCTTTAGCCCAATCTGTTTTTTGTGTAAGCTTTGACTCTTCCATAAATTCTTTCATTCCAGTGTTTGCCATGGTCTTATAGTTGTCCATCATCTGTTTGCCAATGCCTGTGAATGTGGAACCCATGCCTTTTGCAATTCCGCCAACAACACCGCCTTCCTTTTGCGCTTGTGCGAATCTTTCATTAGCGTTTTTATATCTTTCAACAGCACTTTCTCTTATTCCGCCTTGAACTCTTTTAACTCTATCAATATTTCCTTGAACATTGTTAAATCTGGTTAGCACTTCTGAATAAGTTTGACTACCAACAAAACTATTATACTTCGCATCAGCTCTTTGCAATCGTGTTGAAGCAGCAGCCCCCATAAATTTGCCACCACCAGACTGAACTGCTCTTCTTGCAAAAAGCGTTGCATCAGCCTCACTAAGCCCTCTTTTTACTGCTTCTTCTCTTAATTGTGCTTCACTGACATTATTTTTACCATTAAACGAATTAATTATATCTGCTTTTATGCCTTGTTGATAAGTGTCAGTTTTTTTCATAGCATCAATGGTTCTTTTCTCAGTTTCTTCAGCTCGTTCTTGCTCACGCTTCGCTTTATTCATATCTTTAAATGCTTTAACTCCGCCAACGCCACCTTTCAAAAATGCTCCTGTTCCGCCGATAACATTTGAAACGCCATGACCAAATTTTGTCTTGCCGATTTTCTCTCCTAATTTTTTAGCACCTCTTGCACCAAGTTGTGCAGCAATTCCAGCGCCTGTTAAACTAGCAAATGCCTTGCCACCTAATTTTGCTGCACCCGCAGTCATTAAGGTAGCTTTTCCGACTGTGGATTTAACTTCACTTGCCACGGAATCACCTTGCGCTCTTAAATCGTCCGAGCCAATAACCTGTGAAAGCACATTGATGATGTTTTTAATGGCAACCAAGCCCACAATTATGAACAAAGTTTGAACGACTAAGTCGGCAATCACAATGTCGAAAAAGTCGATTTTGTTGATATACGGCAGTAAGATAAGCACCAAATTCATTCCGACGACGGCGGCATAGGCAATTATCACCTGTTTAATGAAAGTTGTTCGCCACTGGCCAAAGGCTTTCCCTTCGTCAAGCGGAGCAAGTCCAGCAAGAGGTGGCATAACAAGGAACAAAATGATACATAAGAAGAAACGCACCATAAGCCCGAAAATCAAATTAATAAACAGTGAGATGGCTATTATCGCCGCACCAAATCCGACAATAAAATTGAATTGCCACAAGTTATAGTAATACCAAACAAGCCCGACATTAAATTTCGAGAACGACGAAATGGCGTTTGTTGAGAACATCGTGAAATAGCGGTCAACACTTAAATAGTTTATTGCATAAGCAACATCACCCGGATCAATATCGCCATCATATATCATTTGATAACCTTTATCTAGGTGTAAGAAGTTGGCAAAAGCCGTGTCAATCATATCTGCAAGCACAACAGGGTCACCATTTGCATTGTTAAAAAGGTTCATGTCATCATGATAGCCAGTGATTGTGATTGGAACGCTATCCGAAACATATTCATTATTTCTCACGCGGTTAGCGTTATACGCCGCCACCTTGAATATTGAGCCCGAGAACGGCTGAGCATTTGCTGCGATTTTGGCATAGTCAATTTCAGTTGGCAAGTTTGCATCAAAGGTGTTGTTTATCCAGTCAGCAATATTTCCAAGCGCCTCACGCTCGCCGTAAACAACATTGCCACTGAATCCGAACATATCATAGTATATGTAAGTTTCCGTACCATCCGCCCGCGTGGCTGTCTGCAAAATGTCAGTTCGGTCGCCATACAACGATTCAATATCTGAACTTCCTGTTGTTGTGATGTCGTCAAGTGCGGTTAAAATTGCTTGACTAAGCCAAAGTCCAAACACCACAATAATTGGCACAATAAAAATGTTGACAAGTGCCTTGCCTGCCGTTGCCACGATTGGAAGAGGTCCTTTCGCCGACTTTTCGTTATAAGAATAATGGCTTTTCACAATGGCAACAAGAGTGGCAACAAAGCACACAATAACACCAAAAATAACAAACGACCAAAAAACAGTGGCAAGAGGGCTGTAGTCCATGCTATCTGAAACCGAGCCCATGTTTATGCCAAGAATACCTTGAATAAAGTTGGTGACAATGTCGCCCGTCACAGGATGTCCATCAATATAATAAACATCAAGTCCCGCAAGTTTACGGAACAAAAGTTGGATTAAATCAATTAAACTGATAAAGGAGGCATATAAAAAGTAAATAACCTTTGGTATTAAGCTGAAAAGTTCGCCGAAAAAATCGCCAATCCAATCAAACATCTAGGCACAATCCTCCTATTCTTATTTTTCTCATTATATCAAATAAAATTACATTTTCCAACAAATTTTCCAAGTTTTTAACAAATTATTTAAAATTTTTTAGGATATCGGAAAAATTCAAAAAAAATTTTGGAAATGTTTTTTAGTTTAAAAATGGTTTTAAATCATTTGGTCTACGGAAATATTAAGAAATTTTCTATGTGCTTTTTGTCTGTGTTTTCGGAGCAGTTTGCTTTGAAAGGCAAGGTGGCGAGCGATAGCGAGGCGCACAGAAGGGCGAGTTTTGGAAAACGGAGTTTGGAAAAACCACCTTGCCGTCCGCTTGTTTTCTTGCAAGAAAGTGTGTATAATAAAGATATGAATGACCTAATAAGAGAAAAACTCAAAACCTTGCCGACAAAAAGTGGTGTTTACATCATGCGAGATGTGCGTGGTGAAGTTATCTATGTGGGCAAAGCAAAAAACCTTAAAAATCGTGTGTCGCAATATTTTCGAAATAGCGAAAAACCAATTAAAGTGCAAGCAATGGTGGATAATGTCGACCATTTTGACTACTATATCACAATGAGCGAACTCGACGCCCTCGCCCTTGAAAACAACCTCATAAAAAAATATCAACCATTTTACAACATCCTTTTAAAAGACGGCAAAACCTTTCCTTACATTAAAATCAACATGAAAGAGGAGTTTCCTCGCCTCGAGATTGTCAGACGGATAAAGAAAAACGACGGCGCAAAATATTTCGGTCCATACATTGCAGGCATCGACCCAAAGGCGATTTTGAAAGCGATTGCCTCGGCGTTTAAAGTTCGCACTTGCAGTAAAAACCTCTCTTCCTCAAAACCACTTAAACGCGAGTGTTTAAATTATTCGCTCGGGCTTTGCCTTGCCCCTTGCACCAATCGCGTCACGCACAAAGAGTATATGGAAGAACTAAAAAAAGTAATAAACTTTTTAAGCGGAAATGACGACGAAATTGAAAACATCCTCTTAGAAAAAATGATAAACGCGTCAAATCAAGAAAACTTCGAGCGCGCGATTGAACTAAGAGAGGCACTTAAAATGGTGGCAAAACTCAAACAGCGAGTGGTGGCAAATATGCCAAAAAGTGTGGATAAGGATGTTATCGCCTATGCAACTGACGGGCTTAGTGGGGTTATCAACATCATGGTGGTGCGTGGTGGAAAAATTTTGGGTATTCAAAACTATGTTCAAAGCGACATCGACGAAAGTGAAACGATTTTCAATTTTATGGTGCAATATTATCAAAACATGTTTCCACCGCATGAAATTATTGTCAGCCACGCTGTTGACGGCGAACTTTTGTCTTCATATCTTGGCAAAAACTTGAAGATAACCTCTTCGCCTCATGGCATAAACCTAACGCTTCTTAAAATGGCAAAGGAAAATGCCTCTGAGTATCTTGAAAAACATCTTGAAAAAGAAAAACTACAATACAATAACACGCTTGGCGCGCTAACTTCACTGCAAGAAAAATTGCAACTTAAAAATTTGCCAAAGCGAATGGAATGCTATGATATCTCGCACATAAGCGGAACTTACAAGGTCGCCTCCATGGTGGTTTTTGTTGACGGCAAGCCTGCAAAAAAAGATTATCGCAAATTTAAAATAAAACATGTTAAAGGCTCTGACGACTTTGCCTCCTTGCAAGAAACCTTGGAAAGAAGACTTAAAAGATTGATAGAAAAAGACGGCGAAAGTTTTAAAGAAAAACCAGACCTTCTTGTTATCGACGGCGGTAAAGGGCAACTTTCTTCCACCTATGAAATTTTAAAAAAGTTTCATCTTGAAAAGGAAATTGAAATCATCTCGCTTGCCAAAAAACTTGAAGAAGTGTTTAAAGTTGGTGAAAGCGTGCCTGTGATTTTGAAAACGGGAAGTGCAGAACTTAAGCTTTTGCAAAGAATAAGAGATGAAGCCCACCGCTTTGCAATAACCTTTCACCGTCAAACACGCACAAAAGCACAAACAAAAAGCGAACTTGAAAATATCTCTGGACTAGGTCAAAAAAAGATAGATGCGCTTTTAAAGGCTTTCGGAAGCACGGAAAATATCAAAAAAGCTTCTCGCGAAGAACTTATGCTAGTTAAAGGCATACACGAAAGTTTGGCAGAAAATATAATTGAATATTTTAAAAATAATTCCTAATTTTTTAGGAATTTTTTTACATTTAAAATAAACAAAATTAAAAATAAATAAAAAAATAATAAAAAATCATTAAAAAATGCAAAAAAAAGCGAAAAAATCGCAAAAAATATGCTTTTTTCATAATTTTCTACGATTTTTTATTTTTATAAAATATTTTTTTATTTAAATTAAATTTTTGACCAGCACTTTTTTAACCTTTGGAAGAGCAAACAAAACAATTTCTGTGGCATAAACACAACCACCATAATATCTTAAATAATAATCATAATTTCCATTTAGACTTCTAATGTATTTTGGAATTTCCACAAGGTCGGTGTTGTTATGATAAACGGAAATTAAAAGAATTGGTGTGTCATTTTTAATATGCTCTTTCATGCCAGCAAGCGCTTTCATCTCCGAGCCTTCAATATCCATTTTGACCATGGAGATTTTCTCTTTTATATCCTCGTCAAGCGCAACTCCCTCAACCTCAATTTTTCCGCCAGGGGAAATGTGGTTGGAAGAGATGTCATTATCCAAATCAAATTTCAACTTTCCCCTTCTATCAGACACCGCTTTTCGTTTTATCTCAATATTATCAAAATTTTTCAAGTTTATCTTCATTTTGTCAATATTTTCTTGACAAATTTCATAGCAATAAATTTTTTGAAAACTTTCCTTTCCATAACTTTCCACATAGTCTAAAACAGTGTCGCCAACATATGCACCAACATCAACAAAAACATTTTCTTTAAGTTTTGGAATTAAATTTAGGTCAAAATAATGCTTAAAACAATATTCAGTGGCATTCTTCAAATTGACAAAGTCAAAATTATAGAAATCATTTAATACTGCAAACAAAACATATTTCGACTTATAATCTTTTAAACTTTCATACAATTTAACATAGTCATCAGCATGTTTTTTGAAAATTTCTGCTTTATTAAACAAAACTTTATAATAGCCATTATCTATCTTCAACTCTCCCCAATAGGCATATTTTGCGAAAAACTTTTCCATAGAACGCTGTGTGTTTTCAGAGATATTTTTAAATTTTTCTAGAATATGAAAATAGATGTCATAAACATCCTTACTTTTTATCTCGTCGATAATGTTATAAAAATTTTTATCAATATAATTCATAATTTCTCCTATATAAGAATATTAATATTTTATAAATATTGTGAAAACACTTTTGATTTAGAAGTCGTTATGATATAATATGATATGTAATTCTTTCACATTAAAGAGAGGGTATATGAAATTTAAAGTGAATAACAGTTTGACAGAAAATAAAGACCTTGTTTACACCGAAAGTTTTTGGACGGGTAAAAAAGAAGTGGAATATGACGGCAATAAGGCCGAAAAAGTGGATAAGTTTACTTTTAAACTTGGTGAAGATAATTTTAATGTTATGGGCTCTTACATGACAGGCGTCACAATCGGTTTCAAGGGAAACAACATTGAAATGGTGAAGAAAACAACTTGGTTTGAATATACCCTTGCTCTTCTAACTTTCATAGGGTGTCTTGCTTTTGCCTTTTTTGTGAATAATGTTTGGTGCGCTGTGGTTTGTGGAGCCTTTGGCGGTTTTGGTTGTGTGTGCAGTTTGTATGTGATGAAACTGACAAACAAAACGTGGCTAAAAATCTTGATTGGTTTTGCCTTTTTATTGGTTTTAATAACTTTAAGTTATGTCTTTTCAGCCTTTGTTTTCAAAGCCCTTTAAAAAAATTCGAGATGTTTCTCGAATTTTTTATTGGAAATTTTTAATTCAAATTTTACCTAATAGCCTTTTTAATTATCTTTCATAGAGTTTAAAAAGGTTGTATGCGCCTTTGCCATTGCGTCTAGAATATTATAAGCTTGAGGATTATTTTTTACAACTTGGCATTTGAAAGCAAAATTTGTTTCTTCAAAACTTGGATATCCCTCTGCTTTCATAGCTTCATTAAAGGCAACCTCAGAGCCAACACCGCGCGAAAATTTCCCATTGGTCAAATATTGTAGCACTCCTGATTTTTCTTTAAAATCTTCGTGCTTAACACCCATATATTCAGAAATCAAAAGCCCAAGTGGAATATCGTTTTTGACACATTCAAACATATTCTTAGAGATTTTAACAAATGGGCTAAGTCCAAAATGATATTTATCTTTATTTCGAACACAGCAAACTTCACCTATGAAATATGAACCATTCATTTTGAAATAGCCACCTTCAAAGCCTATGACAAAATCTTTATATTTCACATCGTGAATGCTTGCAGTTTTTTCATATGCTCCTTTAAAGACCTCTTTTCCAATAGGTTTTTTGGAAACCGAACTTCTTACGCCCACCGTTTTAAATTTAACTGAATCATCTAAATCGGTTTGGAAATAATTTTTTATGATGTTAACTTTTTGTTGGTTCCCACTAACTAAGTATATCTTCGTTTTTATCATTGCTTTCTCCTAAATTAATTTTAACACATAAATTTAAGAAAATCAATAGGCGGTTAACTCACCAAATATTCCGCCACAACTGGAATGGACGACTCCATTGCCATAACAAACTTTCTGTTGACTTCTTGTGAAAATTTAACCTCTTCGTTTTTGACTTTGATAAGCTTTTTAGCATCAAGTTTAAGTATGTCTGCCATACTCTCACAAAAGAGGTTAGCAATCATATAAAGCGCATTTTTTTGAGTGATATTTCCACGCCTAAGCGCTTGCTTTAAAATAAGTTCCTTTTCAAAGATATAGTCCATGCCAAACTGCAAGAAAAACTCAAATTTGTCAAGTGCAAAACAGTTGCCATTTGCACACGCCAGAATTTCCCATGAAATATATAAATCATAGTTTTGTTTTAAAAACCCCGGCAAACCTCTGCTATAAAAATAAGCAAGGCAATCTTGTGCCACTGCATCGCCTTCAAGTGCTTTTGTGCCAAGGTCGATAAAAGCCTCGTCAAATTTACCTATTTCAGAAGCATCAATAACTTTTTTTCGGTATTTCACAAAACCGCTATATGCTTTATCTTTATCAATAAACCTACTCCACTCCATACTTTCTCCTAACTGGAATAATTATAACAAATATCATAAAAAAACTAAACAATTTTCACACTTTTCCACTAAAAATTTTGAGTTATCCACATTTACACACAAGTTATCCACATTTTGTCCACATATGCACATTATTTTCGACATATTAAAACACATTCCGCTTCGCCTGTGGATAAAAAATCTTTCATGAAATTAACATGAAAGATTTGATATTTTAAAGAATTGGTGCGCCAAGTCGGAAAACCGCCTGCAAAAATTTGGTATACCAGCGACGCTTTTTGTAATATGTTTGGTCGACCACAATCGAGTTTTTAATATCTTCCAGAACACTTTTCTCATATTGTGCAGTCAGTTTTTTGGAATACATGAGAACCGTATCTTCAAAATTCAAAGCAAAGGAGCGGTTATCGGTGTTGCAAGTGCCAATGGAAAGTTTGTTGTCGTCAACAATCATTGCCTTGCTGTGAAGAAAGCCTTTGAACATATACACATTCGCACCTAAATCTAAAAGTTCCTTTAAATAGGAAATGGAAACATGAAAAATTGCTTTGTGGTCAGGTTTACTTGGAATCATAATCCCCACTTTAACGCCACTTGCTAAGGCAATTTTTATGGCTGAAAGGAAACTGTCATCAGGAACAAAATATGGCGATTGAATGAAAACATGACTTTTGGCATTTGTTATCATTTTGATGTAGGTTTCCTTGATTTTTTGAATTGGCGTGTCTGGTCCAGACTCCACCACTTGCAAATTTATTCCGCCTGTCACTTCCACCTTTGGAAAGTAGCCAGCGCGAACATAATCCTCAGCATCTTTTTCTTCTTTCACGCAATAGCGCCAGTCGTTTAAGAAGATGTTTTGCAAAATGTAAACTCCACTTCCAGCGATCCTTATGTGTGTGTCACGCCAAGGCGAAGTTTTCTTTTCCGTTCCATAAATATGGTCGTTGCGGATGTTCATCCCGCCAGTGTAAGCAATTTTGCCGTCTATTACCACAATTTTGCGGTGATTACGATAGTTCATTTTCAGGTTTAACATACGAATATGTGCAAAAGGCGGGAAAAATTCTGCAACTTCTCCACCTGCTTTTTTTAATTTTCTAAAAAAGCGTCTTGGTGCACCAAGGCAACCGATGGAGTCGTAAATAAATTTGACCTTAACTCCTTCCTTGACCTTGTTTATTAAAATGTTCATAATTTCCTTGCCAGCCTCATCGTCAGCAAAGATGTAATATTCCATATTAATTGTTTCTTTGGCAAGCAATAAATCTCGCTTTAAGTCAGAAAACTTATCAATTCCCCAGCGATAAAATTTAACATCGTTGCCGGGGCATAAAACACTGCCAAAGCTATAGCAACATTTAACAAGTCCAACATCATCCTTAAGTTCTGCTCGCAGATTTTCTTGCATTAAAAGGATATCTCTAATTCTTTCATTATAGTCAAGTTCATAAAGTTTATGCTTGTTTATCATTCGCCTTGTTCTTATCGACAAGCCATTTCCCATAACGATATAAAAGACATATCCAACAATTGGAAGAATAGTTAAAATTGTTGTCCAACAAACAATGGTTGTGAATTTTTTTCTTTCCAAGAACACCATTGAAAGAAAGAGTAAGAAATTTAAACTGTAGGTTGCCACAAAAACCCAAAACCAAGGACTCACGCAACGCCTCCCGAAATGTTATTTTCAATCAAAAGGAAAATTTGAGTTCTTCCTTCTGTGGCGGTGTTTTCTTTAACAAAGCAGGTGACAAGATAGTATTGCTCATCGCTTTCAGTAAGCGTTATGGAAGTGATTGGAGGAGCTTCGCCGTCTGAACTTTCATAGAAAGAGATGTTCGCCATTGTGGTTCCAAATAACTTATTTGCCACAGTGTTTGCAACATTGTTTAAATTGAACACTATCCCTTCCACCGTTGTGGTGGAAATTGAAGAAGTAAAAAGTTTTGATGTGTCAATTTCACCACCATTATTATATAAGAACATGATATCTAAGATATAATTGGTCTTTGTTTCCACTCCTTCTGCATCTGCAGTGGTCACAATGCAAAGATAAGTCACATATTTTGCAGAATAGTCGCCTGCTGGCATGGAGACATCTGTCACAGTGGTGCTAGATTTAAGATAGGAATTTGTTATCTCATAGTATTGTGTGTCACCAGTTGGAATTCCCAAACTTCCTTTAACACCATCGCTAATAAGGTAGGTTAAATCTGTGGAATCTTTCACAACGATGTTAGTGGAAACACGCGACCTTGTGCAGTAGAAGTTCACTGTAAATTTGTAATATTCGTTATTCACAAGCACATAAAAATCTTGTGTCACAACATCATCAACAGCAGTTTGGGCTAAAAGGTTGAAGTTATTTGCTTGATTTAGTGCGCCTGCCTCTTTATTATATGTGAAGTAGGAAATTGTTCCTCCTGTGATTCTTTCGCGAACAATGCTGTTGAGATTTGCCATTATGAAGTTATTATCATAAACCGTGGCAACATCAATAGCGTCTGCTGTTTTGTCAGTGTAGCGATAGAAGGCAACTTTTCTAAGATAATTTGATGTTCCGTCATTAACTAAGAATTCACGAGTGAACACATTTTCGGCGTCATCGAGGTTGTAAGCACCTTCAATTTTCTCAATTTCTCGCGTAGTGGAATCGACAGAATAGATTGTGCAAGTGCCAGCAAAGCCAAGTGCATTTAAAAGGCTGGCATCTGATATGGTCGTTTCAGCGTTTTCAAACCAAATTACACTGGTGTCAGTTTGAGTGGAAGAGTGAATATGATAGGTTATATTATATCTATTAAGCGTTCCGCCCTCTTCAACATAATAGGAAATCGGACTTGCTGGCGTTGTGGATAAATATTCTCCGCTAACTTCTTTAAGGGCGTTATTCTCAATTTTATAAACTGTGTTGTTTCCAAAGATATTGCTTAAATCATATCTACTATTTAAAATCCAAGCAACATCTTTGTTCTCCTCGCTTTCATAAACAAGAAGGTTGACTGTGTAATGACTAACTGAAGTTCCATTCACAACTGCAAGGCTTAAGGTTTTAATGCCAGCAGAAGAAACATCTATACCAGTTGTACCAGTACCAGTGTCTGAAACTTTTTCTCCTGTTTCACAATCGTAAACTTCACTAACTCCAACTATTCCCGCTTGGTCAAATAGTTCTAAAACAGAATATTTGCCCGTTGACATCTGTGCGGATGCCGAAATCTCAGTTGTTATGTTTTCATCATAGACCACAACGGTTGCTTTGAAAGCTTGATATTGAATTCCACCACTCACATAACTTTCCACAAAAGTGCTTGTGTATTTTCCAGTTGAAGAGTATGTGTAAGAATTTTCATTTCCGCGGAAGAGGTAATTTGATTTTGAGTTTTCTTGCACAATGGTGTAGTGAGAATTATAATGTCCACTTTCTGTGCCAAATTTTTCACTAAACACAAACTCTTCGCCCACTTGAACGGTGTAGGAGTTGACATCCGGATCAAAATAAATTGTCCTTCCACTTCCGCCTGTCAGCGTGTAGTCATCGTCAATTGGAACAACCGAGTTTCCAATTCGGTAAATTCCTGGTCTGCTAACAGAACCGCCTGTCAGCGTGGAAGAGCCAAGAGTGAAGGCAAGTGTGCCAATTAATTTTCCGCGGTCGCTGTTGAAATTGCCGTCCTCGCCTGAAACCTTCATATAAACTTTCACTGTTATGGTGTTTGAGTTGAGTCCGAAACTTGTGGAAGTTGTGATTGTGCCCATAGAGTCTATTGTTGCGCCATCAATTTCATAGGTGAATTTGTATGGCGTGCCTGAATTATATGGCGTGCCTGAAATTGTTGCGTTATTTCTTATTGTTCTGTATTGATCATTTGCACCAAAACTGCTAACAACATTTGCATGTGAGGATAGCGTTATTAGAGGAGTATCCAAAGGAGTATCCGAAGAACTATCCGCCCATTGCTCTGGCGCGATAACATAGTAAGTGTCTGTTCCATTTGAAACAGTATAATAGTTTGAAACTGTGTATCTTGCTGTGGTTGGGTCAGCACCAGCAACGCTTGTGTAAATTGGATAAACATTGGTTTCATTATCTTGTTGATATAATTTGCCACCTGAAGAAACAATTGTGTAGAACTGTCGTGTCACATAACCAGCATTATTAAGTTCGCCAATATCGTTTATTCTAAGCGTTAAGTTTTTGCTTCCAATCGTGCCAATGTTGAAACTTTCTCCAGGTGTTATAACACCACCACCATATTTAATTGTGTAATCGCCTTGAGTGCTTCTTATGTGAACATATCTTCTAGAACTAATAGTTGAAGACAAATTCTCAAATTCTTCACTTATTCTTGCGTAATATGTGACCGCATAATCGTTGTTATTCACAGGAAGTTGAGTGTATGCGCTGTCGGCTGGAGTTTTATTAGAAGTTGTTATGGCATACTCTAAAGTTGCACCACTTTGCAAGGTGATTTCCAAAGTGTCGTTATAAATTCCGTCTGCCGTGCCAAACATACCTGTGCTATTTATCACAGTTGTGTCAAGCACGCTGTCATAGTTAAACTCGCCAGTTCTTTCGCGTTCAATATCCACAGTTGTTCTAATTTCACAAGAATTATCTTCGTCGTCAGTTAAAGTGATTACTAAAACAACATCTTCCACCACATTGCTTGCGCCATAAAGATGTGCTGGCAAAGTTGGAATTCTGTAATTTCCGCTTGTTATGCTTGCTGGGGTCTCAGAAACTCCACTTGAAGAGTAAATATACTTATCCTTTCCAACAACAAGCCGTCTGTTTGAGTCATTAACTGTTGATGAGTTTGCTCCAGAAATACTTGATACGATAGTTTCGCCATTATATTCCAAAGAAATTCTGAAAATTTCAACGTCTAAGAAATTAGAGGCAAATTCAGGGTTATATGGAATGCCAGCAAGAAGTCCATCGCTGTTGTCATAGGTGTAAACATTAAAGCCATCCAAAATCACTTGAAGTCCATCCGCGCTTGTGAATTCTGGACGCGCGGAAGAAGTGGTTTGTGTTGGAATAAGGTATTCGTTGTATTTGCCTGTAATGTCATCTCCTCTAGTGTAATAAACTCGAAGAAGTGTATCCGCTTCTATACCCTTCGCTTCTGTTGTGTTTACATACATTGTAATCTCTTGAGCGCCCGCCTCTCTTCTTGCCAACTTGAAGTTTTGCGTCGCAAAAAGTTGACCTTCGCCATCTTCTTGCCTTGTGTAAACATAAACAACATTTTTATTACCTATTATTCCGTCATCATCTTTATCTGTACCTGTATCTGTCTCTGTCGTCGCATTGTTAAAATCATCATAATCTGTTCCGTTGACCAAAAACCTTGGTGCTGTGCTTTCATCACGACCTAAGTTATAACTATAGTTATATTGTTTACCATTGTATCTCTTTTCATCTTGTTTTTCTAGAGGCAAATCGCTTTCATCTGCTGAAATTGTTGAAGTCAAAGTTATTGGACTGGATTTAACTTCAGTGTGACGAACTCCAATTTGTATTGGGTCGCCTTCTCTCGCCGAAGAGGTCACATCATAGATTTGTGGACTTAAACTTGCTGAAATTCTGATGTAAATTCTTATGTTGAAACCATGATTATCCACTGCGTCGAAATAGTAATCTCTGTCGCCAAGCGAAATGATGTTTGCTGTGAAAGGAATTTGAGATGTTTTGGCTGTGCCGTCAAAGGTGAATTTTCCTGTGGAAGAAATCCATTTATTATCAGCGTCAGTTTCAGTTGTGTAATTCGTAATTCTTAAACCTTGCTTGTCTGGTTTTGGTGTGCTGTTATCATATCTATTATATCCGCCAACAAACCCAGAGGAACGATATGGGAAAGTATAGTCGAAAGTGCCTGCAAGGTTTGTTGAATTTCCAGCAAGATTAACAGTGAGGATAGATTTTTCACCTGCGCTGTTTGTGTAAAGATATTGGTCTTGAGATGAACTTAATGAAATTGTGTAAGGTCTTGCGCTGTTTGTTAGATATGTTTCTCCGTCAATCTCTTCCGTGCTTCCCGGTTGAGCGTTTGTGGTGTTGTTGTCGGATAAGAAAGTGACAGTTAAGTTTGGCATGATTTTGAAGGTTAAGTTGGCACTCTCTTCCACCTTTTGATTACCAAATTCCACAACATAAGTTAAGCGCATCATAATGAAGTTGCCGTTGTTTCCAGCACCACTGGCGTAAATTTCATAGTCTTGTGTGCGGTCGCTTGTTCCGCCCACTGGAATTTCCTCGATTGTGGCATAGTTCGATTGAATGTTGGTTTCAGGCTTATCAGCATTTAAAGTCATATCATATCTTGGAATTAAACCAGTTTCAAACACCTCGCCTGGTGCAAGCGAACTTGTGCCGTTTGTTAAAGCGGTGTGAACGGTAAGCGCTTCACTGCTATAAGTGTTGCCTGTGTTGATTGGCATATCACTGAAGCCATAAATTCTAAGTTCTAGTGAGCCAGAATTTTCAAACATCGCTGGAGTGTAATAGGTGTTAAGTTCTGGGTTCATAATTCCAAAACTTGCACTAAAATCTTCAAGAAGGCTATATTCATTGCCAGCGATAAGTTCTTCATAATGAGAGGTGGCATCGCTGTTCACCTTAAACTTAAGAGATAGATAAACGCTATATTGATTTTTTGTTGAGTTTATATTTATTCCATTATCAAAACTATAGCCTATTGGATAAGTGGTTGTTTTGTTATAGAAGTCTTTTGTGACGGGAACATTTTCCATTTTTGAACCATCTAAATAGATACTTGCAACATCCTTTGAAACCACACGCCCTGCATAGCGAAGAATAATTCTGCTTGTAAGCGACGGCGCTGTGACAAACACCTCTCCGTCATTATACGCATTTGTGTTATTTTTTGCATCAACTTCACTTTTAAAGGTTCCAGCGTATTGATAGCCTTCATAACTCTTTCCAAGGTCAATCAAAACTTCGCCAGAGGTGTCAACTTCCAAGGTTTCATACAAAGTGGAGCCGTCTTCATGGACGAATTTTGCCACATATGTGCCACTTGCACCTGACAAAAATTCATAACGAAGAAGTCTGTCTTTTGTAAAGATGTTTAGGTTTTGATTGGTTAAATCTTCAGCAAAAAGATTTTCACTGGAGTTTTCTCTGTTAACTGCATTGGTTTCAACTGTGACTGGTGAGGTTGTGGTGACTGTCACTGAATAATATCTTATCACGCCGTTGATGTTAATGGCAAAGGTGACTCTTCCAGAAGCACCAGAGCCGTTTAAGGTGAATTTTAAATTAAGTTCTGGCAAGGTTAAACTGTCTCTGCCACTTGCCGTTGAAGAGGAAGAGCCAAGCACATCGCCAACGGAAGAGAATGTGCCATCACCTGTTGAGATTGTCACATTGTTAATTGCAGAAATTGAGATTGTTATGGAATAGTTATATGTGTTAGTTTCCCTGCCCACACTTGTTGCTTGCACTCTTGCTGGTTTATTATCGCCAACTTTCGCAATGAAATCTGTTGAAGTGTTGAAGAAGTTGTTTATTACATTTGTGCCTTCTGCGTCGTTTGTGATGTATTCGCTTGTGAAATCGGTTTCTGCCAAATTTTCTGGGTTAGGATAGTTCATAACCATATACACATTTGGCGAAACGGTGTAGGAATAGATTAAGTCAAACGAGAAGATGACATTTTCATTAAACTTATAGTTTATTGTTATCGTTTGCCTGTATGATGTGTTATTCTCGCTCACATTCACAGTGGAAATTGTGAAGGAGTCTGTGTTATTGCTTGCGAAAGTGAAGGTGTCAATTGTGTCACGAGAACTTGCGAATAATTCTGCGATTTTTGTTTTTATTAAACCATCTTCCACTGTGCTTAATGAAATTGTGTCTTGTGAATTGTGTATGCTAGAGTCCACAACAGTTGTGGAAACATTATTAGGATTGAAACTTGCAAGGAAATTCACAGTGAATATGAATGTGTAGCCACTATAAGTTGCACTGAATTGAACTGAGAAAGGCTCGTTGGAATATGCAACTGTCACATTTCTTTCATCATCCAAAATCACTCTTTGTTCGTTTTCGTCAACAAGAGAATAGGTGAATGACTCAGTTAAATCGTTTGTTTGTTCTTCGTCAGTGTGTGCAAAAATGGAGGTTATAAAGTTCCTTATTGTGTAACTTGTTCCGCTTGCATAAGAACCGCTCATTTCTTCAGCGTAAGTGATGTTATAGCCACCGTCCATATTAAACACAAGGTCTGTGATGTTTTCATAGTCGTTATACAGCCCAATTGTGAGAACGTCATCACTAGAGATTGAGGAAACGGTTTTGAAATATAGTGTGTATGTGGCATTATCTTCATTAAGCGAAAGGTCAAAGAATTGTAAGTCGTTGGCTAGAACTGCGTATTGACCGCCATTCGCTGTTATACTGTAATATTCCTCATCATTATCCTCAAATGAAGCAAGAATTGTGACATCAATATATTTAGAGTCACCTCCAGTGATTGATAAAAACTGTGGAGTCGAGCCAATTATGCCTGCCGAATAGGTGTAAACAGGAGTTGCCCCCTCTGCTGTTTCTCCGTCAATAACACCAATAATGAACGGAACAAGTAAATCTTCGTTTGAAGAAGTGATATGTCCTTTAAGATTTGTGATTGGAGTTTCAGTGTTGTTGTCTTGTTTTTCCATAACTGAAACGTTATATAAATATGCTTCGCCAACCGTGATGTCATGTTCAAGGTTATTCAAAATGTTATCAACATACACCTCATATTTAGGTGAGCCGTTGATGATGATGTGATATTCACGAGAAGAGTTATAAACATCTTTGAAACTCTTTACCACTGTGATTTCAATTCTGGCACTTGTGTCAAGCAAAGTTATTTCAAGGCTTCCATTCTGGCAATTTAGCCTTAAATACTGGCTGTAATCTGTAAGAGGCTCGCCGTAGTTAACGCTGACGGAAATGCTGTAGGTGGCATCATTTTCAACAACTTCGCCATCCATATTATATAGGTCAGCAAAACGCTTTTCACCAATCACGCTTGTTTGAGCATTACAAGAAGTGAATTCATCATTAAAGTTTATGGTGTGAACAAGTTCTTCATTTTCATTTAAGGTGAAATCTTTTTCTCTTAAATATTCAGCGTTGTCGCTGTATGGATAGGAAACTTCTGAAAGAGTGTAGTTTGGAAGCACTTTAATTCTGTAATATATGTTATGGTCGATAAAACCAGCATTCACATTCGCCCTTAGGTTCAACTCCAAAATAACAAACACTTCTTGTTCGCTTTCCACAAGAGAGTTGATGGTAATCGTGTTACCGCTGGTGGAAACTAAACCTGAAACTGTGGAACTATACACCGAAAGCGTGGCGGTCATTGGAGTGCCAGAGTCGATATAGTGGAAGCCATAATCGTCATCTTCCTCGTCCACATACGCTTCGTTTTCAACATAAACGATTTGATGATCTTCTTTTCCAGCTGTAAATTCTTGATATATATTGTTTTCCACTAAGTCATTTGGGTTTGTGGTGGTGATGATGTCAAATTCATATTCGGTTGAATATTTAACATATTCTAAGCCAATTTTGGTTAAAAGTGTGTTAACACGAATTTTGTCTCCATTCTTAGTAAAGGAAATTGTGTCCTCCACATTAAAGTTTGAAAGAGTTCCAACCACAAAGCCGTTTCTGTTTGGATTTGGCTGAACAACATTTCCAGAGTCGACACTCCAGCCGTCGCCAACAATGTAAGTCTTGTTTTCAAGAAGCACAAGAAGATAGCCTTCTTCTGTTTGACGAAGTTCATAGTCCGCTTCTTGATTTTCTTTTGGCAAAAGAGTTTCAATAACACGATTTACGTCGTTATTTTCACCATAGCCAACATCAAAAGTGAAAGCCTTTGTTCTTTCAAAGCTGGTCATCTCTTGATTTTCAAAATCGAACATCAAAATGGTGAAATTGTTGTCGTTGTCTGTAAATGTGAAGCCTATTGAAACTCTCTCCGCTCCGCCCAAACTTATATTTAAAGTTGCTCTTTGTCGTCTTGTGATTTGATTGCCATTAATGCAAATAATTTGATTGGAGTTATCAGTGTCATCATAGGTTAAGGTTATTCCTTCTGGCAATTGTTGAAATTTAATAACATCAGCCCAAACCATATAATTATTAATATATGCAATGATTTCAGTTGCCCTATAAAGCTCGTAGCGATCTAACAAGTCTATTGGGTTTTGATCAACCTCTTGAATGTTGATATATTCGCCATTTCTTACAAATGCATAGTTAGGGTTAACAATAAAGTTCAAATTGATGCTGTAAGTGTAGCTGTTAACTGCTTTAAAATAGATTTTTAGGGAAACAATTGTGGCTGCTGTGACATCATTAAATGTTATCACGCTTCCGTCTACAGTTATTGGATCTGTTTGCCCAGCCGTTCCAACAGGATTACTACTTCTATTGGCATAGATGATGAGATTGCCATCCCAACCAACTTCCTTTGTTTCATTACCCTGATCGATATAGTTTAGTTTTAAATATGTGTCAAGGTCAATGGCATTTCGGGCATCATTCGCAAACACCATAATCGTATCTTCAGACGCACCATAACTTGACAAATAGCTATAGCCCTCAGGAGAAACGTATTCCGCTTCATATGCGTCGAAAGTTGGGCTTGCTTCAAGATTGTTTAAAATTATAAGTTCAAGTTGAATATTCACAAGTCCATTTTCATCTTTAACATCAAAAATAATACTGAAATCATCACCAGAGAATGGTATAGCGAGTTTTAAAGCAACCACATCTGAAGATAATGTTGACAATAAATTGTCGTCGTCTAAAGTATTATTATTATAAAGATTGAGCATTGGAGAATTAGTTGAATTGCCAGCAGGCTTATTTTCCTTCGTTCTAAACAGTTGATTTCTCTGTTCGCTGGTTAACCCTGCAATATAGGTTTCATTCAAACGGAAGGTAAGCACTGCTTCCTCTTCTACTCCACCTTCTTCACCCACATAAACCTTGATTAAGTTGCTTAAAGTTATTTGGTTGTCAATAACTAGGTATTTTTTAACTTGCACTTTCGACCATTCTTCCTCGTCTACTTCTACGTAATCTGTTGGTTGAGGATTATTATTTGCGTAAAGAGTATTGTCCTTTTTAATCCCACTTATACCTTCGCTATCAATGTGGAAAGGAATGGTTTTGGTTGTTAGCCTTGTGCCGTCAATTCCGCTGGCTATGGCAGAAAGAGAGGTTTCCACATTATCTGCCGAAGCAAAGGAAGTTATTCGATTGTTGTTTATGATGATGTAGTTATTATTAATTTGTTCTTGCAAAGTGTAGGTCGCCACATTTGTGTAAATCCTCTTGCCATGGGTGTCGTATAGATGCACTTGAAGATAGTCGGAAAGAACATCATAAAAAGTTCTGTCGCCGTCCTCTTCAATTTTTGTGTTCCCCCAAGTGATTTCCACTCCGTTTTGAGTTGTGATTTTAACATTGACCGTGTTAATCTCACCATCAGCAGAAATAAAATTATCTTTTACTTCATCATCTTCCATGAAAGCATAATCCGCCTTGCTAATTTTTTGGAAGTAAACTGTGAAAGTGGTGTATTTTACATCGTTATATGTGATGTCAACTTGTTTTTGTTGCACCTGCTTGCCGTTGTTATAAACAAGCCAAGGTGTTAAAACCACACCATCTGGGTCTGTGAAGCCGTCTGATATGTCGACACTACCTCTTATCACAACACCATCTGTGGTGTCATTCACAACATCGGTGATTGTGATATTGTTCCAAACTTCGCCCGACTGCGTTCTAAATTCCAAAGTTAGATATCTATCACTGGAGGTGGAGTTATTGAATAATGTCCAAAAATCTTCAACTTGGTTTTGGCTTATTAATTCTTCGCTGTTAAGAGAAATTTCAAAAGTGAAAGAATCAGCATTGCCTTCTGGCACATTAGTGTATAGTTCAGTTGGAAGGTAGATGTTAGATTGACCATTTGTGCCTGTCACCAAAAATCTGTCGTCTTCTGATGCCGAAACGATTGTGATTTGTGGAGTTATACTTCCAAAGGAGATTGTGGCATCGATAACCAAACTTCTTGCTGGGCTAAATTGAACGATGTCATATTTGCCATTTACATAGATGATTTCGCCGTCGGCGTTGGTTCTAACTGTGGCAAAGTATAGATAAAGTGTGCCGTCATAGCCACCTACCGCACGCAAGAAGGAACTGTTGAGTTCATAAAGCACGATTTCTGTGGTGTCTGTGCTTGTCATACCTAAAGCCTCTCGCTTATACGCTCCAGAGCCAGCATATTCAAGTGGAATATCTCCCGTAATATAATCTCCCGATTCGGAGGAGAAGAAATATTTCACAGTTTGATAGATGTTGGTTTCATCAACAAAAATATCTTTCGATAAATCATATGTATCTGAAAGCATGGAGTCAGTGTCGTAAACAAGTGTGAGTGGAGAAGTTTCGGAAGTCGCGTTTGTCCAGTAAATGTCATTGTCAGCACTCACTTCAAAACTCATAAAGAAAGTTGGGAAAATATCTTGCAAACTTTGTGTGTGTGCGCTTAATGATTCATCAAAGAAAATTTCATAACCTTTTTCTGTTTCCAAAAATAGTGCAGAGATAAATTTACCATTATCAATTTGGTTTTCTGTGGAAATTTCATAAGAATTGTTGTCGACCACCGAACTTGAAGAGATACTTGGCATGATGAAATAGTAAGTGTTTGTGCCCTCGCCATTTTCGTCAGTTTCAAATTTTGCCTTATAGGAAGCCTCACTGTCATAAGCTATGCGGTTAACTTGATATGTGTAATTCATACTTCCGTTTTCATCTTTAGTGACAGTTTCAACAACCTCCATAACATAGTTTGAACCTTTTAAAGTGATTTCATCTGGCACATCTTCACCATTGTCACTTCCAAGATAACTTATGCCAACACCTTCTGCATAAATCGAGTTTAACATATTTCCTTCGCTGTCACGAATGGTGGCTCCAAGATTGCCGGAAAAGACTGAAGAGGTGGAGTTAAATGCCAAGTGGAACTTTGTGTCAGCATACGACGAGAAATTTGTGGCTGAAATATTGAAACTGTGAACGCTGACCTCTTCCACCATGATTTTAATTTCGTCCATGACATAAGAACCTTCATGAGCGTCAAAATAGTTAAGCGCACGGCTGTTTAAAGCACTAAAACTTTCAGCGTCGCTGTTCGCTTCCAAAAACTTTTTTTGCTCATACGCGTCAACAAAGGTGAAAATTCTGATTGTGTCGCCAGTGCCTGCACTGACATCGCGAGCATCAAAGGTCTTGGTTTCATAATCAAATTCTATGTAATTATTTTGTGGATCATAGAAAACAAGTTTTTCTTCCTCTGTTGAGAATGTATATTTACTTGCCTCTGGCAAAAATTCCACATTAACTTTAAACTGCGAGCCAATGAACACACTGCCATTTAAGTCAGTCATCGTGCTGTCGAGTGCATCATAAACATAGGCATGAATACTGTAGACTGGCACATCCACGGAAATTGTTATTGTGTCATTCTCGGCAGGGCCATATTCGCTTTCGCAAGTGATTATGGTTGTTCCGCCGTTTCTGTAACTTCGGTCTAACTCTGCATTATAACTTTCTCTAAGTTCAACTTCAAAAGGGGTGTTTAAACGAACCGTTTGAGGAACGGAAATGACATCATTAAAAACTCTGCCGTCACGCACCGTTCCTTTTGGAAGAGAAAGAGTGACTAAGTCCTCTGTGACTTCCTCTGTTGATGTGGTGATGGTTAGGGTGAAATTGGAAGAAACTTCGAATGTATCCGTGTCAGAGTTATAAAACTCATTACCCTCCTTAACAAAATTTATGCTGACTGGATTGACAATTTTGTCTTCAAGCATGCCAAGTAAATACATGACAAACACCGACACACCCATAAGCCCAATGATAGA
This sequence comes from uncultured Clostridia bacterium, assembly GCA_944364445.1. Classification (GTDB taxonomy): domain Bacteria; phylum Bacillota; class Clostridia; order Christensenellales; family UBA1242; genus Caccovivens. Next base: position 14,402 of record CALVWC010000004.1, on the reverse strand, counting down.
AGCAATCGTTATTAAAACAACTTTCCAAACGGCAAGTGCTCTTCTTTTTCTTCTTCTCATAACTACCCCTTATATTATTTGTTAATATAAACAAGATTATTATACAATTTTTTTCACATTTAGGCAAACAATTTTAAGTTAAAAAATATTATTTAAAAATTATTTTATTAATAATTAAAAATTAATTTTTATTTTCACGCTGTTATTTTTCTTTTAATTTTTTTTGAATTTGATTTTGTTGTGGATATGTGGATAACATTGTTAATTTCTTTAAAAATTTTTCAAGAAATATTGTATCCTTTTGTTTTATCTTGACAAAAAGATTGAGCAAGGGTATAATAAGCACATGGAAATTAATTTTGAAGTTTTAAATTATTTAAACATGATAAACGAAAAGTTTGGCATTTTATATTCGCATTTTGGATATAATCCTTTGCCAGACGATTTCACTCTTTCACAAAAACTAATCAAAGAAAGACTTGCTTTTAACAAAATGGCAAAAACACTTAAAACTCCAGATTTTGTTTTTGATGAAAAAAGAAAAATTAGAAAAAAATTTAAAAAATCATTAAAAAACACAAAAAAATTAGAAAAAATTGTGAAAAATACCGAAAAAATTGATAATTTTGATAAAAACGATTTTTTAATCTATTTATCAATGCGAAAAAAATTATTAAAAAATGAGATTTTTTCCTTCTATAAAACCGAATTTGAAGAGGGCAAATCTTACGCTGAAATATACAACATAAATCCAGTTTTTGGCAAACTTTTGGAAAAGAGTTTTGAAGAGGATATCGACATAGAAAATTATTTGGAGCATCTTGGTGAAAATTACAAAACCGCCTACAAAGAGCTTCAAGAAAAAGTAAAGAAGAAAAAGAAAGAAAAGTTGACTGAAAACATAGCCACAATAAATCAGATTGTGGAAAAGTCGAAAAAAGTTGCCAAAGTAAGCAATAACATAAAAACAAAAACAGTTGCTGGAAAAACAAATAAGGAGAGAGAAGTATGATTCAAACCGTCAATGTTTCCTTATCATTTGGAGGAAGAACACTTTATAAAGAAGTGAACTTGAAGTTCACAAAAGGGAATTGCTATGGAATTATCGGTGCAAACGGCGCTGGTAAATCTACCTTTTTGAAAATCTTAACTGGAGAAATTGAGCCAAACACTGGCGAAGTTGTGATAACGCCCGGCGAAAGAATGTCGGTTTTAGAGCAAAACCAGAATAAATACGACAACGAAACCGTGCTTGACACCGTCCTTCTTGGACACAAGCGCCTAATGGAAATTCAAAAGGAAAAGGATGCACTTTATGCCAAACCTGATTTTTCAGATGAGGACGGCATTAGAGCAGGAGAACTTGAAACAGAATTTGCCGAACTTGGCGGTTGGGAAGCCGACAGCGACGCCAAAAGTTTGTTGCAAAGCATGGGCATTAAAGAAGATGATTACTATAAAACGATGAGCGAACTCGACTCGAAAATCAAGGTGAAAGTTTTGCTTGCGCAAGCACTTTTTGGCAATCCTGACATTTTGATTTTGGATGAACCAACAAACAACCTTGACTTTAAAACGATAAGGTGGCTGGAAAACTTCCTTTTGGACTTTGAAAACATCGTCATCATCGTTTCGCACAATCGTCACTTTCTTAATAAAGTCTGCACGCATATATGCGATGTGGATTTTGGGCAGATTAATATGTATCTTGGAAACTACGATTTTTGGTATGAAACAAGCCAACTTCTTGCCCGCCAAGCAAAAGAACAAAACAAAAAGGCAGAACAACGCGCCAAAGAACTTAAGGACTTCATCGCTCGCTTCTCTGCCAACGCTTCAAAAAGTAAGCAAGCAACCAGCAGAAAGAGAGAACTTGAAAAATTGACGCTGGAAGACTTAAAGCCAAGTTCAAGAAAATATCCTTATGTCGACTTCAAATTTGAGCAAGCCATAGGAAAGGAAATTTTGAAAGTGGAAAACCTGACCAAAAAAGGAATGTTTAAAAATCTTTCTTTCAATGTGGAACCTGACCAAAAAATTGTGTTTTTATCCAATAATTCCTTAGTTTTAACCACACTTTTTAACATTTTAATGGGAAAAGAAGAGGCAGACAGTGGAACTTTCCATTTCGGAAAGACAATTAAACCTTCATATTTACCTCAGGATAACCGCGAATATTTTGACAACTGTCACCTCTCGATTGTAGATTGGCTCAGACAATTTTCTAAGGATAAAACAGAAAGTTATGTGCGTGGCTGGCTGGGAAGAATGTTGTTTTCTGGTGAAGAAAGTTTGAAAGAAGTCAACGTGCTTTCTGGCGGTGAAAAGGTGAGATGTATGCTGGCAAAACTGATGCTTGAGGGAGGAAATCTTCTCATTTTGGATGAACCAATCAATCATCTTGACCTTGAAAGCATCACCTCGCTGAACAAGGGCATGATCAACTTTAAAGGTCCAATTTTGTTTGCCACTGGCGACCAAGAAATCATAGAAACAGTTGCCAACCGAATTATTGATATTGTGGATGAAAACACCATTATTGACAAACAAATGAGTTATGAAGAATATATGGAAAAATATAAAAATTAAATAAAAAATTAAAAAATACAGAAAAATCGTTAAAATAATGCTGAAAAATGCCTAAAAAATCGATTTTTTTGTTTTTTTATTAGGTTTTTTCGGAATTTTTTGATAAAATAATTTTGAAAAAATTTTGGAGGAAAATATGAGCAGAAAATTAAATGGCAAAGTTGCAGTTATAACAGGTGCGAGTGGAGGCATTGGCTACGCCATTGCAAAACAACTTAAAAAGGCTGGCGTTAAAATTTATGACATTTCTCTTCATGTGGAAGAGCATGAAGAAATGGAAAAAGCCTACACTTGTGATGTGAATGACACAGAAAAAGTGAAAAGCATTTTAGAGGAAATTTTTGAAAAGGAAAAGCATATCGACATTTTTATTAATAATGCGGGTTTTGGAATTGCAGGTGCGATTGAAAACGCTAAGCCTGAAAATATCTATAAACAAGTGAACACCAATCTTTCTGCCGTGATTGCTTTGAGCGGAGTGGCTATTCCATTTTTGAAAAAAAGTGGTGGAGGAAACATTGTGAACACCTCGTCAGTTGGCGGTATTATTCCTCTTCCATACCAAGCCACCTATTCAGCCACCAAAGCAGGAATTGAAATTTTTTCTCGCGCACTTGCAAATGAGGTTAAGCCTTTCAAAATCAAAGTGACCGCCGTGCTTCCCGGAGATACAAAAACTGGTTTCACACAAAACCGCGTTTTTGACAAGGCAGAAAACGAAACCAATTATGATAAAACTGTGGAAAAGTCAATCAAGAAAGTGGAAAAAGACGAACAAACTGGAAAAAGTCCAGACACTGTGGGAAAAGCGGTTTTAAAAATTCTTAAAAAGAAAAATCCACCTTTAAGAAAAACTGTTGGATTTTGGTATAAATGCGCCGTCTTTCTTCCAAGAGTTTTGCCAACTAAACTTGTAAATTTTATAACCAGAAAACTATATTGCTAAACTCACGAAAATATATTATAAATATAAATAAAATAGGATTTTTCCTATTTTTATTTATTTTTTAAAAGTCTTTTAATTTAAAAATATATGAAAAAATTAAATTAATAAATGTAAAAAATATTTTTATCATTTATTTATCACACGAGTAAAATTAAGTTATAAAATTAAAAATATATTAAAAAAATGCGAAAAATTCACTTTTTTTCAAATTTTTTCGCATTTTTAACTCATTTTTTAATATTTTTATTTAATTTTATTTATTTCTTCAATATTTATTGCCTCTTTATGTTCAATCGGCTTCCATTCCACCTTAGAAAAAAGTGCTATAAAACAAATTGGAATAATGCTTATCATAAAAATCGGATATGCAAACATTGCAATAAATTTCTTTTTATTTGTTGCTTTTATCCTTTTCCAATCTTTAATAACAGCGAGTGATCCATATAAGAATAAACCTAAGTATAACATAACAAAATAAAAAGCTAACGCTCCGATTAAGGATAGAATTTCTATTCCAACTGGATACCCCATAAGCATTTTTAAAAAACTTGTCACAACAGCGATAAGTCCATTCAAAAGTGCCCAGCTTGTTGAAATAATTGGAACTGGAGTAAAATATATTAAATTATCATATATAGTGAAACTAAATTTTGAGAAAAACTTTAAAATCATGCTTCCCGCAAAACCCTTATAAATTAAATATGCTCCTTTTTGCCATCGCATTCTTTGACGATAAGTCGCCTTCCAAGTTTCTGGTTGTTCGTCATAAAAAATTGCATCATCGCAATAAATTATCTTTTCTCCTTTACCTATCACATCCATAGAAAATTCACTGTCTTCAACTATGCAACTATATTTCCAGCCTGTTTTTGGATTTATAAGTCTTTTTGGCATTAAAAACCCAGTTCCTGTCACAACCGTGGATATGTTTAAAATTGTTCTAGGAGTATGTAAGAATCTACAATCTCGGATAAAACCAATCGATGCACCCATGGCAAAAAGACCATTGCCGAAATTTTTAGACGCTCGATAAGAGGTTATAATATTCCCCCCCGCTATTAAAAGCCTTGTTCATTTCTTTAACATAATTAACATCTAAAATATTATCAGCGTCAAACACAAACCATCCATCAGGGTCATAATCTGGATAATTCTCATTAATTTTACTTAAGAGAAAATCAAGTGCATATCCCTTACCAACTTTTTCTTTGTCTTGGCGCTCAAACACCACCGCACCCATTTTCCGTGCAATGTCTGCAGTTTTATCATTTTGACTGCAATTATCTGCCACCACAAAAATTTTAATTTTGTCTTGATTATAATTTTGTTTCTTTATGCTATCAATAAGTTGCCCTATAACTTTTTCCTCGTTACGACCTGCAATTAACACGCCATAAGAACTTTCTACATTTGTATCTTTAAATTTTTTCTTCCAAAACAGACCTATAATAACATATAAAACTTGATATGCAACCAACAAACTCACTATTATCGTAAGCACTAAATTTATTATCTGCCAAGTATTCATTTTTTCCTCCAAAGCAACATGATTTTTTCTATTATATACCACACAAAATGAAAAGTGAAGTATTTTGTTAAAAATTTTTAATTTTTAAAATTCTATTGCTTTTTGGATATAGTTTTCAAGTTCGTTAATGCTTAAGCGGATTTGTTCCATGGTGTCGCGGTCACGAATTGTGACTGTGTCATCTTCCAAGGTTTGAAAGTCAACTGTCACGCAGAAAGGTGTGCCGATTTCATCTTGACGACGATAGCGTTTTCCAATTGAGCCAGCCTCGTCATAGTCACACATAAACCTCTTAGAGAGATTGCCATAGATTTCTTTTGCTTTTTCACCTAAGTTCTTTTGAAGAGGAAGAATTGCCACCTTGAATGGTGCGATTGCTGGCAAGAAATGCATAACAACTCTTGTTTCACCATTTTCCAAAGTTTCCTCATCATACGCTTCGCTCATAATTGCCAGCATAAGTCTGTCAGCACCAATAGAATATTCAATGACATTTGGAACAAATCTTTCATTGGTGTATGGGTCAAGATAATCCATGGTTTTTCCGCTAAATTCGCTGTGACGAGATAAATCCCAATTTCCGCGATGATGAATTCCATTAAGTTCCTGCCAACCGATTGGAAAATTATATTGAATATCGCAAGCAGCCTTTGCGTAGTGTGCAAGTTTATCGTGGTCGTGAAATCTCAAATTTTCCGCTTTAAGACCAAGTGATTCCACAAAGTTAAGCGCTCGTTGCTTGTATGTTTCATAAATTTTCAAGCCGTCTGTTTCCTTGCAGAACATTTGAAGTTCCATTTGTTCAAACTCCACCGTTCTAAACAGAAAGTTTCCCGGGGTGATTTCATTTCTAAAACTTTTTCCAATTTGAGCAATCGCAAAAGGAACTTTGGCACGCATAGTGCGTTGAACATTCAAAAAGTTGACATACTCTCCTTGGCAAGTTTCTGGACGAAGATAAACAACATCCTTTTCATCGCCCACCATATTTCTTGAAGTTGTGAACATTGGATTAAATTTTCGAATTGGCGTCCAATCGCGCTTTCCACAGTTTGGGCATTTGATATCATGCTCCTCGATGAATTTTTCCATCTCTTCATTGCTCATGCCTTCCGCCGAAACTTTCCCCTTTGTGAAGTTTTCAATAATAGTGTCGGCACGATGACGAGTTTTGCAGTTTTTGCAATCCATTTTTGGATCACCAAAACTTTGAACGTGACCACTTGCCTCCCAAACGCGTGGGTTCATCAAAATGGCAGCGTCCACACCATAAGTTGAAGGGTCTTCCTGCACAAATTTTTTCCACCAAGCACGCTTGATGTTGTTTTTAAGTTCCACACCCACTGGTCCAAAATCCCAAGTGTTAGCAAACCCACCATAAATTTCACTACCTTGAAAAACAAAGCCTCTTGCTTTGCAAAGGTTGACAAGTTTATCCATTGTTAACTTTTTTTCCATAATCTCTCCTTTAAAATAAAAAAAGCCTATGCCACACTCGCATAGGGGCGACTTTTTACCGCTGTTCCACCCTATTTCGCAAACATTGTTTGCCTTTTTTTGTCTTTACGCCGACCAGCGTTTGCTCGGGAGTTGCCAATTCCGTCTTTGCGTTTTCATTATATATTATATGAAAGAATTTTGTCAAGGAAATTATGAAAATCTTTTATTATTGCTTACAAAAACTAGCAAACAAATATTTTTGAAAAAGTTTTTAGGAAATTTTACAAATTGCTTGACAAGTGGGGGGGGGATTTTGATAAGCTTAAAATGAATTTAATTTCTAAGGAGGAAAAAATGGAAAAATCAAAGAAAAAATATGGCTTGTTGGGTTTACTTGCTGTTTTATTATTAATTCCTTTTGCTTTTATTTTAACTGCTTGTGATGGGTTTAACCCTCAAAATCCTGGCGATGATAATAAGGAAAATTTAGTTTCCACCTATCTTGCTAACACCATTGTCACTGAAACCATCGCAACTGGAGCAAGAGAAACTGATGATATTTCCGACAGCCACTTTTCTATCACTCTTAAAAATGGAGCAGATACTGGAATTGTATCAACAAACGAAGGACGAGTTAACTGCACCTACGAAATTGAAGGAGATGAGATAACAATTAATCTTAAGTTTCCTTCTTCACCAACAAACACCACTTGGACTGGAACGATTGACGGAAACGACATTGAACTTCTTGTGCAATCAGACAGCGTGCTTAATGTTTATTATGTTTACACCTATAACGAAGAGGCAAGCGCCACAACAATTAAACCGGGAAGATATATCGCTGTGGAAAGATTGGATGTCGACACTGACGGGCATAGAACATATTCCGATTTAACTGCATCAGATAGCACAAAAGTGTATCTCTTCAATGAAGACGGCACTTATACCTATGACCCAGACGGAAAGCCACTCACTTCAACTTATGAAACAACAGATTATGGTGTTATTTTAGATAATTCTAACATTACACCGGGGCAAATTGGTCACTTAGAGGGCGGATACATCTATCTTCTTGCAGTCGCATATGAAGATAACTCTATGGTTTATTACCTTTACGAATTTGTTGGATAAGAAAACTATATTAAATTTTAAAAACTTGCCGTTCGGCAAGTCTTTTATTTATTTAAAAGAAAGTCAGCAAGATGAACAATTTTTATTCCATTAACATTTCCACTTGCATAATTGTCTAGTGTAATTACAATTTTTGGATAGTTATCTTTTATCGCCATTAAGTTTGCAATTTCGCGATCAGACTCTTTTGGCAATTCACGACAAACTTGAAGGTATTGCTTTTCATCTCTCTTAACAGCCACAAAGTCAATTTCTTTGTCGCCATTCTTTCCTATATATACCTCATAGCCTCTTCTTTTTAATTCAAAAAACACTAAATTTTCCATCATAGAAGCAATTGAAGTTGGATTGAAGCCAAAAAGTGCATACTTTATTGATTGGTCGGCAATATAGAATTTTTCTTGTGTTTTTAATATGTTTTTCCCTTGTAGATCATATCGCTTACAACGATATATGACAAATGCCTTTTCCAACCAATCAAGATAGTTATAAATTGTTTCAACCGAAATCGTGCGGTTTTCTGATTTTAAAAATTTTACTATCGAATTTGCAGAAAAAGTTTTTCCAAGATTTTCCACAACAAACCTCACAACACGATTGAATAAGTCTGTGTTTTGAATGTTGTGCCTTTTTGTTATATCATTAACGACCACGGAATTATATATATCTTCGACAATTTGATATGAGGATTTTTCATCAAGATTGGAAATAGCAACAAGCGGGAAGCCACCAAATCGAATATAGTCTTGTAAACAATCCTTTATTGACTTATTATCATTTTTAAATGATAAATATTCTTTGAAAGAAAGCGTGTATACTGGAATTGTTATATGTCTTCCAGTAAGATAAGTGGAAATTTCACTGCTCATAAGCTTTGAGTTAGAACCCGTCACATAAAGATCGACGTTAAACTCTTCTAATAAAGAATTTATAACTCTTTCCCAACCACTTACCTCTTGAAGCTCGTCAAGTAAGAAGTAGTATTTTTTTTCGTCAACAATATACCCTTTAAGTTCATCATACATCCTTTTTGCGTTAAAATTTTCTTCATATTCAATATTAGAATAATTCTTAGTGATTATATGACTATCATCAACACCCCTTGACGAAAGTTCTGTTTTTAGCATTTCCAAGATTGTTGATTTTCCACAGCGTCGAATTCCTGCAAGTATTTTCACAACTTTCACATCAATAAAAGGCTTTAACTTTTCTAAATAATCTGGTCTTAAAATCATATTGACCTCCTTTATGTGTATATATTACCAAAATTAATAAAAAAAATCAAGAGTTTTTACGGCTAAAACCGAAAAAGTTTGTGAAATTACGGAGTTTTTCGATTTAAAATGGAAAAACTTCATTTTTTGTTATAGTTTATGCTAATATCAAAATGAATAAGATAATTTTGTATTTCAACAAAAAGTGATATATTTTTTAGAAAATTATTCTTATACCTATTGAAATTAAAATTGTTTTGATTTATAATATGTATATTGAGGTGAAAAATGAAAAAACAAAGAGTTTTGGAAATCAAAAATATTAAAACCGAAGCAGTCATTGAAAACTTAAAGCGTGTTGTTGTGGGCGAACCCAAAAGAAGAGAAAATCACTATTTTAAAAATTTTGTTAAGGATGTTAATGATATTTTAAAAGCAAATGGTTATAAAGATGGCATATTTTTTGATGAGTTTCACAGAAATTCTCAAAATTACCTTTACCAAGCAAGCGTTAAACGCACGGAAAATCAATATAAATTGGTTTTAAAAACCTATCTTCTTCTTTCCAATCAACAAGGTAAAAAGTTGGTTAGAAATCAGTCTGTTGTAATCGATAAGAATGGGCAGATTAACTATCATTACAACGACATTGTTGGCAAATATGAAGTTGGCATCAATCATGATTTTTCCACAGTGGTTAACACTCTTCCTGTTGATAAAGAGAAAGAAAAAGCCCCCGTTAAATTTGTTCAAGCGTTATTTGCTGAAAATCATAAAACTAATAATGGTAAATCAAAATAATTTAAAAAACTATGGCAAGTCGCCATAGTTTTTTAGTCAATCCAAAGCACTTTGTTATAGACAATTATTGTGATTAAATCAACAATCCACATGATAACTGGGCAGACTATAATCATCAAAACACCCAGCACAATTCCAACCGCATTATTTTTTTCGATGGAACGGCAAAGTCGATAAACCGCCCAAACGATATCCAAGCCCGGCAATGCCAAAATGATTTTGGCAACAAGTGGCAGATTGTCGAAAGCGTCAATAAATTCTCTCATATTCCCTCCTAATCAAACATTTTAGATTTTCTTGTTAGCATTGTCCAGCCGAGCATGGTGCGGAACAAATCTCCCCAATAGGTCAGACGCGCTGAATTTAAAAACTCTTCACAAATTTTGAGTTCTTTTTGTGGAAAATATTCGGTAAGAAGTTTTATCCCGTTTTTCGAAGCCTCCTTTTCCACTTTTATTTCCAAATATTTGGAATATATGGCAATTAAAAAGATGAGAAGTGCAAGACCCAAAAGCCCCAAGCCGACATATAGGAAAATTTCGTTTAAAATTCCAAACAAATTTAAAACGGCAAACACCAAGCCAACAAGCATGAGCGGAAGAAAAAACCTTCCCAAAATTCTTTTTTTGTGCTTATTCTTCCAATGCTTTGAAAGTTTGCCGTCGCGATATTGAAGTGCGTGACCAAGTTCATGTGCAACAATGGAAAAGGATGCAAGACTATTGGATGAAAGTGTTTTTTCGGAAAGAGCGATGACACCCACAGAAAAGTGGTCTTGAAATTCTGCACATCGTGCTATTTTTAAGGAATTTCCCAAATGCTGTTCGTTGACATTTTCCACAAAATCGTAAATCGTCAGCCCTTGAACGCCAAATCTTCTGGCTTCCTCTTGCTTATCGCGAAAATTGTCAAACGAAAAATTTGCCACTGCCAAGCACAAGCAAAGGATAAGGAAAAACAAAACACCTGCACCTATAACGATATATATCCACATGGAAACATTATACATCAAAACTTTGTTTTGTGCAAGTTTTATGAGGTGGAAATTAAAATTGTTTCCCCCTCGTAGCAAATTGTTCCAGCTGGAGGAAGTTGCTTGGTGACAGTTCCGCCCTCACCCTCCACTTCACAATATAAATTCAGCGTTTTAAGTGTGGCAAGTGCGTTTGCCAAACTCATTCCTTCCACATTTGGCATAACAACTTCCACCCTCGCACTTTCTGGGTCATCTTTTTTGGTGCCGAGATAGGCAAAAAGCTCTTCAAAGAAAATTTTACCATAAGGCTGAGCAACAATCGAGCCATAATAAGCACCCGCACTTGGCTCGTCAACCATAATCATAAAAATATATTCTGGGCTATCTGCTGGATATGTGCCAATAAAACTTGAGATATATTTCCCCTGTGCTATCCCTCCGCTTTCATTATACTTTTGCGCTGTTCCTGTCTTGCCTCCGATATTATAGCCTTCAACAAAAGTGTAGTCGCCAGTTTTGTTTGTGGTGTTTTTTAAAAAGGTATTGATTATGTCACTTGTTTTTGAAGAAATAATCTGTTTGGTTTCAGTTGTTGGAAGATAGGTTGTGTTGCCATGAACATCCACCGCTTTTTCAACTATGGTTGGTGTGTTATACATTCCTCCGTTTGTGATTGCCGAAACAATGGACAAAAGTTGAATTGGTGTGACTGCAATGGCATGACCAAAGCCCATGCGTGCAAGGTCCACCGTTTTAACATTTTCTTTCTTCATTAAAATTCCACTGCTTTCGCCTGATATCGTTATGCCAGTTTTTTCACCAAGTCCAAACTTTTCAGCATATTCATAAAACTTGTCAACACCAAGGCGAAGAGCCAAATCCATAAAACAACAGTTGCAAGAATTGGAAAAGGCCTCTGCAAGTGTTTGATTGCCATGCCCAATAGTTTTCCAGCATTTTATTTTTTGTCCGTCAATGATGCGATATCCCGGGCAATAGAAAGTGTCATCCAAACTTGTTAACCCCTCCTCAAGTGCTGCGGCAACCGTCAAAATTTTAAAAGTGGAACCCGGTTCATAGGTGTCGGTGACAGAAGTTAAGCGTGAGTTTTGGAAGAGCGTTGTTAAATCATCTCTTGGCACATCGTTAAGGTCAAAACTAGGCTTTGAGGAAATGGCAAGAATTTTTCCAGTTTTCGCTTCCATAACAATGCCAGAAACCGATTTTGCCTGCTGTTCAACATATGCTTGCTGTAAGACTTTTTCCAGTATGATTTGAATTTTGCTGTTGATTGTGAGTGTTAAATCATCGCCAGCCACGCCTTGAACATAGTATCTTAAATTTCCACCGATTTCTTTACCCTGCAAGTCGCTTTGCACATAACTATAGCCGTCAACGCCAGTTAGATAGTCATTAAAATATGCCTCCACACCAGATTGCCCTGTGTTGTCAATGCTTGTATAGCCCATAAGTTGTGTCAAGAGGTCGCCATAAACATAATATCTTCCCACATTTTCGGAAAGAAAAACTCCGTCAAGCGAAAGTGCGTAAATTTGTTCGGCAAGTTCACTTTCCACCTGCATTTTAAGCAAACTTTCGGAAATATTTTTGTTGGAAACTTTTTTTAGCGTGCTTTCGTAGTTTAAATCTAATAGGTCAGACAGTTTCTTTGCAGTATCTTCAGCGTTTTTAACCTCTCGCCCTCGCACATACACATTATATGTGGTGTAAGAAACGGCAAGCGTGTCGCCAGTGGAGTCATATATTGTTCCTCGCGGAGCAACAAGCGGTAAATCACGCGTCCATTGGTCAGTGGCTCGAATTTGAAGGTCTTTCCCGTTAATTATTTGCACAATAAAAAGCCTTATCCCTAACGCACACGCAAGGATAATAAGCGTAAGTGAAATTGCTAATATCCTCTTTTGCAGTGAGTGTAAGGTGTAAGGCTTTTGCAATTTTAACCTCCAAACAACCCCGCTATGAAGTTTGCCAAACGGTCAAACCAATTTGAAGTTTTGCCAATGTCGGAAGGAGCGTTGAGTTCTTCTGGATAAGTTTCCAAAAATTCTAGACCTTGGTTTGTGATGTTGAGTTTGTTTATGTTGCTTAAATATGTGCGAAGATTAAGGTCGTAAGTGTCTTGAAGTTCAAGATAGTTATTGTTTAACTGGTCGCACATCACAGCACCTGAAACGCAAAGAACTGAACATATGGCAAGCGCACAAGCAAGCAAAATGGTTTTGAGTTTTCCTTTTTTCTTCTCTTTTTTGTTAGATTTAGCAATGAAATCATAGTTGGGTTTTTCAATGATAAGTTTTTTGACAGTCTTTTCTTCTTTGACCTGTGGAGGAGAAACTTTTTGTTCATCTTCAATTTCTTCGTTTTGGACTTCTTCTGCCACCTCGTCAACAGTTTCTTGTGATTTCACATCAGACAAAGTTAAATTTTCAAAGTTGGAAAGATAGCCGTTGTAAATTACCTCTTCAACTTCTTCTTTCTCTTCTTCTGTTATTTCTTGTTCCTTTTGTTCTTGCTTTGAAATAACTTTTTCTTCCAGCGTGATTTCTTTCTTTACCTCTTGTTTAACTTCCACTTTTGTTTCCACGCTTGCTTCTTTAGCTTCGGTTTTTGCTTCTTTAGTTTTTGCTTCTAAGATAAGTCTGTCCATAATAACTTATTATCCTCCTAACAAAAATATGCTATATCCTTTCGACAATTCTAAGTTTAGCACTTGTGCTTCTGGAGTTTTCCTTTCTTTCCTCTTCGCTAGCCATGATTGGCTTTCGATTGACAAGTTTGATTTTTGCTTTGTGGTGACAGATGCAAATTGGAGTTTTGGGCGGACAAAGACAATCGGTACTTTCTCTTTTAAACACTTCTTTAACAATTCTATCCTCAAGGCTGTGGAAAGTTAAAACTGCAAACCTGCCCAAAGGGGAAAGCATATCAATAAAATCATTTAAAACTTTGTCTAAACCCGTTAACTCTTTGTTCACTTCAATTCTTATTGCCTGAAACACTTTTTTGGAAGCACCGCCACGACTGTATACCACTTTTTTAGGTAAACTTTCCTCAATGATGTCGCGTAGTTCAAAGGTGGTTTCAATTTTCTTTTCCTTTCTCGCTTTCACAATGTTTCGAGCGATGACTTTGGAAAACTCTTCCTCACCATATTTATAGAAAATCTCTTTAAGTTTTTCCTCAGAATAGGTGTTGACAACATCGTAAGCGGTGAGAACATCCTCATCTTGCCCCATGCGCATATCAAGTTTGCCGTTGTGAAGAAAACTGAACCCTCTATTTTCGTCGTCGATTTGATGAGAACTAACGCCAAGATCAATTAAAACGCCGTCCACTTTTTCCACACCATGCTCTTTCAAAATTTCAGGCGCGTCTTTAAAGTTGGCTTTGAAATATTCCACACACTTAAACTCTTTAAGCCTATTTTTACTGGCAACTATCGCCTCTTCATCTCGGTCGAACGCATAAAGTTTGCCAGTTTTAAGCCGACGCGCGATTTCATAACTATGTCCGCCACCGCCAACTGTGCAATCCACATAAATGCCGTCTTCTTTTATGTTAAGCCCGCTGATTACTTCATTAAGCATTATTGGTGTGTGTTTAAATTCCACTTTGCGCTCCAATTCCAAAGAGATTTTTAATGGCGTTTGCAAGGTTTGGGCTTATTGTGTCGTCGGAAACTTTTGAGTTTAGAAGTTCCTCAATTTGTGTGCTATACTCTTGCATCTCTTCGCTTACAAAATCGCTTGTGATTTC
>CALVWC010000003.1 GCA_944364445.1 uncultured Clostridia bacterium | reverse complement strand
CCCCCTGTGTTAGCCAGATTGTTCACGCGTTACTCACCCGTCCGCCACTAACAAATTGTCAGCACAAAAACGCCTATCTGGGACAGACACCAACTTCGCTTTAGGCGGACACGGATATTTTCATATCCTAACCGCTACTTCGTCGGTTTCTCTTCCCAATCCTCTTCCACGTGTGTGATTTTTAATTTGTGCTCGCCGGGCTAAGCCCTTCCCCTCGCAAAATTAAAAATTGTTTTATGTGTGTAATGGAATTTTCTCTAGACATCTTTGTGCTAACAATTTATTCGTTCGACTTGCATGTTTTAAGCACGCCGCCAGCGTTCGTCCTGAGCCAGGATCAAACTCTAACGTTAAAAAATATTTTAAGTTTGTTTGAGTTAATTTATTTTGCACCTACACTAGTGCGTTTAATCCTTGCTCGATAACTTACATTGACTTTTTACTTGCGTAAAAGTTGTTTAAATTCAACTATTTAATTGTCATTGTTCAGCTGACCCTAATGTTTGTCAGCACTCTTATTTTACTATATCCTCTTCACCTTTGTCAACAGTTTTTCAAAAAAAATTTATCTTTTTTCAACTTTTTTTCGGTTTTACCAAAAATTCGCCAAATTTTTTCCAAATTATACCCTTCACAACACAAAAAAAGGATAATGCCGAAACATCATCCCATTGTTATACTTCAAAATAATTTTTATTAATAATACATATTTTTATAGGAGGATTTTTTGAGTGAGCCACCGCCACCTCTTCCGCCACGGCGTTTAACCAAGAAAACAATTAAAATTATTCCGCCGATAAGAAGAAGTCCTCCACCGATTGAGCCGACGAGAGTCCAAACAAGCGTCCAATTTGTTATGTGAACCTCCTCGGTGTTGAAAGTTAATGTAAAACTATCTTCATTATCGGTGCTTAAATTGTTCAGGTTTAAAGTAAATTGATATTGTGTGGTGCCGTCTTCCAAAGTAATTGGATAATTATCCACAAGTACGCAAAAACCCGCCTCTGGATTTTCCAAATCAAAGGTGTTCACACTATCCATAAATCTTTGAACATCAAAACTAGCATTTGCTTTAACATAAACATCCATGGTTATGCTTGTTAATTGTTTTAAAAGTGGAACAGTTGTGTCGGTGGTGGTGATAGGCTCACTGCGATTTGAAAGCACAATCTGCTCAATTCCGTCGCCCAAAATGAAGTTAAAATTGCAAGCATTATAGTCATATCTTGCATAAACTGTGAAATTATCTGTGAAAACGCCTTGACCAAAGGTGAAAGATAAATCTCTGTTTGTTGCCCCTGTAATTTCCTCGGAGGAAATCTCATTTCCTTCGTCATCATATTGCACAATACACCAACCAGTGAATGAATATAGAGAGTTTGTTCGAGCGGATGTGGAAATGGAATAACGATTTCCATAAACCATATCTTTGATTTGAATGGTTGGGTCATTCCTATTTTCGCCATTGGTGTAATACACATAACATTCTGTTTTCATTTCATCACTTTCATTATCAAGTTGCCCCTCTTCATCAAACAGGCGATACTCAAAATTGCCTGTGAAACGAACTGGTTCAATATTCACCGAGTAGGTGCCAGCATAATTCATAGTTATGCCGTTTATTGTTATGGTATATTCTTCAGTTTCCTCGTTATATTCTGCGGTTATGTTTGGAAATTCGCTTTTAACTCTTGGCTCGAGATGTGTTTCATCATTATCATTTTCCTGCTTAAAAAAGGTCACCACCGTTTGACTGCCGTCTTGCTTGTCAAGCGTGATGTTTGTCAGTTCATAATAATTTGAAAATGTTTCATCAGAAACTCCAGCCTCGATGTTAGAAAATTTAAAACTAAAAGAAGCCGTGTCGCCATATCTAAGACCACTTTCAATTTCTTTTGTTATGGAAATAAACTCGTCAACTTCAGTGCGAAGAGTGAAATTGTCTTCAAATGCTTGAAGATAAATAACGTTGTTCCTGATTATGAAATCGTCTGTAAAGTCCCAATCGCCATAAAGGTCATTCCATTCTTTGCTTTCAAAATAGTTGGAGGAATTTGCTCTTACGCTTTGAGAAATAATATATGCTTCATTATCTCTTAACGCATAGTTTCCATAATCGCCAAACGCGGTATAGGTGCTGTTTTGAGGTCGATAATAATAATCATAACTTAAGTTATAGGCTCTTGGTGCTGGCGAGGAAATATAACCTCCCACATAACCGATCGAAGCATTTCCGCTTCCGTCCTCCACCGTTATAACGCCGTCATAAATTGAGTTGATGATTTGTGCTTCGCCTTGGCTTATATATCCAGCAATTCCGCCAATATATGTGCTTCCATTATAATTTTCATCAATATTGACATTCAAACTTTGAGCGCCAAGCACAAAACGAACGCTTGAAGAATTAAGATTACCAACAACACCGCCAATAACGGAAGTTGTTCGATAGACATTCGAAAGCTGAAAATTAGCTGCACTTGTTGGACGCACAATTGAGTTTTTTAAAGTAGAATATTTCATTTCTCCAACCAATCCACCATATGTCAACATATTAAAATTACCAGCAACCGCCTCATTATCCTCATTAAATCCTTTAATAACATCAACAAACATGGAAGAAGTTATGTAGCAATTTTCGATTGTGGTGTTATTAGCCTGTCCAACAAGCCCGCCTATCACAAGTTCGTCTGACTCAAGCACTTCCACATTGTATGTGCCTGAAATATGTAAGTTTTTGATTGTTGCACCATCTGTATACCCAAAAAGCCCTGCATATATGGTGGAAGAATTTGCATAAGAGTCACCCGTCAAATTCACATGCAAATTGGAAATTGTGTGACCATTACCATCAAATGTTCCAGCAAAAGGGAGACTTGCCGTTCCAAACAAACCTTCTATATCATCATATAAATCTTTTTTCGCATTAGAGACATCAATATCTTCTTGCAAAATGTAAGTAGAGATCGGATTAGTCTCAGGTACTCTAATATATTCATTTATTACTTGTAAAAAATTGTCACTAGTTAAATAAATAACTCTCCCCTCTACTTCCTCTGCTTTAGCAAAGTTAATGTTAAACACAAAAAAAGCACCACATAAAAGAAGTGGAAGGCAAAGAAGTAAACTGATAAAAATGGATATAGATTTTTTCATTTTTCCCTCTCTATATAGTTTTACCACACTTACCTTTATTTTTCCAAATAGATTTATAAATTATTTAAAAAAATAAAATATTACTTTAAAAATCTCAATTTTCTTGCTAATCGCTCCTTATCCTTTTGTATTTCTGACTTTTTCGGTTTATAAGTGTTTCTTGGTTTTGTCATAAGATAATATCGAAGTTCATCAAGAGCGTGGTCGTCCTTCTTCACTGGATTATCCCCATCACCCCACCAATACGACTTAAATTCTCGAATCAAATTGACGCAATTTTTAAAAATATAAAGTTTAACCCTGCCGTCTGCCGATTTTAAGTAAGATTTAACGGTTGCAATACCTGAAAACATATCCTTATTCACTTTTGTGTTAACCAAAATTCCATTTTCATTAAAAAGCTCGACCACAGTTTTTTCACTGGAAAGCGTTCGCTGACTGGCAGCAGGGTCAATGAGCGCAGAAAGTTTGCCAGAGGAGGTTCTTTTCCAATTTAGCCTGTCTGCAATTTCTTTAATTTTGTTTGCATGATAGGAAACATCCTTTTCCGCCTCAAAATGTTCAGCCACCACATAAACATTATCATCAAAATCGACCGCGTAAAAATGAGCGGAAAGTGGATTGTGAAGTCCGGGGTCAATGGAGATATTATCCTGCCACTCACTTGGAATGTCAAAGGGTTCAATCACATGCACATTTTCGTCAAACTCGGAATAGACAAGCCCGCTTGTTGCAATAAATTTCCCATATCGCCTTGCTTCAAGTTCTTCACTTGACATACTCTTTGTCATGCTGTCAACTTCGTCTTGCGATAAAAATGGGTTATCCGCCCACTCTATTTGCTCATACCAGACTTCCTCGTCATCATGCTCATTTAAATAAATTGTGTTATAAACCCAAGTAAGCCCTTTTAACGGCGTCATCGTGCCAAAAATTTCCCCACACCTATCTAAAACTCGCATACGACATTCAAGGTATATGTCATAAGGCGGTTCTTCGTCGAACCAAACATAATCTAAACTTGCACCCTGAAATTTCTCTCGTCCTTGGTCGCACGATTTAAAGCCAATTTTGCTTATTGAGCCAAGTTCGTTCTTCACCAAAATAAAATCAATAATTCCGCTTTCTGCACTTCCTTGCCCGCCAGACAACATAACAACTTTTTCAATGGAATATGGCGGAAGATATTCCAAAATTTTTCTTTGTGCAACGTCGCGTTGAACTTGCCTTGAAAGCGAAACCACCCAACCCTCCGTTTGCTTATTCTTTTTATATGGATGAGTGCCAAGAGCCAAAAACACCACTTCCATTGCTCCGCATTCGGTTTTACCAGAGCGGTTTCCTCCAAACACCCAGCGGTTTCGTTTTTGACATTTATGAAACAAAATTTGCTTTTTATGCACTTTTTTTCCTTTATTATAGCGAAAATATGGCAATTTTTTGCGATTTTTGATTTCTTCTTCAATTTTTAAGATATTTAAAACTAAATTATCCAACCTTCCTCCTTTTTACAAAAAAATCTACTAAAATAAAAATATAGACATATTTCTCTTCCGTAAATTCCTTTAATGAGATTTAAAATTAAACTATGAAAAAAATATTTTTAATTTTATTCACCCTTCTTTTTCTTCCCTTTGTAGAGATAAATTTTGCAAGTGCGGAAGATAATATATATGGAAAAGTAAAAGATAGCGATGCGTATTTTTACTCCTCTTTAAGTTCGGCAAGCGGACTTTTCAAACTGCCTTATTCCTATTTCGTCAGTGTGATATCGGTGGAGGGAGAATTTTATCAAGTGACCTACAAAGATTTAATCGGCTTTGTTAAAAAAGAAGATGTCACTTTAATGCGAGGCACTCCAAACTCACCTTACTTAAACTCCACTTTCACAAACTATGTGGCATATTCGCTATATGAAAATCCAAACTCGTCAAGCACAAGCCTTGCCGATGTTGAAGAGGACACAGTTTTCAATTTCTATGGCGAAATGGAAGGTGAAGAAGTTTCAAGTCGCGGAAACACATGGTATTACGCCAGCACCAACCTTAATGGTGAGATAGTCAGAGGCTATATCTATTCTGAAGTGGTATCCACCCCTCCCGAAACAACAATCAACAACGAAACTTTTGAAGAAGTAAGCGAGGAGGCACTAGAAGGCTCTTCAACCTCATTTTCCAACCTATCCACTGGCACAAAAGTGCTTTTAATAATAGCAATAACCATTCCCAGCATTTTCATCCTCTTTTTCCTTGTGAAAAAACCAACAAAACAAAAAAGGAAAACAGAGAAAAAAGCAATAAGAAAAATCCAGCATGGTGACTATTTTGAGTTTGATGACAGCGATTTAAATTAAACAAGACCAAAAATTTTAGTTTGATAAGCAAGGTCTTTTTGCATATTTAAATTTTCTTCACCCTTATTTGCCACTTGGTCATAAAAATTTAAAATCCACTTTTCTTTTTTAAGAAGTTCGCTTAACCTCGCATCTGTATAGCCATTGGCAACAAGTTTCTTTGTGAAATTGTTTTCCGCACAAGTTAATTTTCTAAAAAGTGTTCTAATGCTTACTTTTGAATTTTCTGCCATAACGCGACATTTGACATTTTCAACATACCTTTCAATCAAAAGTTTTGCATCGCTTTCAGGAATTTCCATAAGCACTTTATCTATGATCACTTTAAGGTTAATCAAGGTGATTTTTCTATCCGCAAGGTCAATAATTTTATTAGAAATATTATAAACATTATTGCTTTCCCCGCGACAGAAGTGATAAGAATTAAGTGCAGTTTTCATAACCATCTTGTCAATGGCACCCGCAATATTTTCCAAATACCTGTAAGTTCCAAGCAATGTTTTTGTCCAACAATTTTCTTTCATAATATACTCCTTTGCAAAACATGAGAAATTATAATGAAATAAAATTGACATAGTCAAATTTTATGCCAACTAATTTTCTGCTATTTTACAATATTTTACAATTAGATTTATTTCTGCCGTCAAATTGCTGTCAAAATGACTTCATTAACAACTTTTTCGACAATATTTACTTATATTCGCGAAATAAAAACATTTTTTTATTGATTTACAAATTTTCTAAAATTTAAACTTGTAATTTGTTATTCTAAATCTCTTTAAATAAAAAATGCGAGAAAATTCTCGCACAAAATTAAGCAACTTCATTTATTTTCACAATTTTATCTTTCTTTTCTTGCTTCGCCTTTTTCTTGGCTAAGCGTTTTTCTTTTTTCTCTTGCTTTTTCTTCGCTTTATCAATAACTTCTGCTTCACTCAAACTTTGCTTCAAGCATTCTGGGTTTTCAAGATATTTAAGCAAAAGTTTAACGCAATTTGCATAATACAACCCATCAGCCACTCTTTCATCCAAAGTCAAACCAATATCCACCACTTTTTCAGTGTGAATATCGCCATTTCTATCGCTGACTGGCACATACTTTACCTTTCCAAGCGCTCCGAAAATTGTGGTCGTTCCAAAGTTATATAAATGATGATAAACTTTATCAAGTTTAATACTTTTCAGATCGGTTATAAAGATGCTTGTGTGGAATGGGCTGACATCAATAAGCGATTTTGGAAGAAGACCATACCTATCAGCAAACCTTATAAACTTCATGGCAACCTTAAACATCCAATAAGGAAGTTTTCCAAGAAATTTCGCTGCTTTTGTGGTTTCTTGCGCTTCATTCGCCGACTGCACATTTCTTTTTATTTCATCATCCACAATCTTTTTAACTTCATAAATATTTTCTCTTCCTGTGAAGTGAAACTTAAGTGTCACCTCATCGCAATCATCAATAAGTTTTGGTTTAATACTCATAGAAACTGTGATTTCATTTCTTTGGTAAATTTGACAATTCATAATAAACCTGTTTGCCTTAGGTCTTTCATAAAGCATCCTAACGCACGCTGCAATCAAAATTTCGGTGTAAGTGAAATGCACACCAGTTTCCTGCCTTTCTTTTAAGATGAAATCGTCAATGGTTTTGCATTTCACCTGTTGCTTATACAAATTCACGCCATCAATTCTCATCGGCATGAAGTAAGGCAAAGCCTTTTCAATAATCATCAAATCTTTAACTCTCTTTCCGTCTGCTCTTCGTCCAAACATTTAATTCTCTCCCTTTTTAGAAATATTTTTACTAAATTTCTTTCTTATCAAATTTTTCTCTTTTCCGTTTGCGCTTGGCTTATAATAAACCCTATCTTTCAAACTGTCAGGCAGATATTGCTGAGCGACATACCCGCCGTAGTTATGTGGATATTTATATTTTCCATGACCATCATCATTAGTGCTTGGATGATTTTTCAAATGGTTTGGCACTTGGTCCTCTCTTGCGTTTTTGGCATCCTCTTCTGCCATACTCATCGCCATGTAAACACTGTTCGATTTTTCGGCCTCACATAAATAGATTATTGCGTGCGACAAATTCAAATAACACTCAGGCGGTCCAATTTTTTCCACTGCAAACATGGCACAGCACGCCATTAAAAGTGCGTTTGAGTCCGCCATTCCAATATCTTCAGATGCGTGCGCAATCATACGCCTTGCAATAATCAATGGGTCAACTCCTGCTTGAATTAAACGCTGACTATAGTATAGCGCAGCCTCCGTGTCAGAACCTCTCAAACTTTTGCAAAATGCGGAAAGGTAGTCATAATAGCCACTTTCATCAATAGATAAAGGTCGTCTGTTCAAGCATTCAGAAATATCCTCTTTTGAAATATGCAAACGCTTGTCCTTTCCCATTTTGGTGGAATTAACCGCAAGTTCCAACGCGTTAAGTGCCGTTCTAACATCGCCGTTAGAGGCAAAAGCCAAATATTTAATTGCCTCTTCACTCATATCAATATCAATAAGCCCAAGCCCATTTTCCTTATCGCTTAAAGCACGCTTTAAAACTTTGACAACATCTTTTTCACTAATCTTTTTAAATTCAAAAATGGAACATCTTGAAACAATCGCACGCGTCATGCTGGTATAAGGATTTTCTGTGGTCGAGCCAATGAAATATATACTTCCCTCTTCAATCGCCTGCAACACACAATCGCTTTGTGCCTTATTCCATCTGTGGCACTCATCCAAAAGAAGATAAGTATCCTTATTGAACATCGCTTTATTTGAACGCGCTCTTTCAATGATGGCTTTAGCATCAGCAACACCGCTGGAAACCGCATTTAACTTCTCAATGTTTGCATCCATCATTTTGGCAATGATGTTGGCAAGAGTTGTTTTGCCTGTTCCGGGTGGACCATAAAAAATCATACTCCCAACATTACCTGTTGCGATTGCGCGTGTCAGCATCTTGTTTTTGCCCACGATATGCTCTTGTCCAACAAATTCGTCAAGAGATTTTGCTCGCATTCTTTCTGCAAGCGGAATTCTTTGCCTACTTTCCATCTTGCATATTATATCATAAATAAAAATCAAAACACAATAAATTATTCAAATTAATTAAAATATTTTAAAGTCTTAAAGGGTATAAAAAGTTATTTTATTTTGCAGTTTTTCAACTTTTAATTCTAAAAAATTTTAATAGCAAAATTGAAGCAAAAACAAAAAATTATAAAAAATGAAGAAAAAACGCATTTTTTTCAAATAAAAAAGCGTTTTTCATGCAAAAATTAACATTTTTTATTTTTTAAATATATGAATAATCATTTCCAGTATCTTTCACGCGAATGAAAGAAAAATCGCATCTCGTTTTGAAAGTGATTTTTTATTTATATTTGATATATTAAAAAATTTTGTCTTTCCAACTTGCAAATACCTTTCATCGCCAAAACTTATTAAAATTTTTTTATAATACTCGCCATTAAATATTCCAAGTTCTTTAAGCCCAATTTCTTTAAATGGCACAAAGCAAATTTTATCCTTACCTTTGATAAACAACCTCCTAAGTGTTTCATACTTTTTTAATAAACTTTCATCTTCGCAAAAATTACTCCAATTAAGCCAAATTTTTTTAGGTAAAGTGTTGTTAAAAAATTGGTCAAATTTAGCATCTTTAGTTTTCACTTTTAAATCAAAAATCTCTTTGCTTTTATTTAAAGCAATCTCAAACAACTCATCAAATTCTTTATCTGTCTTAAGAGGGAATTTTTTATTCGACATCAAAAAGAATAAACTTTTTTTCTCATTAGGTTTAATGGTCAAGTTAAATTCCAAATAAATGGTGGAGTAAGAAGAATTTTCCAAACCATCAACCGCCGAAAAACTCATTTTCGCACAAGGACAAATAAAGGAAAAATACATCAATTCTCCGTTTTGCAAATTTTCAATTTTAACACAACGATTTAATCGTTTAAAGAGAAAATATCCCCTTTTTAACG
Source organism: uncultured Clostridia bacterium (assembly GCA_944364445.1). Classification (GTDB taxonomy): domain Bacteria; phylum Bacillota; class Clostridia; order Christensenellales; family UBA1242; genus Caccovivens. The sequence continues at coordinate 36,586 of CALVWC010000003.1, read as the reverse complement.
GAAAATTTAAAGAAATTTTTAATTTTTTCTCTCTTTTTTCGTTATTTTTGAGTTTGACATAAATATTATTTCCATTCAAAAGAAATTCCTTATACTCCACTTTAACGCCATCCACAACCACTTCTCTTTGCAAGGAAAACTCTTTATAAACAGGGTTTAAAATTTCATTATTAACTTTAAAAAATTTTTCCTTATATGTTAAATCATAGTTGCAACTTGCTGGATAATTAATGTTGAGTTTATTTATCATGGTTATAAAAGAAAGAGGTGCGTTATCACCAAAAAGCACACAATTATTAATTTTTTTCAAAAACTTTTCCTGCTTACTTTGAACATTAGTTAAAGGTATTAACAAATTAAAGTCAGCCTCTAAACTTGCCTCATAAAACGCTTTTAAAACCTCTTTTGAAAGTGTATTTCTATAAACAAAAATAGGATAATTTAAATTTACACCATTGTTAAAAAGAATTGTCCTGTCAATCTCAGAGTCAAAACATATCGGTGCATGAAACCTAACGCGATTTAATATGGTGGTTTTAAAATTATATACATCTTCCTTTCTCATAAGATGATTTTTGCCCAACAAAATATTTTTAAACAAAAAAAGATGGTTTCCCATCTTAAATTATCAGCCAGACTATAAGCCGAGTTCTGTTTCAAATGGTCATCTATCTAGTTTTGCTGTCACCAACAAAATCAAGCGGTATTTTTGTTAGGCAGGAAAGAACGCCGTCGCCTAAACTTAACCTTGCATCGGGTGGGGTTTACAGAGCAAAGTTTGTCACCAAACTTTCGGTAGGCTCTTACCCTACCTTTCCACCATCACCAAGAAAACTTGGCAGTCTATTTCTGTTGCACTATCCTTAAAGTCGCCTTCACTAGCCGTTAACTAGCACCCTGTTCTTTTGATGCTCGGACTTTCCTCGTGTCATCGGTAGTCGATAACACGCGACCATTTGTCTGACTGACATCCACATTATATCACATATCATCATAAAAATCAACCCTATTTTAAAACGGATTTTTAAATAGTAAATATATAAAAAATAGGGCTAAAATTCAAAAAATCACATTTTTTTCATGTTTTTTATGAAATTTTAGCCTAAATTTTGAAATTTTTTATTTTTCTTATATATTTTTTAAATTGATAATTTTATCCAACATTAAAGATTTGTTTAACTTTTCCATGCTTATCTGCACTATATCCAAGCATAATTCCATCTTGCGAAACCTTAATTCCAACGCCATATTTTGCCATACTTTTTGTGGCTGCCAGTCTACCGCCACCCAAACTTCCAGCCTCAATTTTTATGATCGCACCAACTGCAATAATCGTGCCGTCGAAGTCAACAATTGTTGCGCCATCAATCGAAACCAAATCCTCTAAAAGTTTTCTGTCAAGTTCATAAAGTTTTTTACCTGAAACAATTTTTCTTATCGACCTAGATTTAATGCAATTATTTTTAAACATATATTCTTCATGATTACAATTAAACTTTTCTTGAATTGCTTTTGCTGTTTGCAAATTATAAAGTTTCGACGCCTCCTCAAGTTCCAACTGCTTTTTCATTTCGAAATGTGGTTCCGAAATGATATCTGCAACATCAATAAATTTTAAGGCATCCAGTGTTTTATCCTTATTTAAATAAACAATGCAAGCACCCATGTATCCAAACGAGCAATCGAGCGCTGTATTATAAATTGCACGACGAATTTGCTTGGCGGTATAGGAAACATTGTTGTAAAGAAGCCTAATAATTTCGTCATGCGAATAAACACACCACTTGCCGTTCCTTTTCGCAAACATAAGTTGGCGTGCATAGAAAATTAAAATGTCACCTCTCACTGTAAGCACAATACCCACGCGTTTATCATTGCAACTTCTTGCCACACGGTCGAAAATGTAAGGAGAAATTGTTGGCGCAGATTTGGTGTTTTTTAAATTTGTGTAAGTCAAAAGAAGCCCACGCCTATCAAACTCCACAAAACAAGACATTCCGTCAGTGAGTCTTGCATAAAAATCGTGATTCATAATTTCAGCATATGAAACTGTTGACTTTTCTTCCGCCAATGTCGCCAAATTCACAAACACGCCCATAGCAACATTTGCCCCTTCATAAGTTCGTGCCGACCACCTTTCCAGCATAGATATAATTCCAATGATCGTGTCGGATGCAACATCAGTGATTGAATTAATAAGCGCTTTTTCAATCACAACACTTTGCAGTTTTTGTAAGTATATAGCATTGTCAATACCATGCGAAGAAAGTTCTGTCATCTCTTCAAGAATATTTCTTATAAGATTAACTTCAAAAGACTTAAACGCCTGACCTCGTTTCAAAACAATTCTATATTCATCAAGTTTGGTAGGTTTCAACAAAACAGAATTTCCTTTTCCAAGCGCAACTTCCAAATCTCTTGATGAAGATTCAATTTCGCCAGCAACAAACGAACCCGTGAAAAGAGGGACAATCAAAGTGTTAACAAAATCATAAAATTGCGATTTTTCCATACGTCACCTCTTCAAAATCAAAATAATCATTTATACTTTAATTTTATAATATAATAAAAAAGTGTTGTCAAGCGTTTTAAAATAAATTTTTAAAAAATTTTAATTTGTTTGCAAAAATTAATAAAAAATGGCTTAATTTTTCAAAAAAAACATGAATTTTAATCATTTTCTCCATTTTTTTTCATCGTTTGCTCTTTTTCAAAATTTTCTTTTATAACTTCAAGTGCTTTGTTTTCAATGCGAGAAATATACGACCTTGAAATTCCAAGTTTATCCGCAACCTCTTTTTGTGTCAAAGCACGCTTATTATTTAAACCATATCTAAGAATGATAATTTCTCTCTCCCTCTCATCAAGTTTAGTGGAAATGATTTTTTCAATTTTTTGCATGGTTAAATTGTTATCAACTTGAATAAAAAGTTCATCTTCATCTGACGATAGCACATCTTCAAGTTCCAAATCATTATCTTCTTCATTACTGCTTGTTAAACTGTTGAGCGAAACAACATTTTTATGCTTTTTGTTCGCCCTAATAAGCATCAAGATTTCATTGTTTATGCACCTTGCCGCATAGGTTGAAAGTTGAACCTTTTTATCATAATCAAAAGTGTCAATCGCTTTGATAAGTCCAATTGTTCCCACAGACAATAAATCGTCAACTTCTAGTGTGTTGGTGTATTTTTTGACAACATGAGCCACCAATCGCAAATTGTGGCTGATAAGTTTTTCACGCGCTTTTTTATCTCCCGCTCGCATTTTTTTAAATTCGCGTTTTTCTTCTTCCAGTGTCAAAGGTTTAGGAAAACCTTGCACAGTGTTGATGTAGTTTGTAAATAAACTTATTCGGCTAAAAAAATAAACAAAACTTTCAAAAATCATAAAGACTCCTATGACAAATTTATATGAGAAATCTTGTCGAATTTTGACAAAAATTTTATAAGTTTATCTGGACAATCTTTAAAAATATATATTTAAATATTCATATATTAATTATAAATGACAAAAATTTTGCTCATAAAATTTACGAACTTTAAACAAAAAAAATAACCAAGCAAATGATAAAAAAATGCATACCACCACAAAATCTAGTGTAGTATGCAAATTAAACACAACAAAATGTTGATTTTAAATATATTCTTGAATTTTTAATGGGCGTTTTAATTCCAATAAATCAATTATTAAAACAAATTAAAACAATTCTTCCACAAACTCTTCGGCATCAAATGGCTGAAGGTCGCTCACACCTTCCCCAGTGCCAACAAAAACAACTGGGAGTTTATATTCTTTTTCGATTGCCACAATCACGCCACCTTTTGCCGTGCCGTCAAGTTTTGTTAGCACAATTCCATCAATATCCACAAACTCATCAAACGCCTTGATTTGAGATAAGGCATTTTGACCAGTTGTTGCATCCAGCACAATAAAAGTGTATTTATTTGCCTCAGCATATTCTCGATTTATGATTTTATTAATTTTTTTAAGTTCTTCCATGAGGTTTGTTTTTGTGTGAAGCCTGCCTGCTGTGTCCACAATCAAAACATCCGTCTTTTTTGCTTTTGCACTTGCAATTCCGTCAAAAACAACAGCCGCCGCATCTGCTCCTTCTGCATGCTTAATTATTCTCGTCTTTGTTCGTTCTGCCCACTCATTTAATTGCGATGACGCGGCTGCACGGAAAGTGTCGCCCGCAACAAGAGTGACATCTTTTTTCATAGTCTTAAAATAATTTGCAAGCTTTCCAATTGTTGTTGTTTTTCCAACGCCATTCACACCAACAATTGTGATGATGCAAGGATATTCAATTTCAATTTTTGGCGCATCCATAAAGTATTGCTTTAAGATTTCCTTTAAAACCTTTTTAACTCCCTCGCCGTTTCTCACCTTTTTTGCATGGCAAACATCACGAAGTTCATCCACAATTTCCATGGAACTTTTCACGCCAACATCGCAAGATATTAAAACATCAGTTAAATCGTCAAAAAACTCGTCATTAAGTTCACCATGACTTAAAAGTTCATCGATTTTTCTTGTTAAAGCCTCTTTAGTTTTCCTAAGTGCCTGACCAATTTTCTTAAAAAGCCCCATATATTCTCCTTAATTTGCTTGCTCCGCCTGCTTGATTGCATCGGCAAGCTTAACAGAAACGATTTTTGAAACGCCTTTTTCTTCCATTGTCACACCATACAAACTGTCAGCAAGTTCCATTGTTGGCTTTCTGTGAGTGATGACAATAAACTGTGTGGTTTGCGACAATTTTTTAAGATATTGTGCGAACCTTTCAATGTTTGCGTCGTCAAGCGCTGCCTCAATTTCGTCGAGAAGCGAGAATGGAAGTGGTTTTAAACGCAAAATTGAAAACAACAGCGCAATTGCCGTAAGTGTTTTTTCTCCACCAGAGAGGAGGGAAAGTTTGTTTGCCGCCTTTCCTGGAAGTTGCACCATAATTTCCACACCTGCAAGAAGTGGGTCTTCACTTTCTGTAAGTTCCAGCCTCGCATTTCCGCCACCAAACAATTCGCGGAAAACAACCTTAAAGGAACTATTGATTTTTTCAAACTCTTCATTAAATTTGGTCAACATTTCGCCAGATAAATCTTTGATGATTTTAACCAAATCCTCTTCTGCTCTTTTAAGGTCCGCAGACTGAGTTGACATATCATTATATCTATCAAGAAGTGTTGCAACATCTTCAATCGCATGCACATTAACATAGCCAAGCGCCGAGATATCTTTTTTCAATTTGTTAATTTGTATGGATGCCTCTTTGATGTCGAAATCTGGTCTCTTGTGTTCAAGGCAAGTGTTATATGTGAGGCTGTATTCCTCATAAATTCGCTCTTGCATAGCCTCAAGTTCGCTGTCCACTTTTGATAGATTCATCTCTTCGCGATATTTCCTGTCGTTAAGCCTGGAAATCTCCTCCAAAATTTGCGTTTTTTGTTCATCATATCTTTTCAAAACTGACGACATATCACCTTTTTCGTTTTCCAACTTCTCACGACGCTCGCGAATAGAATTCATGTTATCTTTCGCCGTTGAAGGTTTAGCGTTTTCAATTTGCACCTTGATGATGTTCTCTGCTTGCTCGATGAAAGCATCATTATCTGCAATCGCCTTTTTAGTGTTTGAAACATTGGCATTTTGCTTATCAATTTCTGAAATAAGCCTGTCAATTTCATCCGAAACACCTTTAACCTTTTCTTCGCAAGAGGCAATTTCCACTTTGATAGTTGTCATTTTGCTAACAATCTCATCGCGTTCCTGCCTTAAAGCGTTAGATTTTTCCTGTTTTTGCTTAATTAAAAGGTCAGCATCTTCCTTGTTTCCACTGAGAGCATTTTTAACAAGATTGATTTCTGAAAGTTCGCCGTCGATGAGTTTAATCTTGTTTTCCACAGAGGTCTTTTCCATTTCATAGACCTTTGCTTCGTCAAGTGCCTCTTCCAAATCTTTAGTGTTGGAATCAAGCTTCTCCTGCTCCTTAACTAATCTAATTTCGCAATCGCTTCTTTGCGAATTTAACTCAGTTTCAGATTTTGAAAGTTCATATATCTCATTTTTAAGTTTTTCAATCTCAGCAATCTCCCCTCTCTCTGCTGTTTGCAATCTTTCAATTTCTCTGCCAAGTGTTTCAATTTCGCGTTGACGAGAGATAAGGTTAACCGCCTGACTTTTCTTGCTTCCACCTGTGAGCGAACCTTGTGTGCTGACCACATCGCCGTCCAGTGTGACAATTTTGAAAGAAAAACGATTGGCGTTTGCAAGGTTAACTGCCGTTTCCATGTTGTCAACAATGACGGTTGCGCCAAGAAGATTGCTTATAACATTGTCGATTTGCTTATCATATTCAATCAACTTGCTGGCAATTCCAAAAACACCACCAACACCTCTCACCCTTTGCTCGTCTAAATCTCGCCTTTTCATTGAGGTGATTGGAAGGAATGTGGCTCGGCCAAATTCATTTTTCTTCAAAAACGCAATTAAGTCCTTTGCGCCGTTTTCATTAAAGGTAACAATGTTTTGAACAGCATTGCCAAGTGCAACTTCAATCGCGGTTTCAAATTTGGCAGGCACTTTGATTAACGATGCCAAAACGCCCACCATTTTGCTGGAAATTTCAGCATTTCTTTCGCTTTCCTTTAAAATTCGCTTAACACTTGTGGCATAGCCTTCAAATTCAGCTTGCATTTCGGTTAGAAGTTTTCTTCTGTTTTCAAACACCTTTATCTGCGTTAACAGATTGGCATGTTCTGTTTCCAGTTCCTTCATCCTTTTGTTTGCTAAGAAATTTTTACTTGAAACATCTCCGCACCTATCTTTCAAGTCGTTAAAACTAGCGGAAAGCATTTCCACATTTTTCTTTGCTTCTTCGTTAAACTTCTTTAATTCATCAACCTTTTTTTGAGCCTCCACCAAATTTTTTTGCAAATTTTCAAGGTTTTCTTTCAAGATATTTCTTTCCGCCTCATATCGCGAAGCATTGCTTTTAACATCTGAAAGCGAGCCTAAGGTATCAATAAATTTTTGTTGAGAAAGCCCTGCTTCATTTTCGCTTAACGTCATTTCATCGACAATTTCAAGATGTTTATTGGAAAGTCCCGCATAGGTCTTTTTTAAAGTTTCCAACCTGTCCGATAGTTCTTCAAGTTCCTTGCTCTTAACTTCGCGCTGACTTTCGCAATTTTCCAAAATTGTGTTGGCGTTGGTTAAATCAAGATGCAAGCGGTCATTTTCTCGCTGGGTATAATTAATCTTTTCGCGAACAACTCTAACCTCGCCCTCTTGTTTTTCAAGTTCCACAGTCACACGCAAAAGTTCTTCATTAAGCGCGGATATTTCCTTGTCAAACTCTGACATTTTTTTAAGTTCTTCATCATATTTATTAGAAGTTTCTTCCAAATCGTGCTGACGATTAGTTAACTCCTCAGCATAACCCGCAAGCCTTTGATTGATTTCCGCTTTGACATTATGTGCATTTTCATATTGATAGACGTAGGCGTTGACTTCCAAATCTTTTAACTGCCCTTTATATTCCAAATACTTCTTTGCGTCCTCCGCTTGCTTTTTTAAAGGTCCCATTTGGCGTTCAATTTCTGCAACAATGTCATCAATACGCACCAAGTTCTCTCTTGTGCGAGCCAGTTTTCTTTCCGCCTCATCCTTTCTGCTTTTAAATTTTGCCATTCCTGCTGCCTCTTCAAACATAGCACGGCGTTCTTCTGGTTTTTCATCCACAATTTCGCTGACCTTACCCTGACCAATAACAGAATAGCCGTTTTTACCGATACCGCTGTCGAAAAGAAGGTCAATGATATCTTTAAGTCTGCAAGTGTTTTTGTTGATTTGATATTCGCTTTCGCCCGAACGATACAACTTTCTTGTGATGGAAAGTTCATCGTATGAGATATTGAAAAATCTGTCGGTATTATCAAAAGTGAGTGTCACTTCGCAATACGACAAACTTCTTCTTTTTTCCGTGCCTTTGAAGATGACATCTTGCATATTGTCACCACGCAAACTTTTTGCGCTCTGCTCACCAAGCACCCAACGAATAGCATCAGAAACATTACTTTTTCCGCAACCGTTAGGTCCAACGATAGCAGTAAAACCGCCATTAAATTCGATGGTGGTTTTGTCTGCAAACGACTTAAATCCAATCATTTCAATTTTTTTAAAATACATAACTTTTTCCTTTAATGATGTAAACCTTTACAATATTCTAGCATATTTTGAAAAAATTTAAAAACAAAATACAAGAATTTTAATCACTAAACAACTTATTTATGGCAACATATGCACAATTTTGTTCTGCACTCATCTTGTCATTTCCATAACCCGTTGCCACAAGGTCCTCGTCCATATAAAATTGTGAAGTGAAGATGTCGCCCTCTTTAACAGTCACATATTGCATTGTGCATTTAAAATTTGCTTGCACAAGTTCTTGAAGTTGCGATTTATAGTTGGTGTTTTCAACGCTTTTAAATCCGTCAAGTTCCAAAACATTAACAAGAAAATCACGCACAAAATCCAGCCCATTTTCAAGATATATAACCGCAATAACAGCCTCCATAACATCCGCTTTGATTGCTTTTGACACTTTGTTTTGCAAACTTTTACCTAAAATAAGTTCATCTTCAATGTTAAGTTTATTGAAACACTCTGCCAAATTTTCTTCCGACACATAATGAGCGCGTAGAACAGTTAATTTTCCTTCATCGAAATTGGAATTTTTAAACAGATATTCACCCACTATAAAATCTAATATGCTGTCACCCAAAAATTCTAAACGCTGATAGTTATCCTTGCTTTTTGACGGATGGGTTAACGCTCTGTTAATTAATTTTCTATCCCTAAATTTAATTTTTAATTTCTCATCAATCATTTGAAGCCTCAACTTTTTCCGTCATTTCGCTTATCATATTTTCAATTTTATAAATCAAATTATTTTCATGAAGTTTAATGACTTGGTTAATGGATGCTGTGATGTTATCTCTGCCACATGAGCCATGATTTTTAACCACAAGTTTTTTGCAACCCAAGAATGGCGCGCCTCCATGCTTATTTGCATCCAACTTTTTCTTGATATTTTTAAAGGTCTTTTTCATAAAAAGTGCACCTATCATCGACATTGGTCTTGATTTAATCTCCTGCTTAAGCACAGAAAGAATGGCGCTTGCTGTGCCTTCCACGCCCTTTAAAAGCACATTTCCAGCAAATCCGTCCGTCACAATCACATCCACATCGCCAGACATAACTTCCTTACCCTCGCAATTTCCCACAAAATTGATTGGAAGTTTTTTCATAAGAGGATAGGTTTCTTTCACAAGTTCGTTGCCTTTATGCTCCTCGCTACCATTATTTAAAAGTGCCACTTTTGGCGATTTAACATTTTCAACAATAGAGTAATAAGCACTGCCCATAATGGCGAAATGAAGAAGATTGATGCTTTTGCAATCAACATTCGCTCCGCTGTCGATGATTATAACATCGCTCCCCTTTTTTGTTGGAAGAATTGGTGCAAGAGCAGGACGAGAAATTCCCTTAATTCTGCCAATTTTCATAATAGCACCAGATAAAATCGCCCCTGTGCTTCCTGCCGAAACCAAGCCAATAACACTTTCATCTTCCTTCAAAATGTCAAACGCGCGCACAAGAGAGGAGTCTTTTTTCTGCCTAATCGCAACAGTTGGTGCATCGTCATTTGTGATGACTTCGCTGGCATGAACAATTTCAATTCTCTCCGTTCTGCCATTCAAAATTTCTTTGATTTTCGCTTCATCACCGCACAAGATAACTGTCAAATCTTTATTTGCTTTAACAGCGTTCACCGCACCTTCCACAACTTCAAGTGGTGCGTTATCTCCGCCAAAAGCATCCACAACAACTTTCATATCATACCTCAACAAAAAATATTTGCATACACTATGCATAATTATGATAACAAAATATAGAAAATAAGTCAAAGAAATTAACAAAAAACACAATTTGACAATAATTTATAAAAAAAATAAGGCATAAGCCTTATCTTCTTAGAATTGAACTTTTGGAGCGTTTCTTTCTTCTTCGTTTGCAATTTCAAAAAGCACGCGTTTTTCAAACTTGAACCATTTTGCAATGATGTTGCTTGGAAATGTTTCTCTTTTAACATTGTAAGTTTTAACACAGCCGTTATAGTATTTTCTTGAAGTTGCAATTTCCTCTTCCAAAGTCTTTAAAGATTGTTGCAAATCCATAAAGTTTTGGTCAGCTTTCAAGTTTGGATAGTTTTCGGAAACAGCAAAAAGCGATTTCAATGTGCCAGTGAGCATATTTTCTGCTTCTGCCTTTTCCTGAGGAGTGTTAGCGTTCATGCAAGAATATCTTGCTGCCATAACCCCTTCCAAAGTTTTTTCTTCGTGCGTTGCGTATCCTTTAACAGTTTCCACAAGGTTTGGAATCAAGTCATATCTTTTTTTCATATAGACATCCATTGTGGAATATGCTTCATCGACATTATTTCTCATTTTCACGAAACTGTTGTAAGTTGCAACAATCCATGCAATCAAAATAATTGCCAAAAGCACAACAACTGCCACAATCACAATCGCAACAATAGTGCCAGTGCTCATTTTCCCCTCCTAAATTTATTATATCACACCTTGTGCAAGAAATAAAACTATTTTACACATGATTTTTATAATTCTTTTGTTTTTTATTTGAAACATTCAAAATAATCAAGCAAACAGCCAGCACAACAAAAATTCCTGCAATCACGCCAAACCAAATAAGCACAGAATTTTTTAAATTGTCCTCATCATTTAAAGCCTTAAATTCGACAACCACGTTTTGATTAGAGGTTATGTTGGAAAGTGTGAGAATATTATCAGAAACCACCACTTCTTCGCCATTCACCAGCACGCGTGAAATCTCATACCCATCATCTGGCGTTATGACAAGTTCAACCGAGTCACCATAAGAAACGGTTTGCATAGAACCAAGCGACGACACCTTGCCACCATTACCATAATTCACAAAAACCTCATATTCTTCTTTTGTGGTTGTAATTTCCACAACATAGTCTGTCATAATGTCTGTTAGCGTGAAATTGGTGTTTAAATCTTGTTCCTTACCATTAATTGTGACAGAAGTTAATTTAAAGCCGTCTTCTAATTCGATTGTAAACTCCACATCTTCTCCGCGGTCTATAACTATTTCACTTGACTGCTTACCACCCACAAGCACATTTGCTCCTTCGTCAAATGTGAATGAAACATTAAATTGCTTTTTTTCTTCAACTTGAATGTCAAGAGTTAGATCCTCTTTAACTAAAATGGAAAAGTTCTCGCTTTTTTCTTCACCATTTGCAGAAACCAAGGTGATTTCATAGCCGTCATATGCAACAACTTCCACATTATATTCAATTCCATTAAACAAAGTGTAAGAATTGGTGGCAAGTTGCCCATCAATATAAACTTGATACCTTCCAGCAACAAAGTTTAAGGTGTGTTCCTCAATCTCACTATTGATGACTAAAACATCCATAGACTCTGAAACAAGCGTATTGCCATAGTCATCAACAAGAGTCATGCTGAAAACATAACTATTTGCTTTAAGACCACTTAAAGAGAAAGTGGCTCGATAGGTGTTTTCATTTATTTCTGAAAATTGGTTTGATAAATCATAACTCTGTGAGCCGTCTTTAGTGGTGAAAGTGTAATATGTGCCAGTTTGAAAAAAAGGAAAATTTGATTGATTATAAGATATATATGCACCATAATAATCTATGGTAAATGATGCGTCGCTGTTGGTTTTAATAACCATTCTATCTGGCAAAGTGGTCAAAAAACGCATACTTAAATCAACAACATTGTCGGCATATTCATAATATAAATCGTCGAAACTTGAATTGAGATAAGCATAAATTGTTCCCGCATGAAAATTTTTCATATTGCCGAAAGAACTAACATTTCCGCCCATTGTAAGAGTGTCAAGTGTCACATTGTCAAAAGCATTTTCTCCAACAATTTGCACATCAGGAATATCTAATTCTTTTAAACTCAAACATCCTTGAAAAGCATAGTCGCCGATTTGCGTAATTGACGAACCAGCATTAAAACCAACAAGCGATGTGCAATCTTTAAAGGCATAATCGGAAATAATTTCCACCCTAGATAAGTTTGCAATCTCAAGGTCTGTGCAGTTTGAAAAAGCATATTCGCCAACACTTTCAACATATGAACCTGTGATTTCTTTTAATTTTGCTTGACCATAGAACGCATGATTGGAAATTGTTGTGCAGGAAATTGGCAAAGTGATGCTTTCAAGTTCCACTCCACTGAATGCAAAGGAAGAAATTGATGTGATATAATAGCCATTAATATATGAATTTATCTTTAAATTCGTTAAACTGCCAGTGTATTCTTCCAAAGTTCCGCTATGAAGCGTTCCAGAAACTTTGAACGCACTATCAAGGTCCTCGTTGTTAAAATAGAAAGTTTTTGACGACAAGGCACTTTTTTGCAAAACAACACCTTCGCTGACAACATACGCAATCGCTGTCACTTTTGTGGTTTTGGAAACAACGATTGGGTCAGTGTATAAAGTGGAAGATGAGTTTGGTAATGACTCATCAACAGTGTAATAAATTTTATAATCGGTAGCGTCAGGATAGGAAAGAGTTATAATGCTGTATCCCTCATTGGAATTATCTTCAATAAATTCCACCTCGCCAACAGTTGAAACGCCGATATCTGCCACACTCACACAGCCAGCACCATAATATTTGTCAGTCCCCTCATCACCAAGGTCAATCGCGTAATCTTTCACAAGTTCTTCCAGTTGCAAGTTGCTGTAAGAGGCATAAGTTGGACTTGATAAAAGAAGAGCAAAAACTGCCGTCACATGAGGCGTTGCCATACTTGTTCCGCTGTCATCTCGCATTAAATCGCCCACATTACTAGCAGAATTTATTTTTGTCCCCGGTGCAGAAACATCCACCGTTGAACCGTGATTAGAGTATGACGCCAGCGTTAAATCTTCATCCAAAGCCGAAACCACGAAAGAGTCGCTGATATTTGCAGGTGAAGAGGTGTTTGTGTCACTGGACTTATTTCCAGCAGCAACCACACTTGTTATGCCATTTCCGTTGTTATAAACACGGCTTACACATCTTTCCAAGGTATAGTTATTATAAACTCCACCATTTTCATCTTCAACACCCAAACTCATATTCATAAATCTTATGTTAAGTTTTTCTTTTGAGTTTAAATTTTCCACATATTCAATGGCGTCAAGAATCATGGCAACTGTGCCATTTCCAGTGTCATCTAAAACTTTAAGAGGAATAATTTTCACATTATCTAATGTTAAATTTGCAATAATTCCAGAAACATGCGAACCATGTCTAAAATCGTCCTCAAAATCATCTTGTGCGCCACCTGTGAAATTTCTGCCATACTCACTTGCAATTCGATTTTCAAAAAGAAAATGCTGAGAGTTAATTCCACTGTCTAAAACTGCAATGTAAACGGTGGGAAAATCATCCACAGTGTATTTTAAGTAAGCCATAAAATCAGGCACTCCAATAACTTCTGCACCCCAAGAATAGTATTCTGAAGAACTTTCAGTGAAAGCTATTTCGGAAGCGGTCACCACATCGTCATACCCAACACTTTCAACATAGTCAAGGCTGGAATAATAGTTATATGCGTCAATTGTGTCTTCTCGAGAGGTATATTGATAGATATGGTAGCCTAAACCCTCAACATAATTTTTGGTGTTATATGGTTCAAGATTACCTTCATAATAAACGATTATGCGATTTGTGTATTTTTTCTCATTAACAACAATTTCATCTTCCTTGCTTTCAACTTCATAGAAGTTTTCGTCTAGCGACGACAAAGCCACCTCTTCACCCTCAAGATTTAATGCACTTGCTGAAACATATCTTTCTCCATCAATTTCACTTGTTAAATCGGAAGAAAGAGTATATTCCTCGCCTTCGTGATATAAGCCAAATTCATTAACCAAACTCGTTAGACCTTTATTAAACTCTTCATAAGTTCCCATATCATAGGTTTCTGCTTGCGTGAAATTTGAAAAATTAAAAGAAAAAAGGCAAATTATGCCTGCCATAAATGAAATAAAAAAACAACTCAATTTTGATAACTTATTACTCATATTCATATTATACCATTTATTATGAAAATAAATCAAATTTTTGTTTATAATTTTCTACTTAAAGATATATAAAAAGAAAAATCCTATCAAGATGATAGGACCATTGAAAAATCAATAGATTAGTTTTTCTTCTTTTTCTTATCTTCAACAACAGTTTCATTCTTATAAGTTCCGCACTTTTTGCAAACTTTGTGAGGTGCTTTAAGTTCGTGGCACTTTGGACACTCAACAAGCGAAACGCTTTCTGCCTTAAAGTTAGCGGAATTTCTTGTATTTCTTCTCTGTTTTGAAACTTTCCCCTTTGGAACAGCCATTTTATTTCTCCTTTTAGTTATTTTCGTTCATTTTGCCATATTATTTTACAACATAATATTTGATTTGTCAAGTTTTATTTAGATTTTTTTGAATTTTTAACAATTTCTTCTGTTTCGCGAGCCATCATGAGTTCCTCATCAGTTGGAATGACGAAAAGTTTGATTTTTGATTTTTTGGAAGAGATAAGTTCAATTTGACCGCGTTTAAAGTTGTCATTCTTCTTTTTATCAAGCACAATTCCAAGATTTTCCATGTTGCTTACAATCGCCTCACGCATCTCTGGTCTATTTTCACCAATTCCACCTGTGAACACAATGGCATCAGCACCATTCAAAACGGCAAGATATGTTCCAATATATTTTTTTGCAGAATATGTCAGCATATCAAGTGCAAGTTTGCTTCTTGCATCGCCCTTATCTGCAAACGCCTCAACTTCACGCATATCACTGGACTTACCAGAAATTCCAAGAAGTCCGCATTCTTTATTGAGATATGTGATAACCTCGTCAACGGTCATATTCTTATCTTTACACAAAAATTGCACTAAAGTTGGGTCAATGTCGCCCGAACGAGTGCCCATGACAAGCCCTTGAAGTGGAGTTAAGCCCATGGATGTGTCCACACTCTTTCCGTTTTCAATAGCGGTTATACTGCTACCATTTCCAAGGTGGCAAGTTATCGCCTTAACATCACCAACATCCTTTTTCAAGGTCTTTGCAAGTTGTTCAACAACATACTTGTGACTTGTGCCATGTGCGCCATATTTTCTTAAATGGAATTTTTTATAGTCCTCAAATTTAATACCATACATATATGCTTTTTCTGGCATAGTGGAATGGAACGCTGTGTCAAACACTGCAACTTGAGGTGTTTTTGGCATAACTTTTTTGCACGCTCTCATTCCCATTGCGTTTGCTGGATTGTGGAGTGGCGCCATGGATGAAAGTTTTTCAATATCCTTGATAACCTTTTCAGTGATAAGCACGCTTTTGTCAAAAATATAGCCACCCATAACCACGCGATGAGCGATGGCGTCAATTTCCTTAAAAGAAGAAATCACACCTTTATCTTTGTCCACCAAAATATCTAAAACTTTCTTGATTGCTTCTTCATGGTTTTGTGCGCCTTTAAATTTTTCCTCTTTGCCATCATGCTTATATGAAATCACGGAACCAGCAAGCCCAATCATTTCGCAATTACCTTTGGCAATAAGTTTTTCCTTTTCCATGTCAAGAAGTTGATATTTCAACGATGAACTTCCTGCATTAATAACTAAAATTTTCATATTATTCTCCTTTTTTATTTTCATCTTCACATTGCAAAGATGTTATCACACTAAGTATCACAATATCATTAACATTGCACCCACGAGATAGGTCGTTAACAGGTTTTTTAAGATTTTGAAGAATTGGTCCAATCGCTGTTAATCCGCCGATGTATTGTGTGGTCTTATAACATATATTTCCTGCGTTTATATCTGGAAAAATCAAAATGTTGGCGTCGCCTTTAATTTCGCTTTTTGGTGCTTTATGTTCACTGACGCTTGGCACCATTGCAGCATCAAATTGAAGTTCGCCGTCGCACAAAACATCCTTATTTTTTTTGTGAAATTTTTCGTAAGCCTCGC
Organism: uncultured Clostridia bacterium; assembly: GCA_944364445.1. Lineage (GTDB taxonomy): Bacteria > Bacillota > Clostridia > Christensenellales > UBA1242 > Caccovivens. The sequence continues at coordinate 20,475 of CALVWC010000003.1, read as the reverse complement.
GAACTTTTGTGACATCGTCACTTTTGGCACTACCCTTTGTGGAGTAAGAAAGAAAGGCAACTTTTGGCGTTCCAATTTTAAACTGTTTGGCACTTTTAACACTTGCTTCTGCAATAGCACAAAGTGTGTCGCTGTCTGGTTTTTCAATCACACCGCAATCCGAAAGAATTAATGCTTTGCCCTTTAAAAACTTGTTGTCGCCATACACTAAAAAGCAACTTGAAACTGGCTTTTTGTTTTTTGATTTGATGATTTGAAGTGCTGGTCTAACTGTTGTTGCGGTTGATGCCTCAGCACCTGCCACCATGCCGTCTGCATATCCACATTCCACCAAAAGAGTGGCAAAATAGTAAGGGTCTTTTTCAAGTTCATCTGCCTCTTCCAAAGTCATACCTTTATCCTTACGCTTTTCATAAAGAGTTTTCACAAGTTTTTTTCTGTCTGGAAAAGTGATAGGGCTGACGATTTCAAATTTTTCCAAATCCTTATCGCGAAGAATTAACGCGCTGGCGTCGCCCACCAAAAGCACCTTACAAATCTTCTTTTTTTGAAGATATTTAACCGCTTCCAAAGTTCTGTCTGAAAAACTAACTTCTGGAAAAACGATGGTTTTTTGAAGCCTTTTCGATTCTTTAATCAAATCTTTAATTTTAAACATATCTTCTCCACTTCTTTTTTCTTCATTCGCAAAATAAAATATATTGCACATATAAGAAAAATTTTGGACAAATCCAACTTAATTTAAATTATAACCACACATAAAAATTTTGTCAAATAAAAAAGGAGTTATTTTGAAAAAACTTTTAAAGGAAAACTTTTCGCAAACCATATTTACCATCTTAGTTCTCTTTTTTCTTGTGAATATGATTATCTTTCCAGCGAAATTTATTCAAGTTGGCTTAAATGGAATTTCTGCTTGGGCGTTTAATGTTTTGCCAAGCGTTCTGCCTTTTATGTTTTTCACACGCGTGCTTTCAAGTTTAGGTCAAATAGAAAAACTACCCTTTGGCAAGTTCACAAGAAAAGTTTTTGGCACACCATCAATTTCCTTCTACACCTTTCTTATGGCAATACTATCTGGCTATCCAGTTGGCTCAAAAATGATTGCCGATAACTATGAAATGGGAAAGATAACAAAAGAGGATGCCTTCCGCATGAGTTCATTTTGTTCAACAAGTGGGCCAATGTTTATTATTGGTGCAGTTGGTGTGGGGATGTTCCATAGCGCGCAAATTGGATATATTCTTTTCATCTCTCATGTTCTTTCTGCCTTTATAAACGGAATTATTTACAAAAATATCAAAGTGAAAGAAAAGGAAATTAACAATGAAAAAGAAGTGGAAGAGAAGAAATTTAATCTGTCCGACATCGTTCTTTCTTCCACGCTTTCCATTCTTTCAGTTGGTGCAATCATAGCCATATTTTTTGTTATAATTGAATGTTTTTCTCCAATATTTTCCTTATTGCCAGATAATATTTCCTTCTTTTTACAGGGAATTATTGAAATCACAAAGGGCTGTTTAAGTTTATCCACCTTAAGCAACGTTAAACTTGGCGTTATACTAGCAAGTTTTGTGATAAGTTTTGGAGGTATAAGCACCTTACTTCAATCCATAACGCTTTTAAACAAAGTTAAAATGCCAGTTCGCCTTTTTGCCTTACAAAAACTAACTCACGGCATCATCAGCGCGCTAATCACTCTCGCCCTAGTTTTTATCTTCCTATAATAAAAAATTGGCAATTTTCCTTTATGTTTTAAACAGCAAAAAAATTGTTAATCTTTTCTATTTTTTACCTCATCCACAAAATGAATTTCTTTATCAGATGCCTCACATAATTTTATTTCATATGTAATTATTTCTTTGACATTCTCGCTTTCATTTTTATCTAATTTATCTAAAATTTTACTTGCCAACTTTTTTGATTTTTTAAAATTCCCCATTCTTCTATATGTGTCTATTAAAATTATTGAAATTTCTAAGTCGTTTACTTTCTTTAAATATTCATTTAAACAAATAGAGCAATAATTCCTAAAAAAATTTGCACTTTCAAAATCTTTACCATCATCGCAAACCCACGCACAGCCTAAGTAAAATAAACCCGCTTCCATGTTGTTGCCTGCTATTTGATACAAATTGCCCGCTAAAAACAACTCACATAAAAGCCCGTTTTCATTAAAAATTTTATATATTTCTTTGTAAAAACTTGAAAGAACAATATCCTTATTTAAATTTGGAATAAGCTCGTTCAAATTGAAGTTTACATAATGGCATTTTTCACACATATTCAATTCTTCATTAAAAGCCGAAAGTTCTCTTCCAATTCTTGAATCTAAACTGACATTAGTTTCTCCAATATGCGAACTTGCCAACAATCTAACAAAATTTATATGACCGCAAATAACGCATTTCTGCCTTGTGCGAATATATTCAGTCAAAATATCCTCCTTGATTAATTTTAATACTAAACCAACGAGTTATATTTAATTGTTTGCTTGAAAAATTTACCAAATTTTGTGTTAGTATATATTTCATTAAATTGTTGATCGTCATATGCTATTGCCACATTACAAATTTTATCATTTCTCATTTTTAAATTTGTTATTGAATTTTTAGGAACAAAAAGCAAATGCAAATTATTATTTATATTATCATCTAAAATAATATACCAATCTTCAGTCAAATGTTTTTTATCTGGATTCATCCAATATGTTGCACAATTTGATGTTTTTGTGGCAAATGTTGTGTTGCGCAAAGAACATTTATATCCTAATTTGTTAAACATTGCAATAGATTTTTCTTTCTTGCTGTTTTTCGCTCTAACTTCTCCCTGAACTGCTGAAAACAACCAGTTAATATTTGTTTCTTTCAGTGTTTTTTCAATTAACATCATAAATGTTTGATTAATTGTTCGCCCTGCACTTTCAACTATGTTTTTATATAAATCATATTCCGCTTCGTCAATTTCAAATGTTATTAATTTCTTATCCATATTTTTCCCCTTTAAATTTTTTGTAATAATCAGTGTTATTTAGATTTTCCTTTCAATAAATTCATTTATTCCTCATCATGACTTATATAATAACCTCCACCTTTAATTTTTTTGATGTTATAACCAAAATCAATCAAATAGTTAATATTTCTTCCTATTGTTCTTCTATCACATGGAATATCCATAGAGTTAAGAACTTTTGCCATGTTAGTTTGCGTTATTGGATGTTCTTTTGAAGAACCATCTTGTAACATTTTCAGGACATATAAAATTATTGTTTTCTTTGCGATAGATTTTTTCATATTACCTCCATTTATATTATAACACATTAAAATGGACAAAACTATGACAAACTAATAAAATTTATTTGATTTATAATTTTTTAGGCTGTGCAAAGTGTTGTTTTGACAGTTAAATTTGCAGTAAAGAAAAAACAACACATTAACTTTTGAAGTTGTAGTGTTGTTCATTATTCTGGTTCAAAAGATTTTTATCTATAAAATATATGATGTTAAAATCTTAATCTTTATAAAAACTTGTTGCAAGGGCGTCGCAACGGTTGTTCATCGCGTTGTCGCTGTGACCTTTAACTTTAATAAATTCCACTCGTCTTGCATCAACCAAAGAGGCTAATGTTTGCCATAGGTCAGAGTTTAAAACCTCTCCACCGCCAGAAGAGTGCCAGCCGTTTCTTTTCCAATTATCAATCCAGCCTTGGTTAAAGGCGTTCACAACATAGGCACTGTCGGAATAAACTTTCACTTTTTCGCCCTCGCCTGCGAGTTTCAGCCCTTCAATTACTGCCGTGAGTTCCATGCGGTTATTTGTGGTAAGTTTTTCGCCACCCGAAATTTCTTCTGCCGTGCCGTCAGTTTTTATAAGCACCGCGCCATATCCGCCAATTCCTGGATTACCCGAGCAAGCGCCGTCGGTGTAAAGCACCGTGCAATCTTCCTTAAAAGAGGAATAATCCAAAACATTTTTTTGTTCGTCTTGCATAACAAGTTCTTTTTGCACTTCTTCCAAGGTCTTTCCACTTTCGCCAAAATCACGCCAAAGTTTGAAATCATCTCCCTCTTTTCGTGGCAGAATGTGAAAATGCAAATGCATAACTGATTGTTCTGCACTCTTTCCGCTGTTGTTCAAAATGTTATAGCCAGAAAATCCACAATCTTTCACAAAGTGGTCACCGATTTTTTTTACACTGGCAATAATTTTTCCAAGCGTGCGTTCAGAGCAATCCATAACATTTTCGAAATGCTTTTTGGAAACCACCAAAGCATGCCCAAAAACATCGTTTGCGATGTCTAAAAAAGCATAAACATTTTCATCTTCATAAATTTTATAAGAAGGAATTTCACCTTTCACGATTTTACAAAACAAACAATCTTTCATATTAACCTCTTCATAATTATAGCAATACATAATAAAATTTGTCAAAGAAAAAACGAGCATTTGCTCGCTTAAATTTCTATTTCACAAAGTGATATCCTCCAACAGCCAAAACTCTTGGACCTGTGTGAGTGGCAATGCTAAGAGAAAGAGGGTCAACATAAGTGAAAGGTATGTTTGGAAATTCTTTCATTAGTTCTTGTTTGAATATTTCCGCATTTTCATCGTTGGTTGTGTGTGCTATCGCCAAAGCAAACTCTCCATTTTTAACAAAATTTGCAAATCGTGTTTCAATGTCTTTTTTAATTGCGTTAATCATCTTCTTTTTTGCCGACTTAATGTTTGTCACCATGGCAAATTTATCAAGTTTTCCGCCTTGAATTGTGAGAATAGGTTTGATGTTTAAAACTGTTCCAATTGCAGCCGCAGCTGGTGTGACACGTCCGCCTTGCTTAAGATATTTTAATGTGTCAACAACAAGATAGATAGAGGAATTTAATGCGTCCTTGTCAAGATATTCCTTAATTTCTTTTGCATCCAAGCCTTGCTCAATAAGTTTCATTGCGTCGAACACAGAAGCTTTAAGTGTGATGGAAATTCTTTTATTATCCACCACAAAAACCTTGTTTGGAAAATTTTCCTCGGCAAACTTTTTCGCCGTTTCGCAAGATTGACTTAATGCACTTGACATTGTAAAGTGCAAAACTTGGTCGTGAGTTTTTAATAATTTTTCCCAAAGTTCCACAATTTCATTTATGTTTGGCTGAGAGGTTGTTATCTTCACGCCCTCGCGTTGCAAACGATAAAACTCCTCTTGCTTCAAATCAACTTCTTCAAACAAAACATCCTCGCCGATAATGAACGGCATTGGCACAACGCTGATGCCAAGATGTTTTCCTTCTTTTGGCGTTATACCGCTGTTGCTGTCAACAACAATAGCAATTTTTTTCATAATGTTATCTCCTTTTGACCATGTCTATTATACAATAAAAATTTTTATTTTCCAAACAAATTTATATGGTAATTAAAAATTTTTAATAACTTTTTTAGAAAAAATATTAGTTAAAATATTTTAACTAAAATCGCCACACTTTCGGAAATATCAAAGGTTTCAGCAAAAAATAAAAAAATTCAAGCGTGAAAACTTGAATTTAAATTTTAACTTGTTTTTCTTCTTCTCCAACCGACTCAACATCAATGATTGAAGTGTGTGCAATCGGCGTCCATTCAACATTTTTGGTGAAAAGTGCTTGGAAGAAAATTGGTGCATACAAAATCATAAACCAAGGATTTGTCAAGCATGCCACAAAGGCATTAAGCGGTTTAGCGTTAAGTCTTTTTCTCTCCACAATAACAATAAACCCTGAGTAAAGCACCATGAGAAGATAAAAACCAAGAAGGACTCCCACAAAGGATGTAAGAGGATAATACCAAAGAGGATTATGCGTGATAACTGAAATTATGAAAAGCACAAGATTAACAACGGCGTATAGTGCCACACTGACAAGCGAAAACACGATTGGAGCAAGTGAAGTGGCGTTTTCCACAAGGTCATATTTTCTTTTACCACTTGTGTCAATTCGCTTTTTAAAAAGTGATTTTCGAAAAATTTTATTTGCTTGCATGAAACCCTTGCACCACCTAACTCTCTGCTTCCAAGAAACTTTAAGTGAAGATGGTTGCTCGTCATAAAACACCGCTTTTTCATTATATGAACTTGAATAGTTATGCAAAACAGCACAAAGTGAAAATTCATAATCCTCGGTTAAGGTGTTAAATTTCCAGCCGTCAAGTTGTTCAATAATTTTTCGGGAAACATAAAACCCAGTTCCAGTCACCTGCACTCCAAGCCCTAATTTTGCTTTTGGCTTGTTTTTGAAAGTGGAGAGAAAGTTGAAATAAAGCCCACTGCAAGCACTAACCCAAGAGTCGTTAAAATTCTTATTTGCGCGATAACCCGTTCCAACATCAAAGCCAGCATCAAAAACTTTGTTCATTTCATAAACATAGTCCTTAGCCATCACGTTGTCAGCATCCATAATGAAAAACGCCTCAAACTTGTCCTCTTCTTTCATGCCTTTTTGGTTATTTAAAATATATGAAAAGCACTCATCAAGCGCATAACCCTTCCCTTTGTTTTCAAGGTGTTGCCTGCAAAAAACATGCACATTTTGATATTCTTTGCAGATTTCGCAAGTTGGGTCGTCCAAACTTTCCACAATCACAAAAGTTTCAAGTTTATCCTTATTATATGTTTGATTTTTTATGCTATCCAAAATCTGCCTAATCACTTTTGATTCATTCCTTGCTGGCACAAGAATGGCATATTTATGTTCCTTTTTTGCCTCTTTAAATTGTTTTGCTTTTCCGCAACCCATAAAGCACATAACAATCCTTGGCAAAAGAAGAAGAAAAGAAATTCCAAGAAGCGCATAGAAAACTATGTTCGCGATATTATAAATATTTATCATAAGAAACCTCAATATGTTATCAACCAAATGGTTGTGTGATTTTAATCTTGTATAACTTACTATACATTATTAATTTTAAAATAACTAAAATTATTTGTCAAATAAATTTAAAACTTTTAAGATATTTTATGGAAAATTTTTTTCGTTTTTAAAAACAAAAATTAAATAATAAATAATTTACCTCCTTAAAGATTAGTTTGCCTCGCTTTATAAAAAAATAACCGCATTTTTGCGATTACTTTTATCTATTACTAAAACGCTCTTTATTTACGTTTTGTGCTTCTTCTTGAAGCTTTAAAATTGATGTGCAATTTTTAAATTCTTTAGGAAGTGCTTTTATAAATGCTTTATACCTAAAAATGAGCCTAGATTTATTTTCTTCAACAAACTCCTTACCTAGACCTTTAAAAAGTGCCACCTTTTCGTCCTCGTCAAGTTTGGAAAATTCCGAAACCTTGATTAATCCATAGTTATTATCAAAAATCTTACCCCAAATAAGCAAGGCTTGTTGTTTTCCATCCTCGGTTTCACTTAAAAGGTTGTTATACTTTATGTCGCTGTGTAGATATGCGCGGTATAAAAGCGACGCCACCTTGTTATAGCCAAACTTTTCCACCAACTTTGGCATATTGTCCATATACGCCTTTTCATGCTTAAAGAAAGTTTCACCATAACAATTTAGTGAAAGATTTTCGTCTAAATGTGGAAGAATTTGAGGAACAGTGGAAATGGCAAAATCTAAGAACTTTGGATTTTGAAGATGCTTATAATATGCAAGCACAAGACTATCTAAATCAGTTTTTTTGCTAAGTTCGATAAACTCCTCTTGCTCCGCTTTTTCATTTGCAATTTTTTCTGCCTTACTTGCCTCCATAACCGCTTTCTTTATTGCCGCTTGTGTTCTTTTTTGGGCTAACTCAGCGTCACGTTCTGCACGCAATTCTTTTCGCCTTTCAAGTTTAGCGTTCTTTTCCTCTGCATACGCTTTTCTTTTCGCTATGTGCCTCGGATCTTCTGCAAGCTTTTTAAATGTTTCTACTTTTCTACGCTCATTTTCTGCAAGTTCCGCTACAATTGCATCTGTTCTTTGTCTTTCATCGCCAACATACTGACTGCTGTCAGTAGGATTTTTATATCTATTTTTTAATGGATTAACCGATCCCATAATCACACCTCACTTATTACGCTTTACAGTATAACACAAAAAAATTAATTTATCAATATTAAATTCATCATTTTTTAATTTTTTCCCAAGAAAACTCCTCTCTGCCAAAATGCCCATAGCAAGCGGTCTGTTTATAGATTGGTTTCAACAGGTCAAGTTCCTTAATGATGTTGGAAAGCGAAAAATCAAAGTTCTTTTTAACATAATTTTCAATTTCCTCTAATTTTACCTTGTTTGTTCCAAAGGTTTCAATGTTAACAGTCACAGGCTCATCAAGTCCAATCGCATAAGCCACTTCAATTTCGCAAATATCCGCATAGCCGTGTGCCACCACATTTTTGACAACATATCGCGCGTAATATGCACCTGACCTATCCACCTTTGTGGCGTTTTTGGAGCTGAAACAACCTCCACCCACTCGGCCAACTCCGCCATAGGTGTCAACAATAATTTTTCTGCCCACGCAACCGCTGTCGCCGAAACTTCCCCAAATGGTAAACCTGCCACTTGGATTAATTAAGATTTTCAGATTGTCATCCGTTAAACTTTCATATTCTGCCAAAACATTAAGCACAACATTTTCCAAAATTTCCTTACAAATATCTTCATTGGATATTTTTTCAGAGTGAGAAACGCTTATAAGCACCGTGGAAATTCTTATAGGCTTCCAATCGTCATACTCCACACTCACCTGACATTTTGCATCAGCAAAAAACATATCGCCCATTCGCCTAAAGTCGTCGTATTTTTTCATTAATTTGTGAGCAATCAAAATTGGCAGAGGCATAAACTCTTTTGTTTCATTTGTGGCATATCCAAACATCATCCCCTGGTCATTAGCGCACAATTTTTTCTTTTTCACAGCCTGTGCAATATCTGGGCTTTGCTTGCTTATCTCCTTAATTATCTTAAAATCGTTTTGATAGCCAATATCTCTTAAAATTTCTTTTGCAATTTTGTCATAATCAATCTTAGCCCTTGTTGTCGCCTCGCCATAAATGAAAAGTTTATCATTTTTAATGGCACACTCCACTGCCATTTGGCTGTCCTTATCCTGCCTTAACGCCTCATCCAAAAAGGCATCTGCAATGGTGTCGCAAGTTTTGTCTGGATGCCCAATGTTCACACTTTCGCTTGTAATTGTTCTTAACATATTTCCTCCTTATTTAAAAAAGTCCATAAAGAAAACAAGAAAACCCATCGACTTGATGGGTTAAAATTCCATTCTTACCCATCGACTCAGCCATTAGCACCTTGGTCAAGAACTAGGTTGCTGTGTGGTCAAAGGGGCTGTCCCTCGCACACTCTTCATGGATATTAACATTATATCATATCAAAACAATTTTGTCACATAATTTTCAAACATTTATCAAATTTCACGCTATCATATTCACAAGTTTAAAGGAAACTTTACCTTCTTCTTCATTTTTATCAATAACTTCCACTTCAACTTCGTCGTCAACTTTCACAAGTTCGTAGATGTTCTTTGTGCGATTTTCAGTGCAGTTTTGAATATGCAAAAGTCCTGTTGCACCATTTGGTGCTTTCACAATCGCACCAAACCTTAAAAGTTTAACCACTTTGGCGGTCATTCTGTCACCAACTGAAAGTTCTTTGACACGCGTAATTTTTGGGTCTTCTAATAACGCTTTATAGGAAAGTTCCACCTTTTTGTTTTCGCGGTCAAGTTTGATAACTTTAAACTTATATGTTTCACCCTCGCTTAAAACTTCTGCAACATTTTCAATTTTGTCATAGGAAACTTGTGAGATATGCAAAAAGCAATCCACGCCATCCACATCCACAAACGCACCATATGGCATAATTTTTTTAACTTTTCCTTGAACAACTTTATTTATGAAAATGCTGTTCCAAAAATTATTTTCCATTGCCACTTTAATTTGCTCTTGCAAAAGTTTGGCACTGGCGATAATGTTTTTGTTTTCGTGGTCAATTTCCGTCACAACAACTTCAAGCTGTTTTCCAACAAAACTCTTTAAATCTTTCACATACTTTAGTGACGCTTCGCTTGCTGGCACAAAAACGGAATAATCGCCCATTTTAGACAAAAGTCCACTATTGTTTACACTTGTCACAACAAAAGTAAATTTGCTTCCCAGCCTCAAACTTTGTGCATTTTGATTGGCAATTTTGATGTCACGCGCAAGACGCATAGACGCCTCAATCAACCCCTCTTCATTTTTTTGCTTGGTTATGATAACAGAAAATCTGTCGCCAATCTTAGTTTTTTCATAGTCGTCAAAATCGCTTGCAGGAATGAACGCATCGTTTTTTCCACCGATATTAAAAATAACGCCGTCCTCTCTTTTTAAAACCACAACTCCGTCAAAAATTTGACCTTTCTTATAGGAAGTGAAAGTTTTGTCAATTAAATCTAAATTAAATTCTTCGCTCATTTTTGCCCTCTTGTCTTGTTTATCATTTGTTATAATATACCAAATAAAAGGAAAAAAGTCAAAGAAAATTAAATATATTCGAAAATTTTTTGATATACCACACAAACAACAAAAAAATTGCATACTACACAACATCTTGTGGTGGTATGCAATAAAAACAGCATAAAAATCACTTTTTTTTCTTTTTACCAAGAAGTTCTTCTTGATTATAATAAAGTTCCAACATTTTATCACGAACAATATTATTTGCTTCGTTCAAAGTTTCTTCGTCCAGTTTTTTGCCATAAAATTCGCTAAGTTCAAACGGCTTGCCAATAATACATTGTGATTTTCTAAACAATCTTGGCTTTTGCACCACCCACATAGGCACAATAGGAGTTTTTGTTTTAATAGCAATGAGTGCAAGCCCACTTTTAATTTCGCCCATAATCGCACTTTCATCTTTAAGGCGTGTGCCTTCTGGAAAAATAAACAATTTCTTATCCGCTTTTAATGCTTTCATACATTCTTTAATCGCGTTGATATCATTGCCCTCACGGTCGATAAAAATTGCTCCCAAATGTTTTAAGATAAAACCAAAAAACTTATTTTTTGTAAGTTCTTTTTTTGCCAAAATCACAACTTTTTCCTTGGTGTGAAGAAGATAGTTGACAATATCCCAATTAGAGCGATGATTGGAACAAAGTATCGCCTTGCCTTTTGGTCTATTTTTTCTTCCATAAATATATGTTGGATGCATAATGGAAAGTGGTATCCAAAGCAATATTCTCGCCAGCCAAAGTAGCATAACGCCTCCTAAATTTAATTCTCTATCTTTTATATATCATTTCTATGTTGTTTGTCAAACAAATATTGCTAATTCAAATTTAATGCACACAAATAACTTGTGGCAAAAGCAATTTGAAGATTAAATCCCCCTGTTAACGCGTCAAGGTCCAAAACTTCGCCCACAAAATATAAGCCACTTTGAAGTTTGCTTTCAAAAGTTTTTGGATTGACTTCCGCCAACTTAACCCCTCCACTTGTGATTATGCCCGTTTCAAGAGGATAAAGTCCATTATATGAAAGAGGAAGATTTTTTAAAGTTTTAACCACCCTTACCCTCTCTTCTTTTGTTATGTCATGCACCTTTTTATCCACAAAAACTTCACACTTCTCAGCAAAAAATTTACAAAGTGTCTGAGGCATAAGTCCTTTTAAAACGAAGAGAAAATTTTTGTTTTTATTTGCATCAAAGTCGCGAAGTAGCCTTGCATCAAGTGTTTTTTCATCAAGCGCTGGTTTTAAATCCAAGGAAATTTTCACATTTGAAGCACGATTGATTAAACTTGACAAACTTAAAACAATAGGTCCAGTTATTCCAACATCTGTGAACATCATCTCACCAAAAAGGTGATTTTTTTTCTTGTCTGCCTCCGCATTTATGGCAACATTTTTAAGTGACACTCCTTGCAAAGACGAAACATCGTCATTTAACTTTATCGGACAAAGTGCTGGTTTAATTTCCTCCACACTATGTCCAAAACTTTTTGCTAGTTTATATCCGCTTCCATCACTGCCAGTGGAAGAATAACTTGCACCTCCTGTGGCAATTACAACCTTATCAAAATGATATTCCTCTTTTTGCGTTTTTAAACAAAAATCGCCGTTGAAAGTGACACTTTTCACATCTTCACAAAACTTAAACTTAACACCCTCGCAAAATTTTGTAAGAGTTTTGATAACATCGCTTGATTTATCGCTTTTTGGAAAAACTCTGTTTCCTCTTTCCACTTTTGTTTCCAAGCCTAAATCATTAAAAAATCTCACACACTCACTTGGCGGAAAATTGTATATGGCACTTCGCAAAAACTTTTCACCTCGCACCACATTCTTCAAAAATTCATCTGGCAAGCAAAGATTGGTCAAATTACATCGCCCTTTGCCAGTTATGTATAACTTTTTTCCGCATTTTTCATTTTTATCAAAAACATAAACATCAAAGCCCTTTTTCTTCAAAAGTCCAGCCAGCATAAGCCCTGATGCACCCGCACCCACAATTCCAATTTTCATATTAATTGTCCTCAACTTCAAGTTCTTTATAAAGCGAAACAAGAAGATTATACTCTTCTGGAAAATTTTGCTTTTCTATATTCATATATGGTTTAAAAGTGTTGATAAAGTTATTTTTACACCTTTTTTGCTCTTCTTCACTTAAGTCTTCCCACCTAACAATTTTAAGAGCCTTTTCCTTTTCTAATTCCAAAAGTTTTTGATAACAATCATCAATCTTCTCTTTGTTATCCAATTTCACATTTTCTGTGAGAGTGTAAACATGGTTTTTAATTGGATGGTTTTCATATTTCTCTGCATTTTTTACATCCACCGAATAAATAAAACATCCATGTCCAGAATACATTTTCTTTAACCCATTTGGCGCTTTTTCTTGAATAACTAAAACATCATTTTCTTTATCATAGCCATAAAATCTTGAACTGCAAGCACCATACATAAACGCACAAGCATAACTATCCGTCAAAAAAACTTTTCCCTCTTCATTCTCTCTAGCCGTTTTAAAGTTTGTTTTAAGTTCTTTTAAATCTCCATTTTGAGAACCATGATATAATTTCATGTATATCCTCCTACTTTAAAAAACTTTCAACTTCTTCGGCTGTCATAGGTTTTGTTTTTCCGCGAAAAAGATTTCCTAAATGTACGCTTCCAATTCGCACGCGTTTAAGAAGTTTAATATCCCTTCCAATCGCGTCAAACATTCTTCGCACTTGGTGATTTTGCCCTTCTGTGATTACCACTGAAAGTTTTGTCACTTTTCCGTCGAAAGAAATTGGGTTCACTCTTGCACTTGGCATACGCTCGCCATTAATCACTGCACCTTTTCGTAAAACCGCAAACTCACTTTCCTTCATCGCGCCTTCAACCGTGACAATATATTCCTTTTCAATTTGAAATTTTGGATGAATAACGCCGTTGGCAAATTCTCCGTCGTTGGTTAGAAAGATAAGCCCTTCGGTGTCATAATCCAGCCTTCCAACATTAAATAAGCGCACGCTTTTATCTTCCAAAAGGTCGAAAATGGTTTTTCTTCCCTTTTCGTCACTTGCTGTGCAGGCATATCCCTTTGGCTTGTTCATTTTTAGATAGATAAAAGAGGAAGGTAAAATTACCCTTTCCCCTAAATATTCCACAACATCTTTCTTTTCGTCTATAACTATGCCGAGGTTAGATTGCACCTCGCCGTTGACATAGATTTTTCCGTCTTTAATTAGTTCATCACATTTTCTTCTTGAGGCTACGCCAGCTGTGCTTAAAAATTTGTTTAATCTCATGAAAAGTTCCTTTTACCACTTTCCTGCAAATTCCTTTAATCTTTGCCAAAGTGTTTTAGATTTTATATCATCTATTGTATAAACTTTTTCAGAGAAAAGCAAGTCTTTATTCAAAAATACTTCAATTTTTCCAACCTCACTATCCTTGTTTAGTGGTGCGGTCAAATTTTCTGGAAGAGAATATTTAATTTCCAAACTTTCCATTTCCTTATCAGTTAGTGGGTAGAAAAACTTTTCCTTTGTGCCGATTTTTGCTGTTTTTTCGCGTCCGTCCAAAACTTCCACTTCATTATTGTAGTTATATAATGAGGTTATATCCACTTTTTTAAAGCGATTTGCACATTCGTTTAAAAGTGTGGCACTTTCTTCAAACATAGGTCCACAATTTAACACCACGCAAACTAGACGCATACCATTTCTTTCAACCGCCGAAACCAAACACCTGCCCGCGTCATTGGTGAAGCCTGTTTTCACACCGATACAACCATCAAGCGTGAACAAAAGTTTGTTTTTGTTTTTTAGATATCTATTTTCGCCATTTCCATTTGTGATTTTTGTGTTTTTTGTGGAAACAATTTCACGAAAGGTGTCGTTGTTTAAAGCGTATTCGGTAATCTTTGCAAGGTCATATGCTGTGGTGTAATGCCCATCAGCATCCAAACCGTGAGTGTTGGCAAAATGGGTGTTATTTGCTCCAATCTTTTTTGCAAGGTCGTTCATAAGCGTGACAAACTCGCTTGTCGAGCCAGCAACGCGTTCTGCAATAGCCACCGAGGCGTCATTTCCAGAGATAAGCATAAGAGCAAACAGTAGGTCACGAGTGGAATAAACATCACCCTTTCTTAAATAGAGTGAAGTGCCTTCCACGCCCACCGCTTTTGGAGAAATTTCAAATTTTTCATCAAGATTTTCGCAGTTTTCGATTGCGGTGATTGCCGTCATAATTTTTGTGGTGCTTGCCATGGGAACTTTTTTATCCTTGTTTTTTTCAAACAAAACTCTGCCACTTTCCGCCTCAATAACGCATCCTCCCACAGCAGAAGTATATAAGTTTTCCGCACTTGTTTTCAAAGCAAAAAACAAAGTGGAAAAAGAAGAGAATAAAATTCCTGCCAAAAGCAAAAAGGCAACGAAAGAGAGGATGATTTTCCTATTTTTCATCTTTTTCCTCCGTTTCCTTTTGCATGGCATTTAAAAAGGTGTTAAACATATTTAAAACAGTTTGGTAAAGAGTTTTGTTTTCCACATTAACAAATGTGACATCTCCGTCTTTTTCAATTAAAAAACCAACTGGCGTCACACTCATACCGCCACCGCTACCGCCAGAAAGTGGATAATGATTAGCCACGCGTCTTGCAGACAAATCGGCATATTCTCCACCGCCAACCACATAGCCAACCGTCACTTTTGATATAGGAATAATCACAGTTCCGTCGCTTAAATCCAATCTTTCACCCACGATTGTTTGTGTGTCAACAATGGTTTTAATTTTGTCGAAAGCGTTAGAAATAAGGTCGTTAACCGTTCTGTCTTCTGAAAAATTTTTCATAAATCCTCCCTGCATACCACACCACAAATTGTGTTTTTGCTTGCATATTACACAATATATAGTTTAGTTTTTGCTTTTAACTATTATGGTTGAATAAATGAAAGAATATACCAAATCAAACAAAGAAATTGAAATTTTCATACGCCCTGCCACCTCAAAAATTTCGCGATTATAAGACACTGTGTCATATAAACAAAGCGAAGCCGTGGGTTTTCTACTCTTTAAATTTATAAAGAAAAAATTGATTAATTGGTTAAATGCCGAGCAAACCATTGCTGACCTGAACGCATCGCCAAGTCCAATATTATAATAAATAAAAAGGTGTTTAAGCCTAATCTTATCTTTCACCTGCCTAATAAACTCTTCAATGATTGCAAACTGAGGACTTGCAAACTCTATTTCCTCTTGCCTTGTTTCTGTGTCATTTTTTAAAGTGATGTATTTTCCATGAAACTCAACATAATAATAAATAATTTTCTTTTTGAAAATAAAAAGTGCAACAACCCCGCGGTTTAAAATTGGATTAAAAGAAAGCTTTACTTCCACAAAAATTGGGAAGACAAGAAGAATGATAACAACCGCTGGAATGATAAGAAGAAGGGATGTTTTTATATCCATAGATATAATTTGCACCACAAAAAAATAAAAATACCTCAAATTGTTATGATTTTTTCGCAAGATGGGTTATAATTACTTTTAGGAGATTGGATATGAAAAACACAAAGAAAACAAAAAATGTTAAAAACAAAAATATTTGCTTTGACAACGAACTTTACTTAAAACTTCAAAGCGAAAACATCAACAAAAGAATTAAAAAATTCAACAACAAACTATACCTTGAATTCGGTGGAAAAATTTTTGATGATTTGCACGCCTCTCGCGTTCTTCCGGGATTTGACCCTAACATCAAAATTAAACTTCTTCAAAAGATGAAGAATAAAACAGAAATAGTTTTTTGCGTCAGTGCCAACGACATTGAAAAAAACAAAATTCGTGCAGACCTTGGCTTGAACTATGCCGACGAGGTTTTGCGACTTGTTGATAATCTTCGTGCCCTTGGACTTTATGTTTCCGCCTTTGTTATCACTCTTTTCAAAGGTCAAACGAGCGCCATGAAATTCCAGCAAAAATTGGAGCAACGCGGAGAAAAAGTTTACATACATCGCTACACAAAAGGCTATCCAAACGATGTTGAAACCATAGTTTCCGAGGAGGGATATGGTAAAAATCCATATATTGAAACCACTCGCCCACTCGTTGTTGTGACAGCACCGGGTCCATCAAGCGGAAAACTTGCAACATGCCTTTCACAGTTATATCATGAATATAAAAAAGGTGTTAAAGCAGGATATGCAAAATTTGAAACCTTCCCAGTGTGGAATTTGCCACTCAAACACCCAGTGAACATCGCTTATGAAGCAGCAACGGCAGACCTACAAGATGTCAATCAAATCGACCCTTTTCACTTCAATGCTTACGGCAAACTTGCCATAAATTATAATCGCGATATCGCCGTTTTTCCAATTCTTCAAAACATCCTTCACAAAATCACAAACAAAGATATTTATAAGTCGCCAACTGATATGGGTGTCAATATGATTGCTGATGCCATAATCGATGATAAACTTGCAGTAGTTTCTGCTAAGAAAGAAATTTTAAGGCGTTATTATCGCGCTGAATGTGACTTTAAGCGTGGTCTTGCAACTTTTGACACTTTGGAAAGAAACAAATCACTTGTCAGCGAAGTGAACATCACCGACGACCTTTTAAAAGTCATCTCTGTTTCTCGCGACACCGCAAAAGACAGTGGCTATCCAACCGTGGCACTGGAACTAAATGACGGCGAAATTGTGACAGGGAAATCTAAGAAAATCATCACCGCAAGTGGCGCTGTCGTTTTGAACGCCTTAAGAACACTTGCTGACCTTGGCGATGATTTTGATGTGATAACTGACGACATCCTTTTGCCAATCGTGGAATATCGCACAAACATCTTGAAATCTCACTCCACCCTTTTAACAATCGATGATATTTTAGTGGCACTCTCCATTTGTTCGGCAAAAAATCCTAAGGCTAAGAAAGCAATCGATGAGCTTCCAAACCTCAAAAACTGCGAAGCACATTGCACCTACATTTTGCCATCCAGCGAGGAAAACACCCTTAAAAAACTTGGCATAAATATCACCTGTGACCCAGTGTTTTTATCAACAAATCTATTTGATGATTAATTTTTAAAAAAATACCACAAAAACCTATCGCGAAGGAAAAAATCATTGCACATAATTTGCACTTGATAGCCTTCGCCTTTTTTTATGAACGAAAGCAATCTCCTTGCCACGCCATTTGCACTATCAAAAATTTCCACATCTTTGAAATTTGATTTAAATACATTTGCAAGTGCTTGATAGTGTGTGCAACCAAGCACCAAGGCTTTAAACTTGCCGGTTATGTTTTGTTTAACATAGTCGCTTAACACCTGTAAATTATCCAAATTTTCATCTATAAGTGGAGCAAGAGAGTTTAAAGGTAAAAATTTTATTCCGCTGTCACGATATTTTGAAATTAATTTGTTGTTATTGATTGTCGCCTCTGTGGCAATAAGAAGAATTTCGTTTGGTGGATATGTTAATAGTGCAGGTTTAATTGCAGGCACTGTTCCAATAAAAATGATATTTAAATATTTTGCTCTTGCTTCTTCAATAACTGTGCTGGTTATTGTGTTGCAAGCAAAAATCACAATTTCGTAAGGAAAAAACGTGTAAATTTCGTCCAAATTTTTAAAGGTGATTTCAATTAACTCTTCTTTACTTTTACTGCCATAAGGAAGATTTTTTGTGTCGCAAAAAAGAAGATAATCAGCATAAGGGCAAATTTTTACACATTCTTTTAATATGTTTACTCCGCCTGAGCCACTGTCTATTAAAAGCACTTTTTTCATATGTTTTATATATGATTAAATTTTGTTTTAAAACACAACTTTGCTGGCGGGCGAAAGTCCATGCAAGGCATGGGCGTGCTTCGCACGCTGGCTTTTTGCTTCAAAAGTTTTTTAACTTGCACATAAATTTCATGCAAAAAGCCACTTTCGCCCGCCTACTTCAACAAATCATTAAACACTTCAGCCACAACCTCCGACATAAACTCCACTTTCTCACCCACGTCTTTTTCTGTCAAAATTAAATCCTTCGACTCATGTTTTGAAATATCTCCAGCAGAAATCATAAAAGGCACACCAATAGATAAACAAGGCACGCTTAAGCTGTCATAATTTATTGCTATGCCAAATTTATTAATCGCACTTCCCGGAGTCAGCCCTGCGTCATTAAACTGAACACTTGTGCCAAGCCTTACAATGTTTGTTGTGGCAAGCGAATCGAAAAGAATAACCAAAGAGATGTCAAACGCCTCCACAAGAAGCCTAATAATTTCATAAGCATTTATACCAGTGTTTGAAAAGGTGTTTGGCGAAATTTTATAAATATGATTATCTTCCTTAAATGGCTTTATATCAATTTTCTTAATCACAGCGTCGCCGAAACTATCGGATATTATATCAGGATTTCCAATTCCAACAAGAAGAATTTTACTTTGTTTTCTAACTTTATTAATTTTAAAAAGTTCGCTGACTCTTGCTTTTATCTCATTTTTCAAAATTTTATAATGTTCTTCTTTCAGCCCAAGAAGAAGTGGAGCGTTAAGAATAAAATAATGTCCCTTATCGAAACCAAGTTTTTTTGCTTTGCCATCGGAGTCGATAAAAAGTTTGGAAGAAGTGATTTCATACTTCCCAAGTTTTTCTGTTTCATACCCGCAATTCGCTAAATCCTTGCCACATTCATCTAATAAATCTATCATAAAGATAATATTGTCCAAAAAAATGTAAAAAATAAGTTGATTTTTTCTTTTTAATATGTTATAATCTCTATGAAATTTTTTAAGGAGAAAGACATGGCAAACATTAAATCAGCAAAAAAAAGAGTGTTAATTGAAAAAGAAAGAAGAGTTGTTAACAATTCTGTTAAGTCTGAAATCAAAACCTGCATAAGAAGATTTAAAGACGCGCTTGCAACTGATGTTGAAAAAGCCACAGAAATTTATAAAGAACTCACTTCTTTGGTTGATAGTGCTGCAAGAGAGAATGTAATTCATCAAAACTCTGCAAATCGTAAGAAAGCACACTTTGCAAAATTGCTTGACAACGCAAAGAAAACAAAATAAGAAAAACGCTTTAGATTTAAAGCGTTTTTTTATTGATTAAAAATTAAGCATCCAATCTTTTCACTGTCAAAATGCAACTTCCGTTTGCTTGCACAGTTGTCGTTCCAGAAGGTGTTCCTGTTGTTGTTAACGCTAAATCAATGCTATCACCAGCAGAAAGCGTCACAATAGCACTTGTTGTTAACGTGGCGTTAAAAGTTCCACCGCCTGTTGTTGTCACTGTTGCCGTCACGGTTGTTATGGTAGGTGTTAAAGCTGTTGTGTTTTGCCTTGCTTCTGCACTGAAAGTTAATTCTGCTGTTGTTGTTAAATCGATATTATAAAACACCTCATAAGTCCCTGCCTCTGTGACAGTTAAAGCATTTGTTGCATCTGTCGTGTTCAAAAGCGGAAGTGCCGTGTTAAGTTCCAACGGAACAAAAGTGTTTGCGGTTGCAAGAGTTGGCGTTTGAGTGGCATTATTATATAAACCGCCATAGGCAGCAATACCGCCACCAGTTGCACCAGTAGGTCCAGTCGCTCCTGTTGGACCAGTATCACCTTGAAGCCCTTGTGCACCTGCATCACCTGTCGGTCCAGTTGCACCCGTTGGTCCTGTTGCTCCAGTTGGCCCTGTTGCTCCTGTGTCACCTTGGAGACCTTGTGCTCCGGCATCACCAGTAGGTCCGGTCGCTCCCGTTGGACCTGTTTCGCCGGTTGGTCCCGTTGCGCCAGTAGGACCGGTATCTCCGGCATCACCAGTAGCACCTGTCGGTCCGGTTGGGCCGGTTGGTCCAGTATCGCCTTGAAGACCTTGTGCACCTGCATCACCTGTGGCACCCGTAGGTCCTGTTGCTCCAGTTGGCCCTGTTGCTCCTGTGTCACCTTGAAGACCTTGTGCTCCGGCATCACCAGTAGGTCCGGTCGCTCCCGTTGGACCTGTTTCGCCGGTTGGTCCCGTTGCGCC
>CALVWC010000002.1 GCA_944364445.1 uncultured Clostridia bacterium | reverse complement strand
GGCTTGAAAAATTTGTCCTCTCGTTTTAGTATCTTTGCTTTCAATTTCATTATTGACTCCTTTATCAAAAATATACGTCCGCACTTTTACTTCACAGTTTAAATTTATGCACCATATTTTTCATTTATCACTTTTTTAAAAGGAGTTTAATTTAAGCAAATCTCAAAAAATTTATTCCACAGTCACAGACTTTGCAAGATTTTTCGGTTTGTCTGGATTATATCCCAACTTTTCGCACATCCTAAGCGCAAAAAATTGAAGAGGAATTATTGAAACAATCGGCATAAGATTTTCACACATCGATGAAAGCGAAACTTTTGTAAATCCCCCGCTTTTAAAATTGGAAACAAGAATGACTTCTCCTCCGCGTGCCCTAATCTCCTCTAAATTTGAAAAAAGTTTTTCACGCACATTTTCCTCAGTTGAAATGGCGATTATAAGCGTGCTTTCATCAACAAGAGCCAAAGTGCCATGCTTAAGTTCGCCAGCGGAAATGGCAATGGAGTTTATATAGGAAATTTCTTTAAGTTTCAAACTCGCCTCTAAGGCGGTGATATAATCTTTCTCTCGACCAACAAAGAAAATTTTTTTATAATGATAAATCTTGTCAAGCAAAGCCCTGTCAAAATCTTGAACTTGAAAATCATTTGTAAATTTAATTAGCTCCTCAATGTTATCTTGCAAATTTTGAGCAAGAAAAAGCGAAAACAAATAAAGGACAAAAACTTGACAACAATAAGCTTTTGTGGAGGCAACCGCAAACTCCTTTCCTGCAAAAGTAGGTAAAACATTATCGCAAACTCTGTTCAAAACGCAATTAGGCGTGTTGGTTAATGCAAGAAGGTGCATCTTCTTTTCCTTTAAAAGTTTGGCACAAGCAATGGTGTCCGCCGTCTCTCCGCTTTGACTAACAAAAATATATAAAGTGTTTTTACTTAAAATTTCCTTACCATATCTAAATTCACTTGCCACATAGGCATGCGAATTAATCCCCTGTTCCTTAAAAAACTCCGCACCCATAAGTGCACTGTGGTATGCCGTTCCACAAGCAATTAAGTCAATTTCCTTAATTTTTTTTGGCAAGTTTAAATTGGTTAAAATATCTGAATTTAAATATTCCTTTAAAGTGTTTTTTAAAACAATTTTAGTTTCCTTAATCTCGCTTTCCATATGCGTTTTATCAAAAATCTTAAAATTTTGAGTGATTTTTGGCAAAATTTCCGCATTTTTTTTGATTTTTTCACCATTTTTATTAAAAAATTCAATTTTATTTTCATTTAGGCAAGCAAATTCATCATCATTTAAAATGTAAAATTCTTTCACATTTCCAACAAACGCTGAAATGTCACTTGTGGCAACAACTCCACTTTCACAAAAAGCAACATAAAGCGGACTTTCTCTTTTTCCAACCACAAGTTCATCATTTTCAATTACCGCAATCGCAAAAGTTCCTTCCACTTTTTTTGAAGCGGAAATCACTTTTTCAATTAAACTTCCGCCTTCCTTTTCAATTAAATTGACCAAAACTTCGCTGTCGGTTTCTGATTGAAAAGCACAGTTTAAATTTTCTTTCAGCGTTTTATAGTTTTCAATAATGCCGTTGTGAACAAGCGCAATTTTGTTTGAAGAAGATAAATGAGGATGAGCGTTTTTAAGTGTGACGCCTCCGTGTGTAGCCCACCTTGTGTGCCCGATAGCCAAATGCGATGATATGCTTTCAGTTTTCTTTCTTAAATCTTCAATATCAACAAGAGATTTTATCGTTTCAATTTTACCATTTTTAAATAGAGAAATACCGCACGAGTCATATCCGCGATATTCCAAAATTTTCAAACTTTCAACTGCCAACTTAACGGCATTTTCTTTTGTTTTGTATGCACAAATTCCACACATATTCGCTCCTAGGAATATATATGAAAAAGGCAAAAATAAGTTTATTAAATTTCCAGATATGTCAAAGTTATGTTGCCATATCTTTTTTCGTCATAAACGGAAAATGGCGAGTAATTAAAAACATCTTTCGAATCATGTTCACAGACCACAACTCCTCCCTCCTTCAAGATGTTTGGAAGAAGAGGAATTATTTTTTCATACAGCCCACTTTTATATGGCGGGTCAAGCAAAATAAGGTCAAATTTAACTTTGCAAACCTCCACAAATTTCACTGCATCACATTTCACAACCTTGGCATCACTTCCCACAATTTTAAGATTTTGTTTAGTTAATGCCACACTTCGTGCATCTTTATCCACAAAAATCACGCTGTTTGCGCCTCGACTAAGAGCCTCAATTCCCATCGCGCCCGTGCCACAAAAAAGGTCCAAAACATCCTTATCAGGAAGAAAAAACTGCAGTTTCACAAAAAGTGCTTCTCTAACCTTGTCCGTGGTTGGACGGATATGCTCGTATTTATTTTCTTCTAAGCGTCTGCCTTTAAATTTACCTGCAACAATTCTCATGTTGACATTATATCAAAAATCGCTCATTTTTCCAAAAAATTTAGCAATTTTTTATTATCTTACCATTTTTTTAATTTCTAACAACTTTTACTTCGCCTCTTAATTTAGAAAAATTTGTTAAAATTTCATATGGGATGGTCTTTGCTCTTTTGGCAAGATATGAGGCATCAAACATAACCTCCACCTCATCTCCCACATGAACACTCTCGTCAACTTTAACAAAAAACGAGTCCATGCAGATGTTTCCCCCCGCACAAAACTTTTTGCCGTCTATTTTCACATAGAACTTTTGAGAGAGGTTGCGTAAAAGCCCATCTCCATAGCCTATCGGCACAAGACCTATAAAGCACGGAGATTTTGCCCGAAACTTTTTGCCATAGCCCACATATTCGCCCTTTTTTACATACAATATTTTAATAATTTTTGAACGAATTTGCATAACTTTTTCACACTCGTTTCCATATCCATAACCAGCAATGCCCAACCTTATCATATCAGCATTAAGATATCTTGCTCCACTTCCACCCAAACAAACAGGTGCGTCTTGAGAAATGATATTTCTAAGGTTCAAAAAATTTTGAAATTGCTGTTTCGTCACACGCTCATTTTCAACTTGCGAAAAATGCGTGTAAATTGATTTCAAATTAATCTTCTTTTCTTTTAAAATTTGGTCGATGTTTTTAAGCACAATTTCGCTTTTTGTACCAAACCTGTTCATCCCAGAATTTATGGCAAGATGCAATAAATTCTTACAGCCATATTCCAACGCTTGCCAAAGCATTTCTTCATTTTCAATCATAAATTCCAATTTTTCCGACTTGCAAAAAAGAAAGTCGCGTGCGATCGAAAAAATTATGATGCGGTTTTTCGTCAGTTTTCTAAGTTCCGCACCTTCTTCTTCACTAACAACGCCATACGCATCCACCAAATCATCGCATATTTCCACAACTTCCTTAAGTCCATGACCATAGGCGTTTGCTTTCACCATAAGACAAACCTTTTTATCCTTAAATAAGGAAATGTTATGGCGAAGATTATCCGCATTAATCAACTTTAAATTCACACTCATAGTAAATTTATATGTTTAAAGTTTAATTTGTGCATCTTGATGTCGAAATATGTCGAAAATATATAATTTTTGCAAAATTTGAATGGAAATTTGCCAAATTTTTAGTAAAATTTTATATGGAGGTGAAAATATGGAACACAATTATCCAAGGTTTACACTGAGAATTTCCACAACACTACACGAAAAACTTCAATGCACAGCCGAATATAACGCTCGCTCAAAAAACAAGGAGATTGAAATTGCCATAAAGCGCTACATAACCGACTTTGAAAGGCTTCATGGAGAAATAAAAACAAAATCATAAGAGAAATTTATTAAAAATAATTGACAAAAATTTTAATGTGTTGTATAATACACATAGTTTTTTATTGCACGCTAAAAAATTAACAACTTTTCCACAAAATTTAAGTAAAATAGAGAAAAGTTGAAAAATTAGCCGAAATTGTAACGCAATGAAAGTCATATGGACTGCTAGCTCAGTTGGTAGAGCACGAGACTCTTAATCCAGAGTCCTGAAATAAAAATTTAATAATATGGATTGCTAGCTCAGTTGGTAGAGCATTCGACTCTTAATCGAAGGGTCCAGGGTTCGAGCCCCTGGCAATCCACCACTTACCAACGGAAAATAGAGAGATTTAGACCTATCTCTCTATTTTTTATTCTATGTATTACACAAAATTAAACCATAGAAAATAAAAATTTTTTGAGATTATAAGGTGTTTACAGAAAGTGTAAATATCATTTTTCTATGCAGTTTTCTATGTTCGAAGATAAAAATCAAAAAAATTTATAAAAAATGGAGATTTTTATGGACGAATATGTAGAAATTAAACAAAAAAATGTAATCAACAACTTAATCACTTTTAACAAAAATTTATATAAGGTAGATAACCTTAAAGAAACAATAGGCACAAACGAATTTTATTTTATTCTCGACAAATCGAAAGAATTAAATTTAAAGCCGTCAACACTACAACTATTTATTTTCATTTTAGTGAAAGCAAGTGCATTAAGCCTTACAAAAGAATATCGAACTATCAATATTCCACTTAAAGATTATATGGAACTTAGAAACATATCTAACCCTGTAAGTGCAAGAAGAAAGATAAATCAAGATTTAAGCAGCCTTTTAAGTTTTCATATAGGTTTTAAAGATAGAAATTATAACAAGATAGGTAAAGATAAAAAGCCAGTAATAGACACCTTTAAAATGAATATTTTTAGCAGTTATACAAAATTTTCAAATGGCGAAATACAAATAATCTTAAACGAAGATTTTATACAACTTTACAACACCTTTCCTAAAATGATTTTATCAACTGAAATTTTTAGGATAGACACCCACTTAAACCCCAACTCTTTTTACATTTTATGGGCTTTATCATATCTAAATAATATTAATCGAAACAAGCCCGAAAGAGTGAATAATATCTTAATAAGAACTCTTTTAGACTATTGCCCTGATATACCTAAAAACTATACAGAAATCAAAAAAGCAGGACAAACAAATCAAAGAATAATAAATCCTTTCATGCGAGATATGAAAAGATTATCTAATATCATTGATTGGTATTTAGTGGACTTAAATAACACTAAACAACACTTAAAGAAAATAAGTTTATATCAATTTTTAGAACTAAAAATGCACTTTTCTTTCAAAAAGTCAGCACACAACAGCAAAATAGAGTTAGGAAAAGTTGAAGAAACGATACCAACCGATGAGAACACAAAAAATGAAATCCGTCCACCCTGAAAAGCAAACTCTAACAATATTCAAACGATACTAATCGGTTTTATTTTACGAAAGATTAAAAAGGCTAAACACCTTTAAATACAAGGCTTTAAAGGTGTTAATAAATCTAAAAAAAGTCTTTAAGAATTAAGCCCTAAGGCTTAATAATAATCTTGACGGCTTGACGGCTTACGCCAGCCGTCAAAATATAAAATAAATCTTAAAAAAATAAAATTATATAGGAGTGAATAAAATATGAAAAACGATGCAATAACTGAAAATTTAAAATCTTTTATCAAAGATTATTATCAAGGAAATTTCGGTGAGAGTTTAATAGATAAAAAACAATACACCTGCCCTAATCCAAATCATTTAGATAAACATCCTAGTGCTACATTTTATGAGAATAAAAAGGCGATATACTGTCATGCATGTGGTCAATATTATGACTTATTCAATCTAATAAGATTTAAAGAAAACTTGAATGAAAAAGAGGCATATAAAAGAGCATGCGAGTTATATCTCCCTACTCAAATCAAAGATAAGACTAAGTTTGATTATTGGCATGAGTCGTTACTAGATGATGAAAAGGCTAAGAGTTTTATTTTTTCAAGAGGTTTTAATTTAGATACTATTAAAAGATTTAAACTTGGCTATGCAAGTGAGTATGGTAATCTAGTTATACCTGTAAGTGCTGTGCAATACACTATTAGAAATTTAGAAAATGATAAAGATAAAAGAGTGTATAAAAAGAATAATGGAAAGGAAGAAACTAAGTTATTTAACTGGCAAGTGGCGTCAGCCAAAACTTGCCTAGATTATTGTTTTGTATGTGAGGGTGAGTTTGACGCTATGAGTTTTGAACAGATTGGAGTTCATGCTGTCGGTCTGCGTAGTGCTGAAAATATAAACCTTATATTTAGCACTTTCAAAGATAAGAATATTACTTTTGTTTTAGCTCTTGATAATGACGAAACAGGAAAAACACAGCAAAAGAAACTATATGCGAAACTTATTGAATTAGGCTTTAAAGAGCCGAAAAGTTTTGATTTAGGAATTTATAAAGACCCTAACGAAATGTTTATGAAATCGGCTGAAAACTTTTCAAAACAAGCCCATAGTATAGTTGATATGATATTGAAAGAGAAAAATCAAAACAAGCAGAAACAAGCAGAAGAAAGCGAATATAATAAACTTAATAACTATCATGCTTTGACTGATTTTGAAAATTATATTGAGAAAAATAAAAACTCAAAACCGCTTTCAACAGGTTTTAATCAGTTAGATAAAATGTTAGACGGCGGTTTAAGAGCATATATCTATGTCTTATGTGCTATATCTTCACTAGGCAAAACTACTTTCACCATGCAGATAGCCGATTACACAGCAAAGCAAGGCAGTGATGTTTTAATCTTTTCGCTTGAAATGTCAAAGTATCAACTAATAGCCAAGTCTTTATCAAGAATTATAGCGGAAACAGAACCATCAGTTAACCGAAAAAGCACAAGCGAGATTTCTAATCCATATCATTATGTTAGTTATTCAGAGCATGAAATGAATGTGATAAGCCGAGCAAAAGATAACTATCGAAAATATGCAAATAATATTTTTGTGGTTGAAAATAATAATGGAATAACCGCATTAGATATTTATAATACGATTAAAAAGCACATACAGGAAAGGAATAAAAAGCCTGTGGTTATTGTGGATTATATGCAACTTATCTCTTCTTTAAATGACTCTTTCAGTGATAAACAAAACATGGACAAACTTATGGCTTTAATGAAAAAGTGTATAAAAGAATTTGAAGTGCCTATTATTTTAATCAGTTCAATCAATCGTGATGCCTACACTCAAAAGATATCAATGCAAAGTATTAAAGAAAGTGGTGGCATTGAGTTCTCGGCAGAAGTAGTTTTAGGCATGCAATACAAAAACACAGGAAAAGATTTTGACATAGATTTAGCCAAAAAACAAAATCCAAGAGAGATTGAACTCATACTTTTAAAAAATAGATTTGGACTTGCTGGCGAAAGTATATTCTATGAATTTTTCCCTGCATATAATCTTTATAAAGAGATTGAAGAAACCAACACTAACCTATTCAATCAGGGTTAGTATTCTACAACTTAATTGATTTATTATCAATTAAGTTAGAATACATATATACAACAAGTAGTTAAGAATTTTGAAAATTATGGTTTACGACGATACGGTCTTAAATATTTATATCTTTTTTAATAATGCAATCATTAAGTCTTTAATCTCAGGTTTAACTTTTCTCAAAAGTTCAATCAACTGTTTATCTTTATCATATTGATTTAAGTCATAATAAAAGAATTCGCACTCACTCATTCCGCAAACCGAAATAATATTAAGTAAGGCAGAAACTGATGGCTCAAAACTACCTTTTTTAGACTCTAACCTTGATATGTAAGCCTCATTCTTTTCTATTTTTAAACTTAAATCACGAGCAGAAAGCCCTGCCCTATTTCTCGCTTGACTTATTCTTAAAACTACATCATCTTTATTCATTTTACACCTCATACAAATTATAATTGACAATAGGCTTGCACTCCCTTTCATAAAACTTGTAAAAATTACATGACATGAAAGATAATTTGCATTTATAAGTGCATTTTCTTGCATAAAAATACATTTTATGATATTATTCTTACAAGTGAGGTGTAATTATGAAAGTCATTTTAAGTAAAAAAGGTTTAGATAGTAGTTTTAAATCATTGTGCTTGCTACCTATACCTATCGGGCATGATAAAACAACAAAAATTGAATTCGTTCCAATCCCAGACAAATTCGATAAATTGAAATATGGTAATATAGAGAGTTATATAAAATCTTTCACAAAAGTTATGAAAAGTGATGAGGCTGGAAAATACAAGTCTTTTCTTAAAACGCATTGCCACCTAGACCCACAACTAGAAAATTATTTTAATTGTAAAAACTTTAAAGGCAGCCTAGGACAGATTGAAGGCTTTCAAACACACTTAGAAAATAATTCTGTAAAAGTTGGAGATTTATTCTTATTTTATGGCTCCTATTGTAATCTTATCAGTGAGAATAAAATTACAAAGCAAGGCAAGCATGTTATTTGGGGCTATATGCAAATTGGAGAAATTATTAAGCCTGAAACACTAAATAGGTCTGAAAGAAAGAAATTAAAAAAGAAATATCCATGGCTTAAATATCAACCACATTGGAACAAGAAAAAATATAAAGATATAAAAAACAATACGATTTATATTGCAAAAGATATCTGCTCCTTTGATAATAATTTAAAAGGTTATGGAATATTAGACTATACAGTAAGTTTAAACTTGACCGATAGAGATAATGATAATACAAATAAGACTTCTTGGAAAGTTAAAGAATTGAGTGGTTGCAAAACCTCATATAAAAGTTTAGATGATAAGAAAGGTTTTGATGAGTTAGGACAATATAAAGTCCCTGCTCGCTGTCAAGAAATAGTTATCAATGATGAAAAAGCAGAAAAATGGGCAATAGATTTAATAAGACGACACACTTATCAAAATAAGAGCATTACAATTTTAAATGATAGTGCAAAAAACTTAAAATCCCAAATAAATAAGTTAGCGAAATCGTTTTCAAAAGAACAAATATTAAATATAACATGCGAACAATTTTGCAATGACCTTATGCTCTGTAAAGGCTTAACCTGGGAAATGGTTCATGAATATATGGGTTATAAACTTATCATAATTACAGATATTCAGTTTTTAAAAAATAAATTAAATGAACAAGATAAGTTTTTTCAATTATTACAAAAACTTTTAGTAGAAGAAAGAGAAATCGTTCTTTCATGTGATGACAATATTGACAATATTTTAAATAATCAAAACTTAATAGAGTTAATAAGAAAACATTCGAGGCAATAATGGAATTAGAAAAATATATATCTCTTATATATGATAATGCCAAAATATCAAAAAATGGAGTGGCATCTAAATTAAGTTTAGAGGCTTATTTGAAATACCCAGAAGATAAAAGAGCAAAAGCCTTATATGAATACTTTTTAAAGCATGAAGATAAAGCAAATCGCAAAACTCAATCATTTTCATTTACTCCTAATGAAATTTTAGATTATCTTAAAGAAATCGAAAAGAAAAATGAAGAAGAATTACAAGTTTTAATTCCCTTAATATGCAATGAAATACCAACTAATCATAATGGGTATTTTATGCCTTATTATAATCCTATTGCTAATCAGTCCTTGCAAAAAATAGAAGAGTTCAAATCCAAATTAAACCAAATAAGCAATAATACTTTGAAGCCTTGTATAGATAAAATGAATGCTTATATAGCACTTGAAGAGAACTATACCAAAGATTATATTGAAAAGTGTTATATTGAGGCAAAAAAGACTAAAAATAGAAAAATTAAAAAGGTAGTTTTATTCTCATTTATCGTCGTAATAGCAATTGTAGTTATTCTTATAATTATTTTAAGATAAAGGAGTGTTAAATGAAACATCATAAATTTATAGCATTCAATATAGAAACCACAAGTGTAGATATAAACACTTGTGAGTTAGTAAAGATAGACGCTATTAAATATAAAAATCAAAAAGTAAAAGAAAGGTTTTCAACTTTTATAAATCCTAATAAACATTTAGATAACGAAATATTAAACATTCTTAATATAAATCAAAAAGACTTAGACTCTGCCCCACAATTAACGCAAGCAATCAAAAAATTAAAGAGATTTATAAAAAGATATCTACTTATCGGCTACAACTCGCAAAACTTTGATATTCCTGTTTTAAGTCGTTTTACAAAGATTAAAAATAAAAATATTGATGTTTTAAACATGGCAAAAGAAAATTTAAAACTCAATAGTTATAGATTGCATGATGTGGCTAAGAAATTAAGTTTAACAATTAAAGATAATGATACTGAAAGTATAGCGGACATCTATATAAGTTTACAAAATCAAAAATAATTTCGTTTAAAGGCATTTATATGAGATTTCAAAACCTAATAAGGAACCATTTTTTATAGTGGTTCCTATATTTTTGCCTGTCAAGTGTAAAATTAACATATAAATACCCTAAAAATTACATGTCATGTAATATAGCAAAAAAGAAATTTTTGGTGCCAAGTAAAATATATATGAAACTAAAATAAAGGAGGTGAATTTTTTTAAAAATAGTTTCAAAAACTGATTTACATTAGTAATCAACTAACACAAAGGAATAAAAGATACATCAACAGTGTCTAATACTAAAACAAAAGTCAGGGACTATTCATAGAAAATCATTATAAATTTTTATGCTAAGACTTGGTTTTTGCAGAGAAATCCGTATGATTAGTTATGAGATGTCGTCCCGAAAAAAGGGAGAAGGAGTCATGAGAAACAAAGCAAAATTAGAAGATTATGGCGACATCTTAACTTTTGAAGATTTGTGTCTTTTATTGAACATTAAAAGAACATTCGCTTACAGCCTTTTACAAAGTGGAGCAATCAAAAGTTTTAAAATAGGTCGTCAATGGCGAATTATGAAGAGTGAACTAATCACTTACATAAATAGCCAAACAATGAATAACTCAAAGGAGTGAGCAAATGAAAGAAAACAAAAGTAAAACATTGAGTGTATCAGTAAAAGTAAACAATGAAAATAAACTTTTTAATCTTAAAATATTCATAAATGAAACCAATAAAATGTATTATGGATACTTTTACTATTACAATCACGAGAAGCACAAAAGCACTCCAAAATGGTTAAGCACAGGTTTAAACGAAAAAGGAAACTTAACGAAAGCAACTGAAATCTGCATTCAAAAACTGAAAGATTTTATAATGGAATATGAAAGTAAATTGCAAGTAGAAAGTAAAGAACTATTTGAATACACTTTAAAAGAATATGCAGAGAGATATTTAAGTATTAAAAGTGAGAAAAATCGTTCAAACACCAAACGAGGCTATAAGTCAAATGTAAATGTTTTAGAAAAGTTTTTCAAAAATAAAAAGATAACCGAGATAACTCAACAAGATATTTTAAGCTTTTATAAACATTTAAGAGCAAAAGGACGAACTGAAAATACTATCAGCCACTATTCAAAATTTTTATCACCTATTTTTGACCTAGCAATCTATGAAAAGGTGTATAAAGAGAAAAACCCAGCTAAGTATAACAAGTTTGATAAGGACACTTTTAAACTGCAAGTAGTTATTCCTAAAAAACCAATAACCATTTTAGAACCTGAACAACAAAAGAAAATATTAGAGATAATAAAAAATCCGCCTGAAAGTTTTTATAAAAAACTTGAAATGCCTTGGCTAAGTTCTTTGTATTTAGGTGTAAGGCGTGGCGAATTATGTGCATTAGAACTTGCCGATTTTGATTTTGAAAAGAATAAGGTTTTAATATCAAAAAGTTTAGATTATAACAATGAAAATGAAGCCTTTATAAATAATACAAAATCAAACGAACAGAGAGAAATCTTTATGCCAAAGCAATTTGCTAACATGATAAAAAATTATGTAAAAAGCCAAGATAAAAGTTTATGGAAAGAAAATAATAAGATTTTTTCTATACCTTATAACTTACAAGACAAAAAAGGTATAATGGAATTTAACCCTATTTTTAGGCATGAAGATGGAAGTTTAATAACACCAAGTTATTTATCTCACACTTACAACAAACTACTAAAAAAGTGTAATTTTCAGCCTCATACAAGGTGGCATGATTTAAGGCATACCTGTGCTTCAAATCTAATTGATATGGGTATGGACTTATATGAGGTAAAGCAGTATCTAGGGCATGAAAGCATAAAAACTACTGAAAGATATTACGCAAACATTTTCGCAGAAAAGAAAAAGGAACGAGCAAAACTTATAGGCGAAACTTTAAATAGTAGATTTAATATAGATTAATTCTATGCTTTCATTCTATGTTTTGATAAAATTGTGATAAAAAACACTAAATGATACAACAAGATATCAATTAGTATCTTTGAACTTTGAAAACTGAATAACACCTGTGCTAAATCTCTTAAAACCGCTAAATTAAACGACATTTAGCGGTAATACATAGCATTCTATAATAATTAAATTACTTTGCTTTTCTGACTCTTAATCAATGGGTACAGGGTTCGAGCCCCTGGCAGTCCACCAAAACAACTAGCGTAAGAACTTTTGAGCAAAATTAAGGTGAGCCATGGACATAGGAACAATAATCGCAATTATTTTTGCAATAATTTTTTGGATCATATCCGGCTTTTTGAGTATGGATTTGCAACATAAAAAAGGTTATAATGGTGGCTTTTGGATTGGTTTTTTGTTTGGAATAATCGGCTTGATTTATAGTGCTGGACTTCCTGATATTTCCAAAAAGAAAATAATAAAAAAAGATAATGAACAAATTATAGAACAAGTTGAAGATTTGCCGGAAGAACAGGTAAATAATGGTAAATATATCCTTTGCAAAAAATGTGGCTTTCCTATATGGGAAGACGAAGAACAATGCTCAAACTGTGGTTGGAAGAAAAAATAAAAATTCAGTAGACAATACTGAATTTTTATTTTCAAAAGCTTAATCTGCTGATATAAAAATCTTTTATAAATTAATATTGGTATGCTAAACTCAAAACAAATTGGCAAATAAAAAAGAGATTTATTACAAATCTCTTTAGTTCTTCTCTTCTTTTTCAAGGCGTTTAAGGTCAATTCTGCCTTTCTCGTCAATCTTGATAACTTCAACTTCCACGCTGTCGCCAACTTTCACAACATCTTCCACTTTGTTTACGCGTTTTTTGGAAAGTTTGGAAATATGAATCATCCCTTCTTTTCCACCGCCAAGGTCAACAAAAGCGCCGAACGAAGTTATTCTTGCCACCTTGCCGTCGTAAACATCGCCAACTTCTACATCTTCCACAATGGATAGGATGATTTTCTTTGCCTTTTCGTTCATAGCGGAATCTACAGATGCAATGAACACGCTTCCGTCGTCTTCAATATCAATCTTCACGCCAGTTTCAGCAATGATTTTGTTGATTGTTTTTCCGCCAGAGCCGATGACATCCTTAATTTTTTCAGGGTCAATTTCAAAGGTGATAATCTTAGGAGCATATTGAGAAATCTCCTTTCTTGGCTCGCTGATGCATTCAAGAAGTTTGTTCATAATGAACATTCTTCCGATTTTTGCGCGTTCTAGTGCTTCGGTTAAAATCGCCTTGTCGATACCTTTAATTTTAATATCCATTTGAATTGCTGTGACACCTTTGCTTGTGCCTGTCACCTTAAAGTCCATATCGCCTAAAAAATCCTCTAAGCCTTGAATGTCAGAAAGCACTGCCACCTTGTGAGATTTCTCATCTTTAATAAGTCCCATAGCAATTCCAGCAACTGGAGCAGAGATTGGCACACCGCCGTCCATAAGTGCCAAAGTGGAGCCACAAACGCTTGCCATTGAGGATGAGCCGTTAGACGACAAAACTTCAGAAACAATTCTAAGAGCATATGGGAAAACATCTTCTTTTGGAACAACTGGCTCTAATGCGCGTTCTGCAAGAGCGCCATGCCCAATTTCTCTTCTTCCTGTTCCCTTAATCATCTTCGCTTCGCCTGTTGCGTATGGTGGCATATTGTAGTGATGAACATAGCGGTTAACTTCTTCGTCATCCAAGCCGTCGAGTTGTTGCACATCGCTAACTGTGCCAAGTGTTAAAGCAGAGAGCACCTGTGTTTCGCCACGCGTGAAAACAGCACTTCCATGAACTCTTGGCAAAACGCCAACTTCGCACCAAATAGGGCGAATTTGCTCCAAAGTTCTTCCGTCTGGACGGATACCTTTGGTTAAAATTTTGTTGCGCACTTTTTCTTTTGTCATCTTGTATAGAACATCGCCAATTTCTCTTTCTTTCTCTGGGAAAATTTCGGCAAAATGCTCTTTAACCTTTGCGTCAACCTCGTCTTGCCTTGCTTGGCGAACATGACGGTCGAAAGTGTCAAGTGCCTCGTCAAGCATAGTGTCGGCATACTTTCTAACTTCATTTTCAATTTCTTCAGGAACAACATAATAGGAAATTTTTGGATTGACTTCCTTTCCAATTTCCTCTTTAACTTTCTTAATGAATTTGCAAATTTTCTTGATTTCTTCGTGAGCAAGCATGATGCCTTCCAAAACTTCGCTTTCAGGAACTTCATTTGCTCCTGCTTCCACCATTAAAACAGCTTCCTCTGTGCCAGAAACGGTTAAGTGAAGGTCGCTTTTTTCACGCTCTTCCTGATTTGGATTGATGATGAATTTTCCGTCAACAAGTCCCACCAAAACTGAGCCTGTTGGTCCTTGAAAAGGTATGTCGGAAATGGAGAGAGCAAACGATGACCCAAGCATTGCAAGTGGTTCTGGAGAAACATCTGGATCAATGGAAAGAGCGGTTGCCACCACAACAACATCATTGAAAAATCCCTTTGGGAAAAGCGGACGAAGCGGACGGTCGATAAGACGAGAAACCAAGATTGCCTTATCGGAAGGTCTGCCCTCTCTCTTTTTAAATCCTCCCGGAATTTTACCAACTGAATACATCTTTTCTTGATATTCCACAGAAAGTGGGAAAAAGTCTATGCCAGGTTTTGGCTCGTCGCTCATTGTGACATTAACCATGATAACTGTTTCGCCACAAGAAACAAGACAAGAGCCGTTTGCTTGCATACAAAGTGCGCCTGTTTCAAAGGTCACTTCCTTGCCTGCGATTTCAATTTTATATTTTTTTGATAACTCTGTTTTCATGCTAAACTCCTAATAGAACATTGAAAAAAGGGAAGAAAAAAACATTATCCTCCCCTTAAAAATTATTTAATTTCTCTGATATTTAACGCTTTGATAAGTTGTCTATACGCTTCAATATCTCTGTCTTTCAAGTATTGCAAAAACCCCTTTCTTTTACCAACCATTTGAAGAAGTCCGCGTCTTGAATGGTTGTCTTTAGGGTTATTTTTAAGATGCTCGGTCAAGTGATTGATTCTTTCAGTTAAAAGTGCAACTTGAACTTGAACAGAACCAGTGTCGTTTTCCGATTGCTTAAACTTTGCAATAATTTCGCCTTTAACTTGCTTATCCATATTTCCCTCCATTAAAAATTAATTTTCTTGCACTCACAAAGCCAAGGGTCGAAGGACTCCACAAAACTGTGTGATGCATAAAATCGACTTTTTCATTTTAGCATATCTTTTTTAATTTGTAAAGAATTTTTAACAAATTTTCTTTGTTTATGAGAAAAATTTTATCTTTTTTGCCACCATTTCGTCAATTCTAGCAATATAGTCGTTTATAAACTTGCAATTTGGTTCACGCTCCAAGCGATTTTCAAGGTTAAACACCCTTTTGGAAATTGCACCTGCTCCCACGCCAATAACAGAAGAAACATCTTCCATGCTGTCGATGTTAAAGATGCAAACATGACCATCTCGAAAATAGCCGACATTCTCTAAGCCACCAATCTGATGTTTTTGACGATAGATATAATATGGTTTATATCCATTTTCTTGCAAAACTTCTTCGGCATAATCCACCATTTTAGGAACATCCCTACCAAAAATTTGTGAGGTATCTTCTTTAAGTAAGGCACCATTTTTAATCGACAATGTGTGCACTGTGATGTTTTGTGGAGATAGTTCCAAAAGAGTGTTTATGGAACGCTTAAAAATTCCAAGTTTCTCGCCCGGAAGCCCGGCAATTATATCCATATTAACAATGAAATCATATTCCATTGCAAGCATATACGCGTCAAAAATCTGCTTATTTGTTTGTTTTCTGCCAATACGCTTTAAAGTGCTTTCACAAAAGGTTTGAGGATTTATGGAAATTCTGTTGACATTATACTTTTTCAATATCTCCAATTTTTCTCGCGTTATCGTGTCCGCACGACCGCACTCCACCGTAAATTCGGAAACAGGATAATTGATTTCAGCAAGAAGTTTTTCAAGTTGCCTAACTGTTAAAACTGTTGGTGTGCCTCCGCCGATGTAGATTGTTCTTATAATATACGATTTTTCTGCGATAAGTTCTTTAACCGCTCTAAGTTCTTTTAAAAGGCAGTCAAGATATAGGTCCACCTTGTCCGCCACCGAGCATAATTCGTTTGAAATGAACGAGCAATAGTTGCATCTTGTTGGGCAGATTGGAATGTTTATGAATAGGTCCACAAGTTTATCGTTTTTAATTATGCACTTTTGGTTTTTCATGATTTCAAACACAAGTTTTGCTTTCTTTTCATCCACAAAAAATTCTTTCATCAAAACTTCTGGCACAATATGCTCTTTAATTTCTCCGCGTTCCACCATTTCACGCATCATCTTGCAAGGTCTAATTCCAGTGAGTGACCCCCAAGGTAAAGTTTTCTTTGCGATTGCACTTAAAACTTGATAGAGATGATTTTTAAAAGCGCCTTTTTTAAAACTTTTTTCGCGAAGAGGAGTTAAGCCTTTTGGAAGAGTGAAAAATTTAACATATTCTTTTTCGTTCAATCCGTCGTTAACTACAATTGTGCTTGTTATGGTTGAACCCAAAGTGCTGTCTTTATGATGAATAGAGAAAGGCACACCCTCAGGATAAAAGAGGTTGACAAGGTCTTGCATATCCTTTTCATATTCATAGCTTTCACAAACAATTTTCATCATTCACTCCTATAAACTTTTTTAACTCCCTTCACTCCTTCAAAAATGTTAATTGCGTTGTCAATTTCCTCTTTGCCATTAACTTCCAAGATAACATTAAACTGAATTTCCTCTTTAACTTTTTTATAGTTAAAGGCTTTAAGTGTGATTTTCAAATTCCTAAGCACATTGTTAACATAGTCCACAACTTTTGGCTCGTTCTCGGCAACAATTTTAATGGTGGCAACAAATTTGGAGTTGATGTTATCTTCCCACTTCGCACCAATAAGCCTTTCCTTTTCAAGATATTTTAAGTTTGGACACTCTTTTCTATGTATGGTCACTCCGCGTCCTCTAGAGATATATCCTATTATATCATCTCCCATAACTGGAGTGCAACATCCTGCATAACGAATTAAAAGTCCGCTTTCGCCGTCCACCAAAACGCCGTCTTTATTCTTCTTGACCTCAATCACGCTTGGCTTAATTTCTTTTGCACGGTCTTTGAAGTATAAATTCATAAACCTGCCCATAAGAGAATTTATGGCAAGCGAGCCACCTCCAATTTCGGCAAACAACATATCAATATTCTCCATCATCATGCTGGAGGCAATTTCATTAAGATAGTTTTCCTTATCTTGCTTAGAGATGTTTAAATTTTTCGCTTTTAAGGCTTGCTCAAAGATAAGTTTTCCTTGCTTGGTGTTTTCTTCCTTAAACTCGCTTTTGAAAAACGAACGAATTTTACTTCTTGCAGAAGAGGTTTTAATGTGTTTAAGCCAATCACGCGATGGACCTTTGCTGTTTTGGTTTGTGATAATTTCCACCGTGTCGCCGTTATTTAACTCGGTGGTGATTGGATAGAGTTTTCCGTTGATTTTTCCGCCCACACATTTATTTCCAATTTCGGTGTGAATGGCATAGGCAAAATCGATGACTGTGGAATGCACTGGAAGTTCCAAAACCTTACCTTTTGGCGTTTGAACAAAGATACTTTCACCATAAAGGTCGGTTTTCAAAGTTTCAAGGAATTCTTCTGGACTTAATTCTTTCGAGTTATCCAAAATTTGCTTGATGCGAGCAA
Source organism: uncultured Clostridia bacterium (assembly GCA_944364445.1). Taxonomy (GTDB): domain Bacteria; phylum Bacillota; class Clostridia; order Christensenellales; family UBA1242; genus Caccovivens. The sequence continues at coordinate 31,637 of CALVWC010000002.1, read as the reverse complement.
ACTTGGCATCAAACTTATTCGATGAGCGTCTTTCTTTATATATCCAATGTGCTGCAATTCCGTATTCCGCGTGCTTATGCATATCAAAAGTTCTAATTTGAATTTCCAAAGGTCTATTATTGTCGGCAATTATTGTGGTGTGCAAACTTTGATAGCCATTTGGTTTAGGATTGGCGATATAATCTTTCACGCGTTCTGGAATAGGCTTATAAATGGCGTGAATTTTTCCAAGCACAGAGTAGCAATCCTCAACACTTGGCACAATAACACGCATAGCAAGAAGGTCATACACCTTGCCAAGAGTGATGTTTTTCTTTTTGATTTTCTTATACACACTGTAAAAATGCTTTTGACGCTTTTGAATTTCGCCTTTGATTTGAAGTTCATCCAAAATTTTTTGAAGTTTTTTCTCCACAAACTCCATAAGACGCATATTATCGTCCACTTTCATAAGCGCGTTGTTTTTAAGTTCGTTATACGCCTTAGGTTCTAAAAGTTTAAAGGTGGTTTCCTCAAAAGACGACTTAAACTTACTAAGTCCCAAACTTTCAGCAAGAGGAGCAAAAATATCAGAAACCATTTTGGCGAATTTTCTTGTTTCGTCGGTAAGTGGCAATGTTATTCTTTGAAGGTCATAGTCAATCGTTGCAAACTTGATGATAACAACACGCATATCTTGGCAGATTGCCACAAACATACGTTTAATATCCTCCGCCTCACCGCTTCGGCTTATTGTGTGCACATTTCTTAATTGTTTAAAAGTGGCAAAAAGTTTGCGCTCGGCAATCGTCAATTTTTCTTCATAAGATTCCGCCTCTTCTGGCAAAACTTTATAGAACTGAAAAAGCAGATATGCAATGAGAACCTCGGTTTGCATATAATATTCCGCCATGATGTCCACCACATGATTAAGCCTGTCGAGGTTGATTTCCTCCACCACAAAAATATTCACAAGTTTAAGTTCGTGTGCTGAAAGTTTAAAATGCGTTTTTATGTTTTCAATAACCTTATCTCTCATTTTTACTCCATGAATTTTTAATAAGCGACAATTTGTTATATAGCGTTGAATTTGTCAGCGGTCTTTTAATATTTTTAACTTCAGTAAAATTAAAATATGTTTCATCCACTTTTTTTATAAGTCCAAGTTGGCAAAAAGTTAAATACGCCGAATAAAATGTGTCAAACGAAACTTTGCCTTTCAATTTATCTTCATAAAAATCAACTGGAGAATAATATTTTTTTCCACTTCTTCCAACAAGTGCTTTAAAAACCTTACCAAAACTTTCGCGAGATAAGTTTATGCCGTTAAACCGATTTTTGTCTTGAAAAGTTTCAAGTGGAAGGTAGATTTCTGCCTTTGAAACCTTTTTAATCTCACTTAAAAAGCCACTGTCTAAAACTGGCGAAAGGAAGATGATTTTCTCAAAATTTTTTGCCCAATTAACCCCTCTTGGCGAAAGAAGAAGGCTGTTATAACCAAGAAGTTCCTCGTCGTAAATGCCGATGTGGAAGATGTTTTCTTTGGAGTAATTTTTGGAAAAAGAAACAAAATCGTAAGCCGAATATGTCACAAACGCCGTGCCGTAAACCGTGCTTTGCGTGCCAGCAACAAAGTTTAAAAGGTCACTTTGAGGATAGTAAGAAAAAGTTAAATCATCTTGGCAAGCAAACATAAGTTGCTCGATTTGCACCGGATATGTGTAGATATGTGCATTATCTATGATGAAACTTCCTGCATCAAAATCGGAAACCGAGCCACGCTTACCATTTTCTTGAAATTCAAAGATAAATGATTTATATCTTGAAAAGAAAAGAGGGTTAAATTTTTTGGCAAAATTAAAGTAAACAAGTTGCAAATCTCCAATGTTGATGTTGGCGTGTTGCTGACAATATTTCATTGGCAAAATTTCCACATTTTCTGCGGTTATTCTAAATTTTGGTTTAGGATTTCCACATCCATAAGGCTCCAAAAGTTTAAGTTCATTTAAAAACCTATCATCAATTTCTTCAAGTTTGATGTCAAGGTCGTAATACTTAATTGGAATGAAAACTTTATCACTAATATGCTCAAACACAAACGCATTGACGCGCTTTGAAAAATCTTCATAGTTTTCGCGTTTAAGCGTCAGCCCTGCTGCCATGGTGTGACCGCCAAAAGTTTCCAAAATATCCTGCATGGAAGAGAGAAGTTCGTGGATATTAATGTCGGTTATGCTTCTTCCCGAGCCGTGAAGCACATCGCCTGTCTGCGAAAAAAGAAAGACCGGTCTATTATACTCTTCCACAAGCCTTGCGCACGCAATACCCAAAATTCCTTGGTCCCATTTTTTCGAGGCAAGCACAATGACGCGTGTTTTGGATAAGTCCATTTTTTTAATTGCTTTTTCGCAATCTTCCATAATAGCAGAAGATAGTTCCTGCCTTTTTTGGTTATGGGCGGAAATTTTTTGAAGGTGTTTTTTAATTTCCACCATATCTTCGCTCATATACAAAACCAAACTATCCTCTGCCTTTCCCATGCGACCAGCCGAGTTTATTTTTGGCGAAATTTTGAAGGCAATGTCGGTGGCGTTAGGAGAAGAAAGCGAAACTTTGTTTTCTTTAAAAAGTTGTTTAAGTCCGATTGGCAGTTTGTCGAACATATCAAAACCACGCTTAACGATGTTCCTATTTTCTCCTGTCAACGAAACAATGTCGGCAATCGTTGCGATGGAGGCAATCGGCAAAAACTCCTCTGCCTTTTTCTGCCCTAAAAGCGCCTCGCTGATTTTGTAGGCAAGTCCTGTTCCGCAAAGTTCGCGAAATGGATATTCTTGGTCAGTAATTTTCGCATTCAAAACAAGTGTGTCTGGCAGTTTTTCTGGGATTTCATGATGGTCGGTGACGATGATTTCAATCCCTTTTTCCTTTGCATATTCCACCTCTTGCCAGCAAGAAATTCCGCAGTCCACTGTGATGATTAGGTCAGGATAAAACTTTTTTTCAATCTTATCAATCACCGCGCATGATAAACCATAACCGTCCTCATAACGATTTGGAAGGTAAAAATCAGCGTCAATTCCCAGCCTTTTCAGCGTTTTAAGCATTATTGCTGTGGCACTTATACCATCAACATCATAGTCGCCAAAAACCAAAATTCTGTCGCCCACTTTTTTGGCTAAATCAATCCGCTCACAAAATTCTTTCATTCCTTTAATGAGGAAAGGGTTGATTAACTTGCCAGTGGAAAGATATTCTTTAATTTCCTCTTCGCTTGTCAGCCCGCGCGACAACATCAAATACATCGTTGATGGTAAAACATGAAACTTTTCTGCATACTCTTTAACAAGAGCAGACTCCTTATTAAAAAACTTCTTAAAAATCATTTTGTTTTACCCAATTTTAAACTTTTTTCATATCTATTATATTATTTTCTTAGCAATTTGGCAAGAGAAATTTATAACTAAATTAAAAAATAATCAAAAACGCTTGCAAAATATGAAGAATTATGCTAAAATCTTATCGTTAACCTAAGATTTGGAATAAAAAAGGTTAAAACATAGAAGAATTTTCTTCAACATAAAATATATGCAGGTGTGGCGGAATGGCAGACGCAAGGGACTCAAAATCCCTCGAGGGCAACTTCATGAGGGTTCGACCCCCTCCACCTGCACCAAACAAAAATAATCCGAACCGATAGGCTTGGATTATTTTTTACTCTTATTTTTTATTTTTTCATTTTTCACTTTTCTTTTAATTCGGATTATTTTTGAAATAAGAAATAAAAAAGAAGAAAGAAATGTTATGGTTATTCTATTGATATTTACTCTTTTTGCCTTCTACTTAAAATTATTGCTTATATAATTATCAATAATCGACATAATTGATTGTTTTTGACTAAGAGTCATCATGTTCCATTTTGATTTAAGTGTTTCAAATTCTAAACTATCACTATCATCTGTCAAAATATCAGTAATTTCCACACCCAACACATTACAAACCTTTTTAAGCGAAGTCATCGACGGCATAACATTTTCTTTTATCCAAGAGTAATATGTTTGTTGAGAAATATCGGCAAGTTGTGTCACTTTGTAGACTGACAAGCCACGATTTGTTCTTATATTTTCCAATTTTTTGACTATATCCACCATATATCTCAACCTCTATTGAAAATTACTCAATTTTCATAGAATTATTATAATTTATCAAAAAATTAAAATTATTCTATTTTGATTGAAATATACTCTATTTTACTTGACTTTATATTTTTTATTGTCTATAATATTAATATTCAAAATATAAAGGAGAGAAAAAATGGTATTTAGAGTTGATATGGAAGAAATTATTTATAACGAATTTAAAAAAGAACTTAAAGAAGAAAGAAAAATTTTATCTTTTAATGATTTTAAACTTGCAAAACAATTGCGAGAAACTTTAACTCCAGAACAAGATTTAATCTTCACAAACTTACTTTTGGAAATTGATTCTCAAAAATTTTGGGATGAAAAACTAGTGGTGTCTTTTGTTCTAAAGTTTGTTAGGTCGTTTCTTCGGTGACGCTAGGGGTTATATCAAATTCGATTAAAAAAATCGGGCAGATTTGCTCGATTTTTTAACTTCTTTTTCTTGCTCTCTTTCTTGCTGCTTCGCTTTTTTTCTTTCTTTTAACACTTGGCTTTTCGTATGCTTCTTTCTTTCTTATATCGCCAATGATGCCGTCTTTTTGGCATTTTCTTTTAAATCTTTTAAGCGCATTTTCAAGAGATTCGTTCTCGCCAACCTTGACTGTTGTCAACTTTCTCACCACCTTTCATTTTCAGTATACTTATGATATTATAATCATATTTAACACATTTGTCAAGTGTTTTTCTTAAATTTCACACAAAACGCCGTCTTTAAATTGGCTTTTAAATTTTCCTTTAACAATGTCGCCAGCGTGAAAATTGCCTTTGAAATAGCACCTTATGTAGTTTTTGCTGTATCCAACAAAATAGCCGTCCTCTTCCTCCTCAATCAAAACTTCAAAAGTTGTGTTCTTTTGAATGAAATCGGCTTTCAACTTCTCTGCCACCTCTTCCAACTTTTTCCACCTTGCCATTTTAACTTGCTTTGGCAAATCTTTATATAGTTTCGACGCCACTGTGCCGTCACGCTTAGAATAAGGGAAAATGTGAAGATTGGAAAACTTAACTTTCTTCACAAACTCCACTGTTTCCAAAAAATTCTCCTCTGTTTCAGTTGGAAACCCCACAATAACATCAGTTGTGATGCCAGCAAGCGGAAAGTATTTTCTAATTAAGTTCACGGAATTTAAAAACTGCGTTGTGGTGTATTTTCTGTTCATTTTTCTTAAAACTTCGTCACTTCCACTTTGAAGAGATAAGTGAAAATGTGGGCAGAAGTTTTTAAGTTTACTTAAGCGTGAAACAAAATCTTCATCCACCAAATTATCTTCCATGGAAGAGAGCCTCAAACGAAAACCATATTTATCCAATTTTTCCAACAAATCGATGAGTGCTTTTTTGCCATTCTGCTGATAACTTGAAACGTCAATTCCAACAAGCACAACTTCTTTCACGCTTTTTGGTAGTTTCTCCACCTCTTCCACCACGCTTTGCATATCTCGTGAGCGACTTCTTCCGCGAAGATAAGGAATTATGCAATAGGTGCAGAAATTGTTGCATCCGTCTTGCACTTTTATGAACGCACGCGACAAGGTTTGTGCAGAAAACATATCATTTTCATACCTTTCTGGAAGAGGATAAATCTTTTCGCCAGTTTCGTTTAAGTGGTTTAAGATTTCCATTTTGTTTGCAACGCCTTGAAGATAGGAAACGCCCTTATCTTGAAACTGAGCGGGTCTGTTTTGACTTGCGCAACCAATCACAAAAATTTTGGCATTTTTATTAAATTTTCTGCAACGCTCAATCATCTGTCTGCTCTTTTTTTCCGCCTCGTTTGTGACAGCACAGGTGTTGATTATGTAAGCGTCTGCAAACTCCAACTTATCCGTCGCCTCGTTTCCAGAATTACGCAGAGTAAAAATGAGAGCATCGCTCTCATATTTATTAACTTTGCAACCAAGTGTTATAACCGCAATTTTCATCTTAGTTTCCACTCATAATTGACACCATGCTCATCATGGCAACTGATGCCGTTTCACATCGCAAAATTCTTCGCCCAAGCGACACGGAAACTGCGCCCGCTTCAATAAACCCCTCTTTCTCTCTCTGCGAAAAACCGCCCTCAGAGCCAACGATGATGCCAATCTTTTTGTATTTTGTCAGTTTGCTGATTTCCTTGCCAACATCGGTGCGTTCATTGGCGAAAAGCACAATGTCATAATCCTTAAATTTTTCAATTATGCTGTCCACCGTTTCCACATCTTCCACAATGGTTTTGATTGTTCTTTCACATTGCTTGCAAGCGTTTTCAATAATGCTTTCCAGCCTATCTTTTTTATGCTCGCTTACTTTGGCAATCACAAAATCGCTGACAAAAGGAATAACCCTTGTAATTCCAATTTCGGTTGCTTTCTGCACAATGAATTCAAACTTAGGTCCTTTTGTGATAGCCTGAAAAAGAGTGATGTCCTTATTCGGATTTCCCACACATTCATGCTCGCCATTTATCTTGCAAGTTGCGCCGTTTTTGCCAAGCGAAACAATTTCGCAAACATATTCCACAGGGGTGTTGACGCTAACCAAAACCTCTGCGCCCACTTTAAGACGCAAAACATTTTTCAAATGGTTATACTCATCCCCTTTAATCACAATTTTATCGTCAATTTTTTCACCAAAAAATCTTCTCATATTTTCTCCTCGATGTTATTTTACAACAATATTATCTTTTTTTCAAGCAATTTTTAAGAAAAAAGAAAAAAGAGCGTTATAAATTGCTCTTTTTGAAATCTTTGTATTTTGGAAAATCGCTTTCCGAAAAGGAGTTGGAAAGTTTTTGCAACATTTCCTTCTGCGACGCCGTAAGCGATTTTGGTGGTTCGCTTTTCAGCGTGATGAGGAGGTCGCCGTAACTTTCCTTATTAAGTGCCTTAACACCCTTTCCTTTGATGCGCATAACTGTGCCACTTGAGGTTCTTTCCTTTATGTCAAGCGTGAATTTGCCTTTTGGAAGTGCCACATCCACTTTTCCGCCAAGAAGAAGGGTTGTGAATGGCACATAGAGGTCATAGGACAGGTTCATGCCGTCACGCTTAAAGAGTTTGTGCGGTGCAACGCTGATTCTTATGTTCAAATCGCCGTTAACACCCTTGCCAAGTGGAGAATTCCCTTCGCCACGCATACGAACAGTTTGACCATCGTCTATACCCGCTGGAATTTTAACTGTGATTTGGCTTTGCACCCGCTTATATCCCTTGCCACCGCAAGTTGCACATTTATCTTTAATAATCTTTCCAGTTCCACCGCACTTAGGGCAATTTGCCTCCCTAATCGTTGTGCCGAACATGGTGTTTTGTTGAATTCTAACACGCCCAACACCTCGGCAATCAGGGCAAGTGGAAAATGCTGTTCCGTTTTTTGCCCCTGTTCCAGAGCAATCGGAACAAGTTTGAATTTTGGAAACAGTGATTGTTTTATTCACACCAAAAATGGCTTCTTCAAAACTAAGTTTCATAGCAAGATTAATATCCTCTCCTCTCTCCGACACGCGCGAACGCCTTTCTCCTCCAAAAGCGGAAAAAATGTCAGAGAAAATATCGGAAAATCCTCCGCCGAAACCGCCTCCAAAGCCACCGCCGAAGAAATCAGAGAATCCTCCGCCACCAGCATTTGAGAATTGTGGTCCGTCAGCAGAGCCAAATTGGTCATAATTAGCGCGCTTTTTATCGTCGCCTAAAACTTCATACGCCTCATTGATTTCCTTGAACTTCTCAGCGGCTTCTGGGGCTTTATTAAGGTCAGGGTGATATTTTTTGGCGAGCCTACGATATGCTGACTTAATTTCATCCGCACTCGCATTCTTATCCACTCCTAAAACTTGATAATAATCCTTATTCGCCATAATTTTTCCCTTTATTCATTTCATTATAAGATTTTGCAATCGTGTTTGCAATATCCACATATTCATCTTCAAACTTTAGGTTTGAATTTTTAAATTTGTTTAATCTTTTTGCTAAGTCCATTAAAACTATTTTATTAAAACCAAGTCTTTCGTTATGTGCAAGAAAATCTTGAACATCTTCTTTACAATCTTGAATATAGCAAAGTTGAATTCCTCTTATGATATATTCATTTACGATTGAATAAAAACTAGGATAAGCACTTGCACACAGTCTATCATATTCTTCTTTTGGCATATCAGGCTTTTCAACTTTATCTAAATTTTTATCAGACTCAGGATTGACAACAGGATGACAAAATTCATGTAAGTAATGCGAACGACCAGTGGCAGTGTTAATTCCCCACTTTTTGTTTGCCTCACCACCATTTTTTTGCCTTTTGCTTTCTACGCAATAAAAATTTTTCAAAGTAAAATCATTGCGACCATACCCTCCACCAGTTGAAAGAAGTGCTAAAGCCACATGAAATTCGTTTTCATCAAAGTCTTTATGGAAAAATTTTCTCATATATGGAAGAATATCATCAAGTGGCATACTTTCATTAAAATTCTTGATTTCTTCTTCATAATAAGTTTTATGTTTTGCAAAAAATTCCTCAAACTTGGTTTCTTTAACAAAATCTTTTAGTTCTTCCATAAATTTTAAAACTAATGGAGATTTTTTCAATCTGTCAACAAAAGGATAATAATTTTGCCCATGAAAATTCCAATCATCATCCACATAAAGAATCATTGCGTAAGGGGCATCATAGGAAAAGCCTAATTTAATAATTTCATTTAATGTTTGAATTGCCTTATGAGAAGAAAACTTTATGAAGTATTCATTAACCTCGTCAAGATAAGGATAATTCTTGAAATCTTTAGCTAAAAATGGATACCTATTTTTGTAGTCAGAAAGCCTTAAACAAACACCCATAAGTTCCGTTTGTTTCTTAACTTCCACAAAAATTTTGCCACTCATAAAAACTCCTCACATTAGTTTTAATTATTTTACTTTTTCACAACCATGAGAATTTTGTCTTATAATTTCACTTTTAAAAAATCGTTCTTGAAATTCCGTAAGAGCCTGTATTTGCTCATCAGTGTAGTTTTTATCTTCACGCATAACAACAAGTTTATCGTCGTTGTCATTTGTTCTGTGGATTATTGCTTTCACAATTCCAGTAAAACTTTCAAGTGGAGTGAACTCGCCAAGAACATACGCATCCAATTCCTCTCCATCACCTGAAATTGTGTTTGGAATATATCCATAATTAATTGGATACACAAAACCGTGTTTTGGATGTTTTGAACCCATTTTCCTGTCAATAACCACTTTAATAGTTTTTCCTAAATATTCTTCCGAGTTCATATCGCTCCTTTAATGAAAGTTTGTTGAAATATTAAATTCTTAACAAAAAACATTGCAATTTGAAAAGCATTTTGATTAGTCAACATCAACAACTGGGTCTTCGCCGTTATTATTGTTGTTATTGTTGTTTGTGTCGTTTCCAGCATTGCCAGCGTCAGTTGCGCCGTTTGGATTTGCCGATTGATACATCTTTGAAACTATGCCATTTGATGCAGTTGTGAGTTCGTCAATCGCTTTCTTAACAACCTCAATATCCTCGCTTTCAAACTCTTTCTTAGCCTTGTCGATTGCCTCTTGAAGTTTTGTTTTATCTTCTTCGTTAAGTTTATCGCCATTGTCTTTAATGAGTTTTTCTAAGCCGTAAACAAGGTTGTCGGCTTGGTTCTTGGTTTCCACAAGTTCCTTGTGTTTTCTGTCTTCCTCAGCGTGTTCCTCAGCCTCTTTGATAGCCTTTTGAATATCCTCTTCTTTGAGGTTTGTGGAAGCAGTGATTGTGATGTTTTGTTCCTTGTTTGTTCCAAGGTCCTTAGCCGAAACTTTAACAATTCCGTTGGCATCAATATCGAATGTCACTTCAATTTGTGGAACGCCTCTTGGTGCTGGTGGAATGTCGGTTAATTGAAATCTTCCAAGAGTTTTGTTTTGTGCTGCAAATTCTCTTTCGCCTTGAAGAACATGGATGTCAACGCCTGGTTGATTGTCCACAGCGGTTGAGAAGATTTGGCTCTTTCTTGTTGGGATTGTGGTGTTTCTTTCAATAAGTTTTGTGAACACTCCGCCCAAAGTTTCAATTCCAAGTGAAAGTGGTGTGACATCAAGAAGAAGAACATCCTTAACATCGCCAGCAAGCACGCCCGCTTGAATGGCAGCACCGATAGCCACACATTCATCTGGGTTAATCCCCTTGTATGGTTCTTTTCCTGTGTAGTTTTTAACCGCTTCTTGAACGGCTGGAATTCTTGTTGAACCACCAACCAAGATAACCTTGTCGATTTGGTCTTTTGTGAGATTTGCATCTTTAAGCGCCTTTTCCACACAATCTGTGGTTTCTTTAACAAGGTCTTCTGTTAACATATCAAACTTCGCCCTTGTAAGTTCCACTTCCAAGTGTTTAGGACCATTTGCGTCAGCTGTAATAAATGGCAAAGAAATGGTTGTTTTTGGAGTTGCAGAAAGGTCGATTTTTGCTTTTTCTGCGGCTTCTTTCAATCTTTGAAGAGCAAGTTTATCTTTTGATAAGTCCATGCCAGCGTTTTGAGATTTGAATTCTTCCACCAAGAAATCGATAATTCTGTTATCGAAGTCATCGCCACCAAGACGAGTGTTGCCGTTTGTGGATAAAACTTCAAACACATTATCGCCAATTTCCAAAATGGAAACATCGAACGTTCCGCCACCAAGGTCATAAACCAAAATCTTTTGATTCTTGTTTTCTCCTTTGTCAAGTCCATAAGCAAGTGCAGCGGCAGTTGGTTCGTTGATAATTCTTAAAACATCAAGCCCAGCAATTCTGCCAGCATCCTTTGTTGCTTGGCGTTGGCTGTCGTTGAAGTATGCAGGAACTGTGATAACCGCTTGTGTCACTTTTTCGCCTAAATAACTTTCAGCATCTTGTTTAAGTTTCGACAAAATCATGGCAGAAATCTCTTGTGGAGAATATTCCTTTCCGTTTAATTTTGCCTTATAGTTTGTGCCCATCTCTCTTTTAATGGAGATAACTGTGTTTTCATGGTTAACGATTGCTTGACGTTTTGCCACCTTACCAACAAGTCTTTCTCCGTCCTTTGTGTAGGCAACAACAGATGGTGTTGTTCTGTCGCCCTCAGCGTTTGGGATAACGGTTGGTTTTCCGCCTTCCATAACCGCAACGCACGAATTTGTTGTTCCTAAGTCAATACCGATAATTTTACTCATAATTATTTAACCTCCCTTTTATTCACAATAACTTTTGAGTATCTTATAACTTTACCGTTATACGTATATCCTGCTTGGTATTCATCCAAGATGATATCTTCGTCTTGTTTGTCGTCATGCATAACTGCAATAACATCATGCAAGTTTGGGTCAAATTTTTTCCCAACAGTTTCAATTTTTTCCACTTTCAAAGTGTCTAAAGCAGAGTAGATTTTCTGTTCAATCATGTTCACGCCCTCTAAAACCTTTTCATCAGTTATGCTTTTTTTTGCCTCTTTAAAGGTGTCAAGACATGGCAAAAACACATTGATAACACTGACAATTCCCTCTTGCTTTTTAAGCACAAGTTCGTCCGCCATACGCCTACGATAGTTTTCAAACTCTGCTTGAATTCGCTGTGCAAGTTGTAAATATTCCTGTGCTTTTTCTTCTGCCTGACCACACTTGCACTCTTCCTTGCAATGACTTTCCTCGCAGTTGCAATTTTCACATTCGCAATGCTCGTCGCAGTTGTAAGGTTCTTTGTTTTCACATTCGCAACTTGTTTCTTCTTGCACTTTTTCCTCTTTTTTCTTCTTTTCCAACATTGTCCTCCTTATTCATTTCGCTTATTAAGTTCATCAATAACAACTTTCAAAGCGGATGCAATTCCAGAATAATCCATTTTCTGCGGACCAATAACTCCAATCGAAGCAAGTTTGTTTCCTCCCACCAAGATTGGTGCTTTCACAACCGAAACGCCTTTTTCTCCAACATCGGCAGAAATCTTGTCGTCAGTCTTATCCAAAACTTCAATAAGCTCATCTTCATCGCGAAGTAGTTTCATGATTTTTTTTGTTTCATTGAAATCTTCCTCACGTTCCACAAGGTCCATAGCGCCCTCTGCATTCAAAAGTTTTTGCCTATTCATTTTGGTTAAGCCCTTAATGATGTTGTTGACCACTTCTTGAAAAGCCTCAATCTCGCCACTCATGCCTTTCATGTATTCATCAATATTATCAAGCAAAAAGCCCATTGTTTCGCCCTTAAAATATTTGGTGAGATAGTTTGACGCGTCTTGGCAATTTTCCATGGTTGCCGAAAAGTCCATCGTGTTTGAGATGTAGCCATAATTCGTGCCGATTAAAACCATACATTTTTCATCTAAAAGCGGAATGATTTTAAATTCAGAAAGCACCAAATTTTCAATACCATTCATCATCACAACAGTTGGATAGTTTGTGGCTTTAGAAATAAGCTTTGCAATCTTTCCAATCATCTCCGACAAACTTTGAGTTCTGTTTTCAATCACACTTTTAATTTCTTCCAGTTCCTTGTTTGTGGCTTTAACATCTTTCAAAAGATTTTCCACATAAAAGCGATAGCCTTGCGCTGTTGGAACACGCCCGCCAGAAGTGTGAAGTTGTTTCAAAAACCCCATCGCCTCAAGTGCATTAAGTTCGTTTCTTAAAGTGGCAGTGGAAACATTCAGTGCCGTTTTATCTTTAACCGAACCGCTTGTTATTGGCGCGGAATCTTTGATAAACTCCTCCACAGCAATATTCAAAATCTTGATTTTTCTTTCAGAAAGTTCCATAAAAACTCCCAGATTTCATCAGTTGCTAGCACTCTCGACTTTTTAGTGCTAACATTATTATATGCATGTTTGTTAAAAAAGTCAACTGAAAATGCCAAAAATTTTAAAATTTTTTTAGATTTTTTTGTCGCAAGCAAAATTTTGCCAAATTTATCGTCGCCATATATATATTAAATATCTAAAAATCAATTTAAAATCTAAAAATTTAAATATCTAAAAATCAATAAATTTATCCTATTTCATAAAAAAGATAAAAATTTTAGATAAAATTTAAAAAATCTATTGACAATTTGAAAGATTTTATAATATACTGAAAAAGTCGAAAGGTTGTTTTTGTTCCAACCTACAAAAAAATTTAACAAAAGGAGAACCAAAAAAATGCTTAATCAAACAGTTTACAGAACAAATTTAAATCATACGAATGGTTTTTCTTTTGCGGTTATAAGATAAATTTGTGTTAAATCATCTTTCTGACACAAAAAATATAGCAAAATTCAAGCCTTCGTATGAAAAATCTAATACGGAGGTTTTTTTATGCAAAATAAGAGAGAAAAAAAGTCACTTTCTTTATATTTAGGAAAATATAAGTTTGGAATATCGATGTATATTCTTATTTATCTCGTGTCTGGTGCTTGCACAGTTTTGCAAACAATATACTTTGCAAAAGCGATTGAATACATCACTCTTTCTCTTTATCGCGAGGCTATCTACACCCTGTTATTCATTGCGGGCATTGTGTTTTTGAAAAGGCTGAGTTGGTATCTAACTAACATTATCTATCAAAAATATGCCAACAAAATCATGGCAGACTTAAATTTAGACTTAGCAAAACAAGCGTTCAAACTTAACTCCACAACCTATGCAAATCACGAATCTGGCGAATTTGTTAGAAGAATTGTCAACGACCCAGAAGTTGTGGTTATCAACCTATCCAATATTGTGGATATTATCACTGACATTGTGACCTCGCTTGTTATGATTGTTTACATTTCCACTCTCAACATTTATGTTGGGCTTGGCGTTGTCTTTATTTTAGCAGTTTCCATGATTATTGAAACATTTAGAAGAAAGAGAAATCGAAAAAACAAATTCATCATGCGCCGAAAAAGTGATAAGATATATTCGCTAACCAATGAAATTGTGAGAAGCGAAAAAGATGTTAAGTCGCTTGGCTTAGAAGATAAATTAAGTGAAATTTCCAAAGAATACTACGCTGACTACAAAAAAGCAACCTATAACTTTGAAATTAAAGATATAAACCTATTTTCTCTTAGAAATGTGATAATTGAAATTTGTGGAATTTTAATCTTAATTCTTGGCGTTTACATGATTGATATTTCCCTCTTAACCGTCGCCTCATTTATGATAATCTACTCAAATAATAATAGCCTATACTCATTTGTGTGGTCAATTGGAAGAATTATGGATATCTTTTTGGAAGTTAAAATTAGTACAGACAGAATGTTTGCACTGTTCAACAGTTCCGACTATGTTTGCGAAAAATTCGGCAATGTTCATTTGGATGAAGTTAAAGGTAAAATTGAATTTAAAAATGTGGAATATTCATATATCGAATACGAGCAAATTGACAACGAAAAATATCTCAGTCCAAAAGAGTGGAAAAAGAGGAAAAAAGAAAAGCGTAAGGTGGAAAGCGAAAACAAAATTTTTGACAATCTTTCCTTTAAAATTGAACCTAACACCACTGTGGCGTTTGTTGGTAAATCTGGCTCTGGAAAATCGACAATTTTGAATTTGATGTCGAAAATGTATGAAGTAAATGGTGGTGAAGTTTTGATTGACGGCATAAATATTAACGACCTTGACAAAGAAACTTTAAGAAACTCCATTTCTCTTGTCAACCAATTTCCATACATCTTTGACATGACCATTAAAGAAAACTTACTTCTTGCAAAGAAAGATGCAACCGACGAAGAAATTGAAAGCGCAATTGAAAAAGCATCACTTAAAGATTTTGTTTCTTCGCTAAAAAAAGGTGTGGAAACAAAAGTTGGTGAAAGTGGAATTAAACTTTCTGGTGGTCAAAAACAACGCCTTGCAATTGCAAGAGCACTTCTTAGAAATTCGCCAATAATCATCTTCGACGAAAGCACAAGTTCGCTTGACAATTTTGCGCAAGAAGACATCAAACATTCCATCGACAATTTGAAAGGGCAAAGCACAATTGTCATTGTGGCACATCGCCTTTCAACAATAAGAAATGTTGACAAAATCTTTTTCTTGGAAAATGGCAAGATTGAAGATATTGGCACATTCGACGAACTTTTTGAAAATAATGTTAAATTCAAAAATATGTTCTATGCGGAAAATTTGGAATAAATTTATTGCATACCACCACAAAATGTTGTGTAGTATGCAATCATAAAAACAAAATATGGAATATAAAGAAAGAAGAAAAAGAGGAAGCTCCTCTTTTTTCTTTACATTATTTAAGAAACATAAAAACAAAAGTTCAAGATAAAATATCACCAACCTTTGTGGTTATTTCTCTCACTTTATTTTTTCAAAATTCTTTAAACTCTTTTCAATAACTTTTTCCGCACTTTCAAAGTTTTCCAATCTCTCAACATGAACTTCTTTATTTTCCAACTGTTTATAAACTGAAAGGAAATGTTTAAGTTCATCAAAGATATGTCTTGGAAGTTCGCTTATGTCATGATAGGTGTTATATTGTGGATCGTCGAAAGGTATGGCGATAATTTTTTCATCACGCTCCTTTCTGTCAATCATGGTCACCACGCCAATAGGATAACATCTGACAAGGCAGAGTCTTGCAAGTGGTTGACTGCACAAAACAAAAACATCAAGTGGATCGCCATCCTCACTGAGCGTCAATGGAATTAAGCCATAATTCATTGGGTAGTTTGTGCTGGTGTAAAGCACCCTGTCCATTCTAAGAAGTCCTGTTTCCTTGTCGAGTTCATACTTGGTCTTATCCCCCTGCTGAATTTCGATGCAGGCTATAAAATCCTTTGGCGTTATTCTTTTTTTATCAATTTCCTTCCAAATATTCATAAATACCTCATATCAAGTATATCACAAATCAAGGAAAAAGATAAATAAAAAAGAGTATATCTTAAAAATTTTTGATATACTCTATTTATAGTTAAACAGTTTGATTTAATTGAGAAATTCTTGTTGGAATAGGTCCTGCTGCAGTTGGATAAGTTGGCAAATCTTGAATGCCCGGGCACTGCGCGCCACACGCTTGTTGACAAGGTGGAAGGCAAGGGTAGCCATAACTTGGAACTAACACATCAACAATAGCAGACACTCGAATTATAACTTGAATGCACGCAGTCACTGTGAAGATGTTTGGCGAAGTGAAAGTGCCAATTTGACTGGAAAACAGCACGCTTGCCGTGATATCTATTGGCGTTGCTGATGGTTGTGGAACAAAAAGAACAACCGCTTTGCTTATTGTGATTGTTGAAGTTGCCGTCCCAATAACTCCATTTGCATCACGGTATGTAATCGTGATTGGAACGCTTATATTCATTGTCACATTTGCGTAGTTTGGTGCATTGTCAAGCCTTTCAACAACAAGGTCTGTCACCGTTGCTGTGGCGTTTGGTGTCACCTCTGCAGAAAGATATGTGAGTGGCAGTGCAGGGTCTGCAGGAGTGAAATTTGTGGCTTGAAGCACAATTCCCGTTTCAGTTGCGGTGGAAACACAAGCATCAAAGATTTTTCTTGTTTGGATTAAAATCTTTTCACAGATGCCGTTGGTAGGATTTCCACTGATGGGCCCGGGTCTATTCCCATTCGTGTTATTGATATAAAAAGACATCTTTTAACCTCCTTAAAGTCTCATTAAAAAGATATGCAAAAGGAAGTTAAAAGTTGCTAAAGGATAATTTATTTTGATAATCTCTTTTTTGATAAAATAAAAACATATTGAGTTTAAAATTCAATATGTCATTAAAAATAATTTATTCTAAAGAAACAATATAATAGTAAACTGGTTGGCCACCACTTGCCACTGTCACTTCACAATCTGGATATTTTTCTGCCAATTTTTCTTGAAGTTTAACAGCCTCATCCTCGCGAATATCCTCGCCATAGAACAAAGTGATGTTCATAACAGAGTCGTCAAACATCTTTTCGATTAAACTTTCGGTTGTGTCGCCAACTAAATTTCCTTTTGCAAGAATTGCCTTATCGTCAAGCCCAATTATTTCGCCCTTTTGAAGGTCAAAGCCATCCACATGAGTGTCACGCACAGCATATGTCACTTGCCCAGAACGCACCGACTTAATCGCCTCAAGCATAGCAGTTTTGTTCTCTTCCACGCTAGCCTCAGGATTGAACGCAATCGAAGCCGAAATTCCTTCTGGCACGCTCTTAGTTGGAATGATAACCAAATTCTTATTTGTCACATCATTCGCCTGTTCTGCCGCCAAAACGATATTTTTGTTGTTAGGAAAAACAAAAACTGTTCTTGCAGGCACTTTATCAGCAGCGTTTGCAATATCCTCAGCACTAGGGTTCATGGTTTGCCCACCAACAATGATTTCATCCACTGTTAGTTCCTTAAAGATTGTGGCAAGCCCTTCGCCCGGTGCCACAGAAATCATACCCATTTCCTTGCTTTCTTCCACTGCTTGCGCTTTCTTTTTAAGTTCGCGGTTCTGCTCACGCATGTTTTCAATTTTCAAGTTGAACAGTTCGCCAAGTTCCAAGGCATATTGAAGTGCCTTGTTTGGTTCGTTTGTGTGAACATGGACCTTAACAAGAGATAAATCGCCAATGCAGATAACTGAATCGCCAATCTCCATAAGTTTTTCGCGAAGTTTGTCAATGTCTGCCTCGGTCGTCTTTTTATGCATATGAATAATCATATACTCGGTGCAATAACCAAACTCAATGTCGCCAAGATTGTTTATGTCTGCAATCACATCGTCAAGCGTTTGTGGTTGTTTATCATCCTCAAACGAAATCTCCAAATCTTCATCGCCCATAATGAAACGATAAAAACCTGTGAAGATAACCAAAATTCCGCGACCACCCGAGTCCACCACTCCCGCTTTTTTCAAAACTGGAAGCATTTCTGGCGTCTGCTTTAAGATTTCTTCACCTGTGTCGATAACTTTTTTGAGGAAAACTTCAAAATCATCGTGCTTTTTAGCAAGCGAAACAGCATTTTCCGCCATAACACGAATGACAGTTAAAATTGTGCCTTCTTTTGGTTTTGTCACAGCCTTATATGCGATTGTTGCACCCTCTTGCATGGCTTTGGCAAAATCTTTTGTAGAAATTTCCTTGCAACCGCTTGTCACAGAGCAAAAGCCTTTAAAAATTTGAGAAGTGATAACACCACTGTTTCCTCTTGCTCCACGAAGCGCTCCTTTTGAAAAGGCTTCTGAAAGTGAGGCAAGATCGCTGTTCATGCATTTATTAATTTCATTAACAGCGCTTTTCATTGTTAAAAACATATTTGTTCCAGTGTCGCCATCAGGAACTGGGAAAACGTTAAGTGAATCAATATATTCTTTATTTTGTTCTAAAAGACTGACTCCCGCAAGGACCATCTTGCGAAAAGTCGCTCCGTTAATCGATTTTTGCATAGTAATAAACTCCTAAACTCTAACACCCACAACATGAACATTCACAGTGTCAACAATCATGCCTGTGAAATTTTCGATTGTGTATTTTACTGATTTTTTAAGTGACTCGGCAACCGCAGAAATAGAAACACCGTATTTTAAAATACAGTAAATGTCGATGAATATGCGGTTGTCAATATGATGAACAGAGACCCCTTTTGAGTAGGACTCTTTCTTAAAAATTTCGCGTGCACTATCCTTTATGCTTTTAGAAACCAAGTCAACAACACCATAACAATCCATAGCAACAAAACCAGCGACAGTGCGAATGGCATCGTCGCTTATTGAAATGTTTCCATAGTAATTATTGGTATCTACTGTCAAAAGTTCCTCCAAACAACTTAGATATATTGCACTATAATAATACAACAATATGAAATTTTAAGCAAGCAATTTAAGGCAAAAATTGAAAAATTTTTAAAAATAAGTCGAAATTTCGCCCTATTATATATTTAAAAGTATTTAAAAAAGATAAAATATATGATAAGTTGTGAAAAAACAGTTGATTTTTTCTTTCATTTGTGGTATGATATACATCGAATGTAAAAAATTACTAAAAGGAGAAAGTTATGAGCAGAGTTTGTGATATTTGTGGCAAAGGCAAAATGAGCGGATACACTGTCAGCCATGCAAATAACAGAGCACCTAGAAAATATAATGCCAATCTTCAGGATGTTGTTATTGATGGAAAAAAGGTTAAAGCCTGCACAAAATGTATTAGAACAGCCAAGAAAAACAATGGCTAATTTAAACACTTCTTTTTAAGGAGTGTTTTTTTATAGGAGGAACTATGAACAAATTGAATGAGGAAGAATATTTCAACAAACTAAAACTTTATATAACATCTTATTCTAACGATATCGCCTTAAAGGTTAACCATACGCCGAAAGATAAAGAATACACAGAAAATAGATGTGTTCAAATTTTGGAAGAATGCCCTCTCTGCATATTTATAGACCCAAAAACCACCAACAGCATTTTCCGAACTGCAATGGATTTAAAGTTTGATAAGGTGGTGCATAAGATTGGCAAAATTATCACAACTTTAAACAAAAAATCAAAGACAAATGTGACAAAAGAGATGGCAATTTCATAATAATTAATATGGAAAAAGAAAAAAAGAGCAACATAAGAATCATTTGCATAAAAGCGCCTCGCTGGACTGTTCCCTTTCTTAAATGGTTCTATAAAAAGCAGGAAAACGGCAAAGAAAAAGAATAGTGTTTATTTCACTATTCTTTTTGTGTTAAACTTAACCTGAAATTGCAGAAGGCAAAATGTAAAGTAAAATGTCAGCAATAACCACAAGAATGGAAAAAATCATGAAAGTGATTTTAACCGCTCTAAGCCTTGTGCTTAATGCAACTGAAATGATGTTCAAAATAACAGAAACTAAGCCAATAATCAAAGCAGGAAAACCAAAATAAGCAAAATAGATGATATATCCTAGTGCCTCACCAAGTTGTTCCTCGCCTGTCGCGGTGAAGAATGAGATTGACATAACACCAAACATTATCACCATAATCAAAGTTATTCCAAACAAAACCGCGCCAATGATAAACAAAATTAAACTTGCCTTATCTTTTTTTTCGTCATTTTTTAAATTTTGATTTTCTATTTTTTGATTTTCTTCAATTTTTTCTTCCACAAAACCACCTTTATAAAATGATAAATTCATTTTTAATATAGCACATTTTTATGGTTTTGCAAACAAAATAAAGAAAAATCTCAAAATTTTTAAGCATATTGACCAGCAATCGCACCATCAGAGCAAGCACAAACAAGTTGTTTTAAAACTCCCGCACGAATATCTCCGCAAGCAAACACCTTGGAAATTGAAGTTTCCATAATTTCGTTTGTTTTAATATAACCATTTTTATCTAAATCTAAAACGCCCTCAAACATCTTTGTGTTTGGCATTTTGCCAAGTTCCACAAAGCAGGCAGAAACTTCAAGAGTCTTTCTCTTTCCATTTACTTTATAGATAACTTTTTCAAGCACCTTATCGCCTTCAAATTTTTGAATGTCGGCAAAAGAGATAACTTCAATATTCTTTTTAGGGCAAACTGACGCATATTTCGTTAAATCTTCGCTGTCGAGAAGGTAAACTTTCTTTGCAACATCTGCTAAAATTAATGCGCCATGCACTCCGCTTCCCGCCTTTGAAGCCACACAAACCTCTTTATTCTTATAAAAATTAGCGTCGCAAACAGCACAAAAACTTACACCGCGTCCTAAAAAGTTCTCTTCGCCTTTATTAAGTTTTTTATAACTAAGCCCTGTTGCAATGATGACGCTTTTGGCAAAATAATCCTTCTTGTTCCCTTGAAGAGATTTAACTTCCCCTTCAAAATCCACTTTTTTAATGGTGTCAGCGATGACCTCTATTTCCAAACTCTTTACTTGTTTTTGAAAATTTTCCATAAGTTCAAAGCCAGAAACTTGAGAATAGGAAGGAAAATTCTCGATTTCGCTAATCGACGCAAGTTGCCCGCCAAGAAGCATCTCTTCAATTATTGCCACCTTTTTGTTGCGTCTTTTGGCATAAACACCTGCCACAATTCCAGCAACACCACCGCCAAGAATTAAAATATCATAAACATTTCTTTCCATAGTTATATTATATCACAATATTTAAGCCATAAGCAACAATATTTATGCCACCATGGCAAAATTGGATAAATCGAAATCTTCTTTAAAAATGTCGATTTTATTTTGCGCCGATTGTTCTGCCTCTTCAAGTTGGCGAACAATATTTTCATAGCCACCTTGGAAGTGTTGATAGAAGTTTTCAATCTTATCTTGTTGCAAATATTCTCCCATTTGACCAGTGCTTATATCTCCAAAATATGAAGAAAATTGATTGACAAAAAGAGATAACTGTTCCACAAGTGACTCGTATTGAAGTTCGGCAAGGTCGCTTCCCTCTTTATAACTATCAATAAGGTTGTCAACTCTTGTTAAAAACGCGGTTGTTGCATCTGCAATCTCGTTAAATAAGCCTGTCATCGTGCTTGTTTGCTCTTTCACAAAATTAATATACCTTTCAATTTTCTCTTCAATTTGTGCCATCATATCTTCATCATATTTGAACAAAAGTCGCAATAATTCATCTATGCTTTTGCCAATATAATCTCTTATTTCTCCACCATTTTTAGCTTGAGCATATTCTGCCAAGATATAGTGGTTGGCGTTGATGTTTTCCACCTTGTTTTCATTGAAACGAACACTAAACTCGCAAGTTATATCATTCCTTTCAACAATATTTTGAAGTGTCGTGGAAATCTTTTCTTTAAGTTCCATATTGCCGTCAAAACCAATCACTGTGATGTTGTTTAAGCAGTTGATATCGTTTGCTTCAAGCACTAAGTTTTCAATTGTGCCATCTAAATTTTTATCGATATTTTGCCCCGCAAGCACAACAGCACCTCTTTCATTTAAACTTTTAACACTTTCCACCTTTTCGTCATCGTTTAACACAATCTCAAAAGCAGGGCTTTCTTCTGACATTTCAGCAGATGCCATTGCCACACCACCAAAAGCCATTAAAAGATAACTTTTAAGCGAAACATTGTCGCGATTGGTTAGTGTTAAACAAAGCGTTAAAACCACTGCAACTGCACTTAAAGCGGGAACAAAAATTTTGCAGAAACGAAAAACTTTGTTTCTTGGTTTTGGCATATTGCAGGTGTTTTTAATGTCGGCTAAAACGCTTTCATCAACATTTATCTCTCGTATTTCTTTTTTCAGTTCTTTCTCAATTTTTTTCATATCCCCCTCCTTCTAATTTAGATTTGAGTTTTTTAAGTGCGTTGTTATATTGCCATGTGACTGTTGCCACCGATTTATCCAACATCTTTGCCACCTCTTTTCGCTTGTAGCCTTCAATTAAACACAGCGACAAAACTTCAAACTCATTTTGCTTGAGCGTGGATAAGGCAAGGTTTAAAAGGTTGTCGAACGACGCCTTATGAAAAGTTTCGTTTTTCTCCTCCGTCACATTTTCGGCAAATTCCAAAGTGACTGACCTCTTGTTTGTTTTCAACTTGTTAAGCGATAAGTTTTTGGCTATTGTGTAAAGAAGATTGTAAACATTGCGTGTTGTGTCGATTTTTGAAAGGTTTTTATAAAATTTTATGTAAACTTCTTGCACGATTTCTTCGCTGTCATCCTTGTTTTTCAAAATGGAGTAAGCAACAAAATAAATTGACTTGTTCGTCAACTTATATATCTTATCAAACGCTTCCGTATCGCCCTTCTGCAACCTGCTGACAAGCGCGTTTATATCTTTCATTTTTCTCCTTTGTAAGCTATCATATTATACACCATGAAAATGAAAATTGATAGATTTTTTTATAAATTTCAATGAAATGCGGGCGAAAGTCCATGCAAAGCATGGGCACGCAAAGCGTGCAGTGCTTTTTGCGTGTTAGCAAAAATGCATTTTTGATATAATTGTTATCCTTCAACATGCCACACAAAGAAACAACACCGCAAAAAGCACACTTTCGCCCGCCAAACTTCCACAATTTTAACTTTTCTTTCAACAAAAAAACAGGCAAACTGCCTGTTTTTGTTATCTCTTTGAGAATTGTGGTGCTTTTCTTGCTTTTTTAAGACCGTATTTCTTTCTTTCTTTCATTCTTGGGTCTCTTGTTAAGAAGCCAGCCTCTTTAAGTTCTTTCTTATAAGTTTCTGACGCTTCAACAAGTGCTCTTGCAATTCCGTGACGGATGGCACCTGCTTGGCCAGAAAGACCACCACCTGTGACATTAACAACAACATCAAACTTATCTGAAGTGTTAGTTAAAGTGAGTGGTTGTTTTGCAATTAAAATGAGAGTGTCTCTTTGCAAATATTCCTCAATACCTCTGTTATTGATTGTGAATTGACCTTTTCCCGGATAAAGTCTAACTCTTGCGATTGATTTTTTTCTTCTTCCAGTGGCAAGGAATGCGCCAGTTTTATTTTGAATTTTCTTAGCCATTATTCAATAACTCCTTTTAATGCAACTTGTTCTGGTTTTTGAGCCTCATGAGTGTGATTTGCATCTTTATAAACATGAAGTCTTGTAAATTCCTTTCTGCCAAGGCTGTTTTTTGGAAGCATACCTTTAACAGCGTGTTCAATAACCTTTCTGGAATCGGTTGCCATCAAAGTTTTATAGTCAACTGTTTTAAGTCCGCCAACATAACCTGTGTGCCAACGAAGTTTCTTTTGTTCCAATTTTTTTCCAGTTAAAACCACCTTATCAGAGTTAATCACAATAACGAAGTCGCCAGTGTCAACATGAGGTGTGTAGATTGTTTTATTTTTGCCAGTCAAAATGTCAGCAACTTGACTTGCAAGTCTTCCAAGAGGCATATTTGTTGCATCAACAACAAACCACTTTCTGTCAACTGTGACTGGATTTGCCATATATGTTTTCATTATTTTCTCCTAAAAAAATTTTTAATTGGACATTTTTTCTTCCTTCAAAAACGCTTATCGGGGCTAACAATAAAACGCCTTTAAAGTAAAGACGCTTATATTTTAATATCTTTTTAATTAATTGTCAAGTGTTTAAGGATATTTTTTATAAAAAAATGAAAATTTTTTATGCTCGTTTCACGCCAAATTTGTCACCGCGTTAACAATTCCGTTATAGGAAATAATTTTTTTGTAAAGCGTGCTTTTAATTTTCTTATCCTCGTCACCCTCTTTTAAAAGAGCGTTAATCTCGTCCATAAGTTGACTTGAAATGTGTGTCATTATGTATTCAAGTTGTTTTTTGTTGACTGCCGTTTTAAACTTTTTTGCATATTCTTGCGAATTAATATCCACAAGCGAATTAAGTTTGGTTAAAATTTCACGGTCATTTATCGCCTCTTTGCAAATTTTCTTAACCTCTGGTAAACATTTCTCTGCCACCTCTAAAATGGCAAATTCTTTGCTCACCCTTCCCTTTTCCACCTTGTCAAGAAGGTCACCTAACCCCTCTTTAAAAAACGGCGATAATTCCATTTTCTTTCCTGTCTTTAATGCCTTTTCATGCAAGATATTTTGGTTATACTTACAAATTAAGTAGATAAAATTTGAAGTCACTTTTTTTAAATCGGCACATGTTTTGGTTTCTTTAACATTTCCGTTCTTATCAAAATCAACAAGGTCATAGTAATAAAGAAAACTCATATCCAACTCCCTTTCAAAAAAATTATAGCACTTTTTTCATGAATAAATCAAATAAAATGTGTATATTTATACAAGAATTTTCAGCATTGCAAAATCTAATCTTTTGTATAACATATATACAAAAACGCAAAAAAATAAAAAGAAAAATTCTTATTTTCTTTGACTTTTCTCACAAAATTTTGCTAAACTTTAAATAGTTAACGAAAAGGAGAAAATTATGGATAAAAAATACGCTTCACTTTTCACACCTTGGAAGATAGGAAAAGTGGAAATAAAAAACAGAATTGTGCTTTGCCCAATGGGTGGAACATCACTTTTTGGCTGGATGGAACCTCATCATTTTGATAAAGACGCCGCCGAGTTCTTCTTGGAAACCGCTAAGAACAATGTGGGTTTAATCATTCCGGGAATTGCACCCTTAAGAAACTTAATGGGCGGACAATGGCTTTATAAAAGCAAAAAAAGTTTCAAAAAACTTAAACCATATATGGAAGAAATTCACAAAACTGGTGCAAAACTTTTTGTGCAATTGACCGCTGGTTTTGGTCGTTCTTTCTCCATTCCAGACAAACTTGTGCCAATGGTGAAACATCCAGCGCTTGGCGCTCTTATTAAACCAATTTTCAATCTTTCATATATCTGTGCTTCTCCAAGCAAACTTCCTGCTCGTTGGGCGGAAGGAGTTTACACTCGCGCACTTACTAAAAAAGAAATTGAAAAAATGGTGGAAGGCTTTGCAAAAACTGCCAAACTATGCAAAGAGGCTGGCGTTGATGGTGTGGAAGTTCACGCCGTTCACGAGGGTTATCTTCTTGACCAATTCACCACCGCCTACACAAATAAGAGAACGGACGAATATGGCGGAAGTTTTGAAAACCGCTACCGCTTTGCCACAGATGTTGTGAAAGCGATTAAAGAAGCGTGTGGAAAAGATTATCCAGTTTCACTTAGATACTCTGTTGTCAGCAAAACCAAAGGTTTCTGTGAAGGTGCGATGCCGGGCGAAAAATTCACGGAAGTTGGGCGTGATATGGAAGAGAGCGAAAAGGCAGCAAAATATCTTCAAGACGCAGGCTACGACATGCTAAACGCCGACAACGGAACATATGATGCATGGTATTGGGCACACCCTCCTGCATATATGCCAAAGAACTGCAACCTTGAAGATGTTGCTCATATCAAAAAATTTGTTGATATTCCTGTTGTCTGCGCTGGAAGAATGGAACCAGACACCGCTTCAAAAGCCATTTCTGAAGGTAAAATCGACGGTATGGGCGTGGCAAGGCAATTTTTAACTGATAATCACTGGATAACCAAACTTATAGAAGGAAGGGAAGAGGATATTTTGCCTTGCATTTGTTGCCATAACGGATGTTTTCCTCTTTCGCACTATAAAGGTGTGGCAAATGCCGCCTCAATCAACGACTCTGCACATATGAGCCGTTGTGCATTAAACCCAATCACCATGCAAAACCACAAATTCGACATCGTGCCAGCAAAAAAATCAAAAACTGTGGCAGTCATCGGTGGCGGTGTTGGCGGAATTGAAGTGGCAAGAATAGCAACATTAAGAGGCCACAAAGTGACAATCTATGAAAAATCGGATAAACTTGGAGGTGTGTTCATTGCCGCTGCCGCTCCTTCTTTTAAGGAAAAAGATAAGATGCTTATTGAGTGGTATCGCAGGCAAATTGCCAAACTTCCAATAGAAGTTAAATTTAACACAGAAATCAAAGATATTAAAGATGTCAAAGCGGATGTTGTTGTGGTTGCCACTGGCTCAAAACCTAAAACCTTGAAAGTCAAAGGTGCTGAAAGATGTGTGGAAGCGGTGGAATATTTGAACGAAACCAAACCTGTTGGCAAAAATGTTGTGATTATTGGTGGCGGACTCAGTGGTTGCGAAATTGCCTATGACCTATATCTTAAAGGCAAAAATCCAACCATTGTTGAGGCGCAAAACGACCTTATGGTTTCAAAAACACTTTGCCTTGCAAACTCTTCATATTTAAGAGATTTCTTCAAACTCAACAAAGTGCCAACCTATCTTGAAAGCAAGGTTTTGGAAATTAATAAAGACAATGTTATGATCGCACTTAAAAATGGCGAAAAGAAACAACTTAAAGCCGACTCGGTCATCAGTGCAATCGGCTATAACCCTAACCCTCTTGCCACCAAAAAAGTGTATGTGGTTGGCGATGCAAACGGCGTTGGCAACCTTAGAACAGTTGTTTGGCGTGCTTGGGAAGTTGCCGAAAAAATTTAAGTCACGAAAGTGGCTTATCTTTTATCCTTAAAATTATTTAAAAATTTTAATCAAAATCGTTAATTTGCTTGACTTTA
The DNA here is from genome assembly GCA_944364445.1 of uncultured Clostridia bacterium. GTDB lineage: Bacteria > Bacillota > Clostridia > Christensenellales > UBA1242 > Caccovivens. The sequence goes on along the minus strand of CALVWC010000002.1, from coordinate 4,597 downwards.
TGTTATAATAAATTTAAAATTAAAACATATACTAATTATATTTTGGAGAGTGATATGCAACCTCAAACCACAACATCACCCTTAAAACAAGATTTCATGAATTTTCTTATTAGGTTAGGAAAAATATTTTCGAATATGTCAATAGTTCTTGTATTGCTATGTCTTTGCGGAATTTTTTCCTTTGCTGGAACGGCAATTGTCATTATAATTTGCGTGTTTATCATAATTATCACAGTTGGCACAATTTTTCTTATCAATCCAAACTTTTTTTCTCTTTTCACAAATATTGTTGAAGTGACAGGCGGAATTTCAACCTTCTTTTTGGAAAACTTCTATATTTTTGCAGGTTTAACAATTGCAACTTCAATCTTATCACTTATCCTTTTGGTTCTTGACAGACGCACAAAACACGTTGCAAGAATTGTCTTATCTTCAGTTGTGCTTGCAGTTGCTCTTATTTGTTTAATTGTTATCGCTGTAGGAGTGGCAGGATGAAAACATTAAAATTGAAACTCATAGGAATTAATTCAAAAATTATTCCTAACATCTTAATTGATGGAAAAATGGTTAAATGCAAGAAAAATGAATTTGGTTCATATGAAACAACAGTCGAAACGGAAAAAGATGTTGTTGAGTTTGCGATAACTCGCGATTTAGAACTTAAAAGCAAACTTTGGTGGCTATACGCTTTTCTCTCGTTTATTGTAAGCGTGTTTGGAATTTTCGAACCATTTTATGACAGAAAATGTATTACAATAGATTGTTTGTTTAAACTTAAATTAAACGAATTGAATGAAGTCAATGTAAAATTTCATCCTTTCGCAAATGAAGGAAAAGCGGTGGAGCTTGAAACTCCAAATGAATATGAGGAAATCAAAAACGGCTATCTGCTAGACAAAACTGCAAAAAAACGCTGGATTGCACTTTTAATTATTAAGATAATTGTTTGGATTGGACTTGGTATTCTTGCGGGATTTTTAATTTCAAAATTAATTTAAGGAGGAAAATATGAAAGTTTATATTAAAAACAAATTTTGGTCTATTGGCGGTGGTTCATCCGTGCTGAATGAAAACAAAGAACCTATTTTTCAAGTTAAAGGAAGAGTTTTCAGCATAACGAGAGTAAAATGGGTTTGCGACTTGCAAGGCAAAAGGCTTTTTAAAATAAGAAACAAATGGTTCAATTTCTTTGTTCACAAAGCATACATCTATGATGCCAACAACACAAAACTTTGCACTGTGAAAGATAAGTGGCTTCAAATAAAAGGCGATTTCTATATTGAAGGCTATAAGGACGAAATAAAAATAGACGGCAAATTCTTTAGCCTATCCTCAAATATCTTAAAAAATGGTGAAGTTTGGGGAACTATTAGACGACAATTTACCATTGTTAATGACGCTTTTGAACTTGACGCACCAGAAGAGGATATCCCTTTCTTAATCGCACTTGTTATTGCAATAGATAATATTGTTGATAAGAAAATAAAATAATCGAATTTAATTTGATAATAAAAGAGGATTTTTAATAATCCCCTTTTATTTTTTATTGTTTTCGTCCACTTCTTTTTTTCTTTGGCAACCAAGGTCAAGCATACCTCTTGAAATGATTGGAGAGATGATAAGCCAAATTGCTGAAAGCATAATCAAAACATAAATTATGATTGAGCCAGCATTTCTTCCCATACACATCCAATTCACGAGGTCGAAATTAAAAATTCCAACAAGCCCCCAGTTAAGTCCGCCAATGATTGTCAAGATGTAAGCAATATAGTTTGCAATAATCATATTTCCTCCTCCATACGCATATCTTTTGCAAATAGTTTACTTTTATGCAACAAAGTTTAAAATTAGAAAAACAATTTACATTTTCCAGATTTTTTGGTAAGATATATTAAAAATTTAAAGAGGTAAATTATGATTTATATGAAATTACAGCCACAACCATTTGAGGCAATAAAAAGTGGAGGGAAAGATATTGAAATGCGCCTTTACGACGAAAAGCGAAAACAAATTAAAAAGGATGACTTAATCGAATTCACGAATGAAAAGACAAACGAAAAAATTTTGTGCAAGGTGACTAATTTGCATATTTTCTCATCCTTTAAACAACTATACGCCCAATTTGATAAAAAAAGACTTGGCTATCAAGAAAATGAAACTGCAAAGCCAAGCGACATGGAAAAATATTATCCAAAATCTGAGCAATCTAAATTCGGCGTTATTGGCATTGAAATTAAATTAGTAAAATAATTAAATTAAAAAAAATATGTAGTCATCTACATATTTTATTCTTCTGTTCCAATGGCAATTCGCACGCGTTTAAGCACTTTTTCTGCCACTTTTTGTGCTTTAATTGCACCCTCTTTCAAAATTTTTTCCACTTCATCCTTATGCGCCATATAGTAATTAAATTTTTCACGCATTGGAGCAAGGTAGCGATTGGCAACTTCTAAAAGTTGTTTTTTTGCCTCTCCCCAGCCTAAACCATTAAGTAAATCCTCTTCAAATTTTTGTGCTTCTTCTTTGGTGGCAAAAAGTTTGAAAAGTTTGTTAACAGTGCAATCTTTATCCTTTGGTTCACCCGGCAAGCGACTGTCGGTCACCACCCTAAAAATAGCCTTTTTAAGCACCTCTTCCGACGAAAAGAGTGGTATGGTGTTGTTATAACTTTTACTCATTTTTCTTCCGTCTAAACCGACTAAAACCTTGTTATCGTCATCTATTTTTTCCATAGGTTCTTTCAAGCATTTGCCATATTTTGCATTGAAATTATGTGCAATGTCGCGCGCAATTTCAATATGTTGTTTTTGGTCAAGTCCAACTGGCACATAGTCGGAGTCGAACAAAAGAATGTCGGCTGCCATAAGAATTGGATAGTTATATAACCCCATGTTCACGCCGTCGTCCTTATCCACGCCAAGTTCCTCATTTTTCTCAACAATTGCCTTATATGCATGTGCTCTGTTCATAAGCCCTTTTGGCGTCACATTGCAAAGAATCCAGTTGAGTTCAAAATCCTCTTTAATGTCTGACTGACGATAGAAAACAACTTTTTCTGGGTCGAGTCCGCATGCAAGCCATGTGCAAGCGATGTTGAAAAAATATTCTTTCATCTCCTCTTTATTTTTCAAAGTGGTCAATGCATGATAGTCTGCAATGAAATAGAAACACTCAAAATCTTTATTGTGACTCATTTCAATCGCAGGCTTAATCATGCCAAAATAGTTGCCAATATGTGCATATCCTGTTGGCTTGATGCCTGTCAAAACTCTTTTCATAATAACTCCTAAGTCTTGACTATTTTATATCCAACAAAAAAAATTGTCAAGCAAAAATGAAACTCATTTTAAGTTATCCATAAGTTTCAAAACGATTTCCTTGTTTTCTTTTGACAACTTATTGAATTTTTTAATGAAATTTTTGTCTTGTTGATAATGCTCAATGTTTTCATAGAAAAACTCTTCTGGAGTTGACTCACAAGTGCGAATTAAATCTAAAAGCACCTCGGAAGGTATGTTTATTCCACCAAATTCAAATTTGTTGATATACCCTTGTGATAAACCCATTCTTTGTGAAAGTTCTCTGGCACTTAAATTAGCACGCGTTCTTAAATAACCTGCTCTTTCAATTAAATATTTTCTGTCTTCGCTAATACTATCCTTTTTCATATAACATATTTTACCAAACCTTTATGAATTAAATTATCACTCTAATTATGCAAAAATGCTTTACATTCTACATTTTTATGCTATAATATATAATATGGGAAATTTTCATTACTCATATTCATAAAGGGACAAAAATATGAAAACAAAACAAAAAGAATTTAACAGAGAAAAGTCGAAAGCGTGTTTGGTTGTGATTGATGATGACTTTAAAATGGAAGCATTAGACACTTTGAATGAAAAAATAGGTTCGCTACTTAGAAATAATTATAAGTTTTTCTATTTTATATATGATAATACTATCGCAAAAGAAATCCATTCTCTTCTTTTAAGAATTAAATCAAGTGCAAAATGTATCTATCCTCATTTCAGAGAGCAAATTTCCTTTAATGCCAACCATTTCGAATTCCACTTTCCGCTTCCTTTTAAAGAAGTGGATAAAAGAATAAGTTGGGCGGAAAAATCTTGCGACGCAGTTTTGACAACAAAGAATAACAAATTTAACTTTAAAAAACAAGTTTTTTGCTTTTAGTCACAAAGCACAACCGTGCCGTCAAGCCAAGAATTGAAATATCCCTCTAAATCCATTCTTGCAGTTTTAGAAAAACTTTCAATGAGTTTTGCCGACGAGGAATTTTTAAAAGCATAATCATCAAAATAGTTTTCAAGGCACTTGAAAAATTTATTGTCGCCCAGCATCGCTCTTAAACTGTCATAAAGAAGCACCCCTTTAGTGTATACGCAGTTGACATATTCTGGCTCTGTGGAATAGGCGGACAAATCTCTGTTCATGCTTTCATCCACATCCCCTTTAACACTTTCATAAACCTCCACAAAAAGCCGATAAGAATTTAATGCATTATCTATCATGGAAGAATAATCACCTTTTTCAGTTTTTTCGTAAAAAAGTAAGGTGGAATACTCCGTTAAAC
>CALVWC010000001.1 GCA_944364445.1 uncultured Clostridia bacterium | reverse complement strand
ATTTGTGAACAGCCAACTGTTTCTCACCAAATTGATGGCGAAAACTTTTTGGATTTTGCTGTTCGCGTTCAAAGGCTTTCCAAGGCGGAGGATATCATTCCAGTCACAATCAGCGAACGCTCAATAGGTGATGAAATTAAACTTGGCGACAGAGTGATTTTAACTGGGCAATATCGAAGTCACAACAAAAACATTAACGACAAAAACAGGCTTATCCTTCACTTTTTTGCAAAAGATGTGGAAAAGGACGAAAAGAGCGAAGAGATTAACTATGTTAAACTTGTTGGTTTCATTTGCAAAAAACCAGTTTACAGAACCACACCTTTCAACCGCGAAATTTGCGATGTTCTGCTTGCAGTTAACAGAACAAACTATCATCGCTCTGACTATATCCCATGCATTTTGTGGGGTAGAAATGCAAGATTTGTTTCCACTCTTCCAGTTGGCACAAAACTTGAACTTGAGGGAAGAATTCAATCTCGAAAATACACCAAACAAAATGAAAATGGCGAAAGCGAAGAAAAAACCGCTTATGAAGTTTCGTGTGGCAGAGTGGCAATTCTTTCCAATGACCTTGTTAAGAAAGAAGCAGAAAATGAAATTATGTAAAAAAATTATATGTAATTTAAAACCAAAAATTATTTTAAAGGTAAAAAATACCTAAATTTCATTAAAATTTTAGAAAAAAAGCGAAAAAAAGTGCATTTTTATTAAAATTTATATCATTTTTTCATAAATTTTTCAAATTAGAGCGCAGATTTGCGTTCTTTTTTGTTGTAAAAATTTTTTTAAATATTTTTGATCAGACGAAAATCTTGACACTGATGAAAAAGAAACTTCTAATAACGAAACAACTGGGGGGGGGAATTCGCAAAGCGAGGAAGAAAATAACGCAACCGACGAAGAGATAAATTTATAGTTTTGACATATAAAACAACATAAAGTGTGGTATGCAATGCGTAATACGCTATATGTTGTGGTGAATTGTTTAAAAACTTATATTCTTATTGTAGAATTATAATCTTATTTTTAAGAAAGTTTTATAAAAGAAATAAAAATTTTAAATATATTTGTTTTTTTATGGCAAATTTGGTAGAATATATTCATGGACTTTGAAATTAAACTGATTGAATTTCTGCAGGGTGGAAGAACGCCGTTTTTTGATGTTTCCTTTCAGGTTATTTCCATGATAGGAAGTTATGTTGGTGCGGTGGCGCTTGTTCTTTTATTCCTTTTCACAAAACACAGGCGTGGCTATGCTTTTTGGTTTTTGTTCACTTATGGTTTTGCCTATCTTGTGCAAAGTTCTCTTAAGGTTTTAATTGCAAGGGATAGACCTTTCAATGTGAGTGACAGCATTATGAATATTGGCGATGTTGTGACAAGTTATAGTATGCCAAGCGGTCATGTGGTTTGTGCGACGCTTATCGCCGTTTTTCTTGGCGCATACTTATTTTCGTTCTATAAGTCGAAAGGCTCTAGAGCAATGATATGTTTAGCGCTTATCATCTATGTTGGCTTGGTGGCACTTTCAAGGATGTATCTTGGTAAGCATTTCTTAACAGACACCTTGGCTGGCATGGCACTTGGCGCTGTGTTTGGCACGCTGGGGTTAATTTTGATGTGGCAATTCAACAAAAGGAGAAAGAAAAATGAAACTTCAAATGACAATTCGTGAATTATTTCAAACCGATGCGCTTGCTAAGGCGTTTAGCAAAGTTATTAAACCACCAATGATTATTCTTTTTGAGGGAGATTTGGGAAGTGGTAAAACCACCTTTATTAAAAGTTTGGTGAAATTTTTAGGTTCAAATGAGGTTGTCACAAGCCCAACTTTCACACTTTTAAACACATATCAGGGCAGATTTCCCATTTACCACTTTGATATGTATCGACTTTCCTCTTATGAAGAGGCACTTGCGGTGGGTTTTGAGGAATATTTTGACAAGTCGCGCTTGGACGGCGTTTGCCTCGTGGAATGGCCAGATAATGTTGAAGGTTTAATTAACGATGCCGATTTTGTGGTTAGAATTGAAAAAATAAACGACAAAACGCGAAAATTTACAATAGAGGAGTTTAAAAAATGATTTTGGCAATTAACACGGCGTTTTTAAATGCAAATTTGGGGTTAATCGTGGATAAAAATACGCGATTTGAAGAAACTATTGACGCCAAAAGCAAACATTCAGAAAATGTGCTTAAAACGATTGACTTGCTTTGCGAAAAGGCTAAAGTTGACATCAACGACATCGAAAATTTGGCACTTGTGATTGGACCAGGGTCATTCACTGGAATAAGGATTGGCGTGGCACTTGCTAAAGGCTTTGGTTGCGCGAACGAGAAGTTAAAGGTGTTTCCTTTATCCTCTTTGGACCTTATAGCATATATTTATTTGCAAAAACACAAAGAAAAAATTGTTTGTGTGCTTAATGCACTTTCAAATTTGTTGTTTGTTTGCGAGTATGACGAAAACGGCAGAAAACTTGGCACGGAAAGGATGATTAATAAAGGCGACTTATCTTCACTTAATGGGAAAATTGTTTGCTTAAAAGGCGATATTTTGCTGGATAATGCAGATTATATTGAAATTGATACCACCTCGTTTTTGGCGTTTTCAAAATTCGCAGTGGATAATTTAGAACCATCAAGTGCTGATAAGATTGAACCTTGTTATCTCAGACCTTCTCAGGCGGAAGAAAATTCCAAAAAAAGTGTTTAAATTAGTTGACAATAGCATTTATAATATGTAGAATATAAAGCGAAATCGGAAGGAGATTTTATGAAAAAACCTGTTTATATTAGATGCCCTAGATGCGAACTTAACTACATTGAAAAAAAGGATAAACTTTGCAGTGTTTGCAAGGCGGAACTTTCAGCAAAGAAAGATGAGTACACCAGCGACCTTGACCTTGAACTTTGCCCAATTTGCAAAACCAACTATATTTCGCCAGACGAAATTATGTGTGCAACTTGCCTTAAAGAGCATCAGAGTGAAGATGGCGAAATCAACTCTGATTGGGAAGAATATCTCAATCGAGATGAGGATGAAATCATTGATGAGGATGAGGAGACTGGCGATATGGCTTCCGTCACCGATTTAACTGACGGCGATATTTTAGATGATGATATCGACACGGAAATTGGCTTTGACGACACCATCGACGACGATATTGACCTTGACGAAGAATTCGACGATGAAGACATCGACGATGAGGATGATTTAGACGACGATTTTGATGATGACGATGACGAAGACGAGGAAGATGATGATTCTGACGATGATGACGACGACTTTTAAAATTTAATCCAAAGAGTTTTCTTTGGATTTTTTATTTTTTTAACCTTTTAAAACATAAAAATACACCTTAAGGTTAGTGATATCTGAAACTAGCAGAATAAACAATAAAAGGCGTTATCCTTTTTATTAGCGAAACTCCTTTTTAATTAGTTTGAAAAATTACAGACCAATATCAGTAATTTGTGAAACTAGAAAAAACTAAAATAACTTTATTTTGAATTTATAAAGTCATTTTTTTGAAATAGTATAGTAAAATTTTAATTATTTGGCAGAAAACTGATCATTTTTTAAAGATATATGCTATAATAGGCTAACGGAGATGTGTATGTTTTTAATAATTTTTGATAACTTCTGTATAAGTCAGGATAATGAGTATTATCTTTGTAAGGGGGATTATTTTGAAAATATTACAAAATCTTTTCCAGACCTAAAAACACTTAATAAGGATATTATTGAAGAAATTTTAATTTGCTCGTTGAAAAAGGAAGATGAGAGACAATTTGCAAAGGTTTGTAAGTGTAAACAATATTATATCGATGATGATTATATTAAAATTGAATATGAAAATATAGAGAGTTTGTCAGAGGATTGCAAGTATATTAGTAAAAGGATATTTTCGTATCTTTACAAACAAGGGATAATAGGTAAAAACGAATTATCTCCATTTATTGTTTTAATAAAAGATTATCAATCTTATATAAACATAAAAGGAAACTCAAATGAAGTAAAGTATAAAACTTTTATGAATGTTATTGCCGATTTAAAAGCAAGACATAAATGGCAAGAGATTGTTGATAAATTTCCGAATGAAGAAAATATTGAACAACATGAATTTTGGAATAATGTTTTTTGTTTAAATGAACTAGCTTATGCGCTATCAAAAATTGTTGAACCCGGTTATAAAAAACTAAACTATAACGAGAAAGAAAAAGTTGAACAATTCTTTTTTAAAGTAATTAATAGATGTATTGAACTAGAACCTAACAATTGCGTTCATAAAAGCATTCTTGCTTATCATTATTATGTTGTTTTTATGGCTGAACACAACAATAAAAAAGGCTACTATGAAAAAGCGGAAAAACTTTACACTGAACTTATAAATTGTTCTTATGAAAAATATAAGGAGTTATATCGATATACAAAATTGAAAGAAATTAACTTTGAACTTATAAAATGGAAAGGCGGTAAAGAGTGGATAAATAGCGTAAATGAAATTGTCAAAAACTATTCTCTATTAATTAACGAATATGAATCGCTATCCGAAGATAGACAAATAAAGTATAAAAAGGAATATATTGGAGCATTGTTTAGCTATTCAAAATTCAATATAGAAAATCTTTTGAATTATTATGACGCATATGTTGATAATAAAATTTTTGGAAAACCAATTAAAGAAATTTTGTTTAAAAAAGAAAGATTAGAAAGCATACCAAAAATTGAATCTTACTTAAACAAGATTATAGAACTTCGCAAATATAACCAAGACAACAAAAACATAGACCTAAAAGTTAAACCTGGTTATTTTGATGTTTATTATAGGCTGTCTCAAGTGGAACAGATAAAAGGTTTGGTCTATCTTTTAAAGGGAGAAAAAGAAGATAAAGCAAAAAGTTTTTTTGAATTATCTAATGATTATGTAAAAAAAGTTTTAGATTTAGCAAAAGAAAGAATAGTGCACGAAAAGTTTTTATTTCCTGATTTTGTTAAGTTGACAGAGGCAATAAACTTACACTTTTTAAAACGTTATGATGAATGCCATAAAAATTTCTTTAAGGCAAAAAATTATATGCTTTATGAGCAAGGTGTTCTATATTGTTTGCAAAATAAAAAAGAACTCGCCCTAGAAGTGTTAAAAACTATACCAAATAAAGATACTTGTTACAACAAGGCTCAAATTTTAATAAAAAGGATAAATGATGAAATATGATAAAATAATCCAAACTTATGAAGGACAACCTGAGATTCCAAATATAATAGAACAATCTATTATAAACTTGTTTGATGTAGACAAATTACATGAAATAAAAAACAAAACAAGTTTGGCAAAAAGGATAGCAAATTTATTTTATGGCGAAACAAAAACTGATTACACACAAAACCATAGAGAATACACGCTTTATTATCTACCTGTTAATTTTTATAAAGTTTGGCAACCTCTAATGGATTTATTAAAATATAATTTAATACATGAAAAGTTTAATATTCTAGAACTTGGCGTAGGTCCAGGTTCTTGCACCTTTGGGATGATAGAGTTTTTTAAAATTTTAGCAGCCGATAATTCCCAATTAAAATTTGAAATTGATTTTTGTTTACTTGAAAAGGAAAAAGAGTTTATAAAAATATTTAATATAATTTTTGAAAATTATAAACCTACTTTCCCAAAGAATTTAAGTATAAAGATGAAATGGATAAATGTTGACTTAAATGGTGATATAGGGATAAGTGATAAATATGATATTATAATTGAAAGCAATATGTTAAATCATAATGAGAAAATCTCACAAAAGGTTATAGATAATTTAATTAAACTTTATTCTAATAATCTAAACAATCATTCATCAATAATCTTTATAGAGCCAGCAGATGAAAATGTCGTAAATTATTTAAAAAAGATAAAACAAAAACTAAATCAATTATCTTTCAACTCATTTAGTCCTTGTTGTTGCGATGCTGATGTTTGTAAACAATTTGCAACCGCAAAAACTTATATTGGAAAGTCGAAGATAATTCAAGAATTAAGAAGTATAGACGAATTTCGCAACTTAAAACCTTATCATTATTTTGAATATGCAGTGTTAAGAAATGATGAACTAAAAAAATATCAATCATTTGAAAATAAAATTATGCTAAATAGTATAGAAAATCATATTGGTGAAAATATTTCATTTAAAGCATTCATTCTTTCTTCATCAATCAAACAGACAAAGATTGCTCTTAAAATTTGTGATGGGTCGTTATGTGAAAGGAAAGATATTTGGTTGGAAATACCTAAAGCAATATTTTTAACAAGTGGACTTAATCAAATAGATATAAATCGAGGTGAATTTATAGTAGTAAAACAAGCAAAAATTATTGCAAAAAACAAAATTATATGCGAACTACATACGCAAGTTAAAGTGATGAGGTAATAATATGATATTAAGTGTAAGCCGAAGAACAGATATACCTGCTTTTTATAGCGACTGGTTTATCAATCGTTTAAGAGAAGAAGTTGTTTGGGTAAGGAACCCAATGAATTACCATAGCATAAGCCAAATTAGTTTGGCGCCTAATGTTGTGGACTGTATCGTTTTTTGGAGTAAAAATCCGCAACCAATGTTCAAATATTTAGATGAAATTGAAAGCAAATATAAATTTTATTTTCAATATACAATAAACGCCTATGAAAAAGATTTGGAACCAAATCTACCATCTTTAGACGAACGCTTAAATAATTTTATATATTTGGCTAAAAGATATGGCAAAGAAAGAGTTATATGGAGATATGATCCAATCATAATAACGCCAAAATATAATTTAGAATGGCATATTAAAAGATTTGAATATATTGCAAATAAATTAAAAGATTACACAACCACTTGCGTGTTTAGTTTTTTGGATGTTTATGAAAAAAATAAGAATAATTTATTAAAATTAGCAATTAAAGATATAACTCGTGACCTAATGGTTGAAATCTCACAAAAATTGAAGCCAATTGCTGATAAAAATAGAATTAAATTAAAAACCTGCAGTGAAGATATCGATTTGATTGATTTAGAAATAAAAAGGTCATGCTGTATTGACCCCGATTTAATATCTAAAATAATTAATTGTAAAATAAAGGCAGTCAAAGATAAAAACCAAAGAGCATCTTGTGGATGTGTTGAAAGTATAGATATAGGGCAATATAATACTTGTTCTCATGGATGTGTATATTGTTATGCTAATTACAGCAAAGAATCTGTAAAAACAAATTGCCTAAAGCATATAAAGACATCTAAACTTTTGCTTGGTGAAAAAGAGAAAGATGACAAAATTCATGAAAGAGAAGTAAAGTCTTTAAAAGATCTTCAGTTAAGTTTTTTGGAATGAAATTGTAATTGTTATTAAATATAGACTAGTAATTTTATTTGCAAATCAATATGCGTTTACAGGAATAACTTTGTAGACAAGGTTTTTTGGCAGGAGGGGGGGGAGTAAAAAAGGTGCATTTTGTTTTTTTAATAAGCTGAGGTTTTCTTGTTTAAGTCGTCTTTTTCAGATTTTGCCATGGTTTTTATTGATGAGTCCTTATTAATTTCTTTGTTTTTCAAATCCTTAGACACATCTTCAAACTCTTCAATTCGCTTTTCAGCAATATCTTTTAAACCTTCCACATTTTCTTCCAATTTTTCTTCTTGTTGTGCCTCGTTTAATTTTATTGTTTCTTTATTTCCATTTACATTTTCAATAAGATTTTCATTTAAATTTTGTTGTGTGTTATTGCCAATTTCCACATTTTCTGTTGGCTTATTTTCGTTGATATTGCTTTCATTGTTGTTCATTTCCAAAGGTCCAACTGGCATGGTCATGCGATTAAAGTTATTAGAATTAAAGCCATAGTTGAAGCCGTTATTATAGTAATTTCCATCAGCACGATAGGTGTCGATGTTTCTTATTGTTGGACCATATGTGTCGGTGTTGCGGTTAGGGTTTAAAACATGTCTTCTTCCTATCATATTGTCAGGATAATACATCATGTTGTTTGGATTGTTTGCAATGTTATTAGGATAATTATTTGCAAAATTCATATTATTGAAATTATTGTTTGCAGGCAAATTGTTAATGTTAACATTATTAGAATTATTCACGTCTTGAATAGGTTTATATGTGTCAATATTTTTCATAAGCCCGCTGTTGTTTTCTTCCTCAATTTTATCATTTTGCGTTGAGTTTTGTGAATTTTCATTTTCTATTTCTTTTTCGCTAGGTTCATTTATTGTTTGATTGTTGTTTTTTTCATTATTGTAAATTCCAAGTATGTCTTCCACTTGATTAAGAGTGTTCAACAGATTTTCATAGTATGCACATCTTGCGTTGGAATTGCAAGCAAGTTTATTTAAACGCGTGTTGATTCTTTCTGGATTTTTATGAGCGCTTCTTTTTGAGTTTTTGAAATTTCTAAATGTCGAATTAAATTCGCTTGAGGAACGAGTCACATTATTATTGTATTTTGATAGATTTGCAGATAAATCTTTGAGTGCTGAAACTTGATTTTTGGCAAGTTTTAAATCTCCGCGTGAAAGATGATGTTTGATTTTTGCTGTTTCATTCATCACACTGTTTCGGTAATAATTTTCAGCCATAAGTGCATTTTTAGCAATTTGCACATTTCTTTGAATTTGTTTGCAGTTTTCGTTTGTGGCAAGTTTGTCAAGCATTTCTTTTGTCAAATCAAGGTCGGTTTCTGAATACTCTCGAACGGTTGCAATGGAATTGTTGGTTTTGTCAAGTTGACTAGACAAGTTGTTAACCGCGTTTTCCTCACTGGTTCCGCCACAACCAGCAAGTGCTAAACTAAGCACAAGTGCTGACATTCCTAAAAATATTTTTCCTTTCATAATTCCTCCTTTTGATAGTTTCTTCAAAAGAAAAAATAATATTCGTATAGTTTAAGTTTTTTTTAAGTGGATAAAATCTTTTATATAATGGGAGAAAATATGGATATTAAGGAAAGAAATAAGGCTTATAACAAATATGTCAGTGCCAAAGTGCCAAAAACAAAACCTTGGCCTTCGCTTTTTAACTCATTTTGGGTGGGTGGAGTTATTTGTTTAATTGGGCAGGGGATTAACGACTTAATTTTATTTATCGCACCAAACATTTCAGAACAAAGTGCGTGGGCTTACACGCTTATCACTCTCATTTTCATTGCTTCATTCTTAACTGGCATTGGTGTTTATGATAAAATAGGTAAATTTGCTGGTGGTGGTTCGATTGTGCCAATCACAGGGTTTTCAAACTCTATCACAAGTCCGTCTGTTGAATTTAAAAGCGAGGGAATAATTTATGGAATTTGTGTTAAGATGTTCACAATCGCAGGTCCTGTTATTGTTTTTGGTGTGATTTCAAGTGCTTTGGTAGGACTTATTTATTACATTGTTTATCTTTTTATTTAATTATTAAAAATATTATAAAAACAAAAAACGCAAAAAAATTGACTTAAAATTAACAAAAAAGTGAAAAAAGTGTGTTTTTAAACAAATTCATATCTAGGAGTGAGTATGAAATACGATACTGTGAAATTTAAACATCAGCCAAAAATTATTGGAGCCTATTCTATTGTTGGTCCAAAAGAGGGGCAAGGAAACTTTAAAGATTATTTTGATTATATTATGAAAAATGACCTTTTTGGTGAAAATACTTTTGAAAAGGCAGAAAGAAAGATGATTGAGACAGCAATCACAGGGGCTATTCAAAAGGCGAAACTTAAAGTTTCTGACATCAACATTTTGGTTGCTGGAGATTTGCTAAATCAAATTATTTCTTCCTCTTATGCAGCGCGAGCTTTTGATTTTCCATATCTTGGTGTTTATGGCGCTTGTTCCACGATGGCGGAAAGTATTGCAGTGGCTTCCACACTTGTGGATGGCGGATATTTTGAAAATGTGGTGTGTTGCACGGCTTCACACTTCTCAACGGCAGAGCGTCAATATCGCTTTCCTCTGGAACTTGGCAATCAGCGTCCTCCTGCTTCGCAATGGACGGTGACGGGTGCTGGCAGTTGTGTGTTGTCACAAAAAGGTAAAGGACCACGAGTGACAATGGCAACCTTTGGAAAGGTAATCGACTGGGGAATTAAGGATGTCAACAATATGGGGGCAGCAATGGCGCCTTCCGCAATGGAGACTATGCTTGCACACTTTGAAAACACAAAAACAACACCTGATGATTATGACCTTATTGCCACTGGTGACCTTGGCAAACTTGGAAGTGAAATTCTGATTGACCTTATGGAAGATAATGGGATTAAACTGGGGTTAAATTACAGTGACTGCGGGCAAATGTATTTTAGGCGTGACCAAAAAACATTGTGTGGTGCATCTGGATGTGGTTGTTCGGCGACAGTGTTTAGTTCATATATCATGAAAAAATTGCAGGACGGACAATATAAGCGAGTGCTTTTTATGCCAACAGGTGCACTTCTTTCCACCACTGCCACTCAGCAAGGTGAAAGTGTTCCGGGTGTATGCCACGCTATTGTGATTGAAAGTTATGAAGAATAAAAATTGCAAAAAAACACATAAAAAAATCAAAAAAAAGTGAAAAAAAACGGCATTTTTTAAACTTTTTATCAATTTAAGATTTTTAAAATATATTTACAATTAAAAATTTCGTCATTATTTTGAGGTGATTATGGAAATATTTTTAGATTATTTGTGGGTGTTCTTAATAGGCGGTTTTGTGTGTATGATTGGTGAACTTTTAATCATCACAACAAACATTACTTCCGCACGCATTCTTGTCACATTTGTGCTTGTGGGCGTCTTTTTAGAAGCGGTAGGGCTTTTTGATTATATTTCCGATTTTGCTGGTGCAGGCATAAATGTTCCAATAATTGGCTTTGGAGCATCGTTAGCAAAAGGCGCGATTGGTGCTGTGAAATCGCAAGGTATTCTTGGAATTTTTACTGGAGGCTTAACGGCAACAGCAGGAGGAATTGCCGCGGCAATTATTTTTGCTTTCATTTTTGCATTGATTTTCCATTCACACACAAAGAAATAAAATATGGTGTAGTATGCATTGAATACTACACCGTATTTTGTGTTTAGTTAACTTTTATATTTATGATACCACATTGTTTTCTTCGACAAAAAGTTTTAAATATAGGCAAAATCCGTAAAATGTGAGCATATAAATATTACAATGGAAAAACTATGTTATCTTCAAAGAAAACATAAAAAGCGAAGAAGAATTGTGGCATTAACCCTTTTTTTCATTTTATTTTTGTCGATAATTTTATATATCTTTTGCATCATTATTCCAGTGGTTAAAGAGGCAACATGGGCGTCAATTTACACTCTTTCCACTTCCGCTGTCAGCGACGCAGTTTATGATGTTATTGCAGAACAAAATTTAACTTACGAGGACCTTGTGGAAACAACATATGATAGTAATGGCAACATATCGTTAATCTCAGTTGACACCGTTTTAGTGAACAGTTTAACGCGTAGGTTTTATCAAGTGGCGCAAGTTTATCTTGATCGTATGGGCGATAATGGCATTGACATTGCACTTGGCACATTCTCGGGCATCCCTCCACTTGTGGGAGTTGGACCAAAAATAAACATCAAGCTTGTGCAAATTGGTGCGATGACTGCTTCTTTTAGAAGTTCTTTTCAAAGTGCGGGCATCAATCAAACCATACATTCTCTTTATATTGAACTTCATGCCACAGTTTCCCTTCTTCTTCCAGCGTATTCCTCCACTGTTGACTCCATAACCGAAGTTCTTGTGGTGGAAAGTGTGATTGTGGGCGAAGTGCCAGATGTCTATTTAGGTTCAAACAACACCATAAGCCTTGCACCAAGCGATTCGATGTAAAATTTTTGAAATATTTATCGAATTTGTTTTCCTTTTTACGCAAAATTTTGTATAATAAGAAAATTAAGGAGAACAAATGGAAAAAAAGACTCTTTCAAATGCGAGGCGCTTTATTCAAGCGTATAATAATATTGATTACACCATTCGCACAAGATATAACTTAAATCGCAGTATGGGCTTTTCAGAACTTATAAGAAAAAGCGTGGCACTAAATTACATCGTCAGAAAATATGAAGATGACCTCATCGACTTTGGCAGGCTGAGAAATGCCATCGTGCATGGAAATGAAGATTACATTATGGCAGAGCCACATATTGATGTGGTGGAGCAAATTGAGAAGATTGAGCGTTTGTTAACAGCACCACCAAAGGCACTTGAACTTGTTTGTCGGCGTGATGTGTTAACAATTTCAAGCGACCAAAGCATGAAAGAAGCAATTATGCTTATTGCTTCCTCTTCTTATTCCAATATTCCAGCCTATAACGACAAAGGAGAAATTATAGGCATAGCAAATGGGCAAAAAATTCTGGACTCTTTTGGCAAACACCTTCTTTCTGGCGGAAAAGCGGACTCGTTTTTAAATAATGTTAAAATTGAAGATATGCTTTCCAAAATTGAAAACAGCAATTATTATATTTTTGCCAATAAAGAATTGACAGTGGAAGACGCTTTGGAGTTTTTCCATAACAATTCCAAACTTCTTGCCATTTTAGTGACCAAAAATGGTGGCGCAAAGGAAAAACCTCTTGGTATTATCACAGGCTCGGATGTCATCAAAATGAACACAATTTTGGAAAATTATTAATATTTATTGACAAATTTTTCTAAATTCGTTAAAATATATGTGAATTTAAAATTCATAAAGGCGTTTGAGGAAAGACAACATCTTATCTTTGGATTTTCAGAGAGTTGCCGTTTGGTGCAAGGCAATATGAAGAATTTAAGGTTATCACTTTCCAAGCTTCTTAGCAGAAATTAAGTAAGTTAAGACGGGACTTCCCGTAATAGAAGAAGTGGGTGATTGCCCATAGCAAACAAGTGGTTAACTCTAACTTTCTTAGCAAGAGTCTTGTTTTGCTAAGAATTTTTTTTAGGAGAAAGAAAATGTATAGAAAAGTGGATTCAAAACTGGATTTCGTTGGAAACGAAGAAAAAATCTTGAAATTTTGGAAGGAAAACAACATCATCGACAAAGCACTTTCTTTAAATAAGGATAGCGGAAAGAATTTCGTTTTACATGACGGACCTCCAACAGCAAACGGCAAGCCACACATTGGCCATGTTTTAACACGCGCCATGAAAGATGGTATTCCAAGATATAAATCGATGAAAGGCTATTACATTTTTCGCAAGGCGGGTTGGGACACGCACGGGCTTCCAGTTGAAGTGGAAGTGGAGAAAGAACTTGGCTTCAATGGCAAAAAGGATATTGAAAACTACGGCATCGACAAGTTTATTGAACTGTGCAAGGCGTCCGTTTGGAAATATAAGTCTATGTGGGAAGATTTAACAAATAAAATTGGCTACTGGGTGGATATGGAACATCCATACATTACTTATGAAAATTCCTATATCGAAAGCGTTTTTTGGGCGCTTAAAGAAATGGATAAAAAAGGGCTTATCTATCAAGGGCACAAAGTTGTGCCGTATTGCCCAAGATGTGGAACAAGTTTGTCGAAAGCGGAACTTGAAAATGGTGATAACTATAAGATTGTTAAGGATAAGTCCATATATGTGAAATTTAAAAGTTTACAAGAAGATAACACATATTTCCTTGTTTGGACAACAACCCCTTGGACGCTTCCTTCCAACATTGCCATTTGCATGAACCCAGAAGAAGAATACACAAAAATAAGTTGCAACGGCGAAAATTATATTATGCTTGATAAACTTATTCCAACCTTGTTTGAAGAGGGAACATATAAGAAGATTTACACCAAAAAAGGTAAGGAATTTGAAAATCAAAAATACCAGCCACTTTTTAACTATGCAAAGGATATTAAAAAAGGCTTTATCGTCACAGTTGACGACTATGTGACCACTGACGACGGCACTGGTATTGTTCATATCGCACCAGCGTTTGGTGAAGATGATGCAAAAGTGGGGCAGAAATATGGTTTAACTTTTGTTCAATTTGTGGATGATGCTGGCAAGATGACCAAGGAAACAGAATATGAGGGGATGCCTGTTAAAGAAGCAAATGCACCAATCATTGAACAACTTAAAAGAGAAGGTAAACTTTTCAAAGTTCAACCAATCGAGCACTCTTATCCTCATTGCTGGAGATGTAAAAGTCCGCTTTTATATTACGCACAGGATGCTTGGTTTGTGAAAACAACAGCAATTCGCGACGAGCTTGTTAAGAATAACCAAAAAATAAACTGGATACCAGACCACATCAAAAATGGCAGAATGGGAAATTTCCTTGCAAACAACATCGATTGGAACATTTCAAGAAATAGGTATTGGGGAACGCCACTTCCATTTTGGAAATGCGAAAATGGTCATGTTCATGTTGTGGGAAGCGTTAAAGAATTAAGAGAACTTTCGGGTGTTCAAGGCGAATTTGACCTTCACAAACCAACGCTCGACAAAATCACTTTCCCTTGCCCAAAATGTGGCAAAACCATGAGAAGAACGCCAGAGGTTATGGATTGTTGGTTCGACAGTGGCTCCATGCCATTTGCACAATATCACTATCCTTTTGAAAACAAAGACATCTTCGAAAAGGCGTTTTGTGCAGACTATATCAGCGAAGCGATTGATCAAACGAGAGGTTGGTTCAATACTCTTCTTTCTGTCAACACTGCTGTGTTTGGAAAAGCACCATTTAAAGCGTGCAACGTGCTTGGACTTGTGTTAGATAAGAATGGTTTAAAAATGAGTAAGAGTTTGAAAAACGGCGTTGACCCATGGGATGTGCTTTCAAAATATGGTGCTGATGGTGTTAGGTGGTATTTCTTCTCAAGTTGCAATCCAGCACAAGGTTTGCCATTCATTGAAGAAAACCTTATTGACCTTCAAAGAAAATTTATGGGCACGCTGTGGAATGTTTACTGTTTCTATGTTCTATACGCTGAAATCGACAAAATCGACCCAACAAAATATTCTCTTTCCGACTGCAAACTTTCCTTCCTAGACAAGTGGCTTCTTTCCGATTTTAATGCTTTAATTAAAATTGTGGATGAAAACTTAGATAAATATGATATGCAAACGCCAGCAAAGGCGATAAGCGAATTTGTGGATAAACTTTCAAATTGGTATATTAGGCGTTCGCGTGAAAGATTTTGGGGAAGTGAGGAAAGCGAAGACAAGAAAGCAGCATATAAAACGCTTTATGAAGTTTTGGTGAACTTATCGAAACTTATCGCTCCGTTTGTGCCATTTATTGCCGAAGAAATCTATCAGAACCTTGTTAGAAGTTTGGATAAAAATGCTCCTGAAAGCGTGCATTTTTGTGCCTTTCCTGAGGCTGACGAGAAGATGATTGATGCTTCATTGAATGAGGGAATGGATAAAGTTTTGGAAATAGTCCTTCTTGGCAGAGCCTGCCGAAGTGCAAGCAATGTGAAAAACAGACAACCTCTTTCCAAAGTGCTTGTTTGCACCAAGGAAGAACTCACTTTAAACGAAGAACTTACAAACTTGATTAAAGATGAACTTAATGTTGAAAATTTGGAAATTCTTCATAATGCCGACGAGTTTGTTTCATACGAAATTAAACCTCAACTTAGAACAGTTGGTCCAAAATATGGAAAATTACTTGGAGGAATTAAAAACTATCTTTCTTCCGCTAATGCTAATGAACTTGCGAACAATGTTAGAAATAACAAAGAAATTTCGTTTGCTGTAAATGGTGAAAATGTGATTTTAACAGAAAATGACCTTTTAATTTCACTTAAAAATAAGGAAGGTTTTTCCAGCGAAACAAATGGCGAAATAACTGTTATTCTTGACACAACGCTAAATGCTGACCTTATTGAAAAAGGTATGGTTAAAGAATTTATCAGTAAAATTCAAAACTTTAGAAAGGAAAGCGATTTTGAAGTTGTTAATCACATAAAAATTGAAATAAGCGGAGATGAAAACTTAACAAAAATCCTTTTAAACCACGAGTATGACATTAAAAAAGGCACGCTTTGCGATGAACTTAAAAGTGGCAAAAATGGAACACATAGTTTTGTGTTTGAGTTCGACGGCGAGAAAGTGACAGTTTCAATTTCTAAAATTTAATAAGGAAAATGTATGAGAATTGCAGATGATTGGAAAGATTATAAGGTGATTGCCACTGGCGACGGATATAAACTTGAAGATTGGGGGAGGATTAGACTTCTTCGCCCTGACCCTCAAGTTATTTGGCATGCTGAAAGTGACCTTTTTAAGCGTTCGGATGTGGATGCTTATTATGAAAAGCAGGAAGGTGGTGGCAGGTGGCACTACTTAAAAAAAATTCCAGACGAGTGGCAAATCTCATGGAAAAATCTGAAATTCATTGTGAAGCCTATGGGGTTTAAGCACACTGGCATCTTTCCCGAGCAGGCGACAAATTGGAATTTTATGAGTGAACTTGTTAAAAACAGAAAAGATGTTAAAGTCTTAAACCTTTTTGCTTACACTGGCGGTGCGTCAGTGGCGCTAAGCAAGGCGGGTGCACTTGTCACTCATGTGGACGCCAGCAAAGGCATGGTGGAACGCGCAAAAGAAAATGCCAAATTAAACAACATCTCCAACATCCGTTTCATTGTGGACGACTGCCAAAAGTTTGTGGAGCGAGAAATTAGGCGAGGAAACACCTATGACGCCATCATCATGGACCCGCCAAGTTATGGACGCGGACCAAGTGGCGAGATGTGGAGGCTGGAAGATAATCTTGCAGATTTTGTCAGCCTAACCAAACGCGTTTTAAGCGAAAAACCACTTTTTGTGCTAATCAATTCTTACACGACAGGGCTTCAACCAATCGTTATTGCCAACATTCTTAAAAGTGTTTTTGGAAAAACGGATGTGGAAGCGGAAGAAATTGGCTTGCCAACAGAGGAAGGGTTAATCCTTCCATGCGGAGCAACAGGAGTTAAAATATGGAAAAATTAAATGTGCTTTATGAGGATAACCAAGTGATTGTGGTTGTGAAACCTCAAAATGTTCCAACACAAAGCGATGAAAGTGGCGATGTTGACCTTCTTTCCATGGTTAAAGCCTATGTTAAGGAAAAATATCATAAGGAAGGCGAGGCTTTTATCGGCTTGGTGCATAGGCTGGACAGACCAACTGGCGGCGTTATGGTTTTTGCACGAAACTCAAAATCGGCAAAAAGGCTTTCCGAGCAGTTTAAGGAACATACAACCGACAAAATATATTTTGCTGTCACTGAAAAAGTGGTTAAGTTTAAGAAAGACCACCTTGTGAACTATCTTGAAAAAGACGAGCGAGAAAACAAAGTTAAGGTTGTGCCAATGGGTGTGAGTGGTGCAAAAAAAGCGGAACTTATTTATGAGGAGCTTGAGAACAACGGAAAATATAGCCTTTTGAAAGTGCAAATTTTAACTGGAAGAAGCCACCAAATTCGCGTGCAACTTGCAAACATAGGCTGTGCCTTGTTTGGCGACGCAAAATATGGAAAAAATAAAAGTAGGACTTCAAACCTTGGGCTTTGGGCAGGAGAGTTATCTTTCACACATCCAACCACAAAGGACAGAATGGTGTTTTATGTCAGTCCTGACGACACAAAAATGCCTTGGAAAGAATTTGATATTTCAAAATATTTTGTGAGGTGAAAATGAAAAAGCGTGAAGAAATTGAAGAAAAGTTTAAATGGGATTTGACTAAGTTTTGCAAAAATAACGAGGATTTTTATAAGCGTTTAAACAAACTTAAAAATAAAACCAAAACCATTTCCAATTTTGAAGGAAAACTTGAAAGTGAGGAAGAACTTTTTAATTGCCTTGAATGTGAAACCGCTCTTTCTAAGGAATTTGGATTTTTATATCTTTACGCCAATTTATATAAAAAAACAGACAACGCAAACACGGTGGCAAACGAAATGTGTGAGAAAATAAACTCTTTGCAAACCACTCTTGCCGTTGCCACAACATTTATTGATGTTGAGGTTTCAAAATTATCTGATGAAAAACTAAAAGTTCTTCAAAAAGAGAAGAAATTTAAAGATTATAAACGCTATTTTGAAGGAATTTTGCGTCACAAAAAGCATATTTTGCCAAAAAATGAGGAAAATTTACTTTCTCATCTTGGCGAATTTACCGATGGTTTTTCAGAAAATTTCGATGTGTTTTCGGATGTGGATTTAAAGTTTGGCGATATTTTAGACTCCAAAGGCAAAAAACATGCTTTAAATCAATCAAATTACACGCTTTTTGCTGAGAGTGAAGATAGGACGCTGAGAAAAAATGCCTTTAAGCGTATGAATGGTAAGTTTGGTGAGTTTATCAATTTTCTTGCAAACAATTATATAAACGAAGTTAAAGAGCTTTGTGTGTTTTCTAAACTTAGAAAATATCCATCTGCTCTTTCTGGCTCTATTTATAACGAAGAAGCAAGCGAGAAAGTGTATAAATTATTGATAAGAAAAGTGCGTGAAAATGTTAAGATAATGGAGGATTTTTTTGATATTAAACGCCAAATGCTTAATTTAGACACTGTGGCGGTTTATGACACTTTCGCACCAATAGTGAAAGATATTGACAAAAAATTCACATATAACGAGGCGATTGAACTTATTAAAAACGCGGTGCAAGTTTTGGGAGAGGACTATGTGAAACTCATAGACCGCGCAGTCAATGAAAGGTGGATTGATGTTTATCCAAACGAAAATAAGGATAGCGGTGCTTTTTCTTGGGGATGTTATGGTGCAACACCTGTTGTGTTAACCAATTTTGAAGGAAATTTATCCTCTGTTTTCACTTTGGCACATGAGCTAGGGCACGCAATGCACAGTTTTCTATCTGACAAAAACCAGCCATATCAAACAGCAGGATATGTGATTTTTGTGGCAGAGGTTGCCAGCACAACAAATGAAATGCTTCTTTTAAATTATCTTCTTGCACGCGCCAAAACGAAAGAGGAAAAGATGTTTTATTATAATCACTTTTTGGTTGATGTGCGTTCCACAATATTTAGGCAAACCATGTTCAGCGAGTTTGAGGAATTTGCTCATGCCGAATATGAAAAAGGGGTGCCGTTAACGCGAGAACTACTCTGCAAAAAATATCAAGAACTCAACAATTTTTATCATGGAAAAAGCGTGGAACAGATTGATGAAATGCAGTTTGAGTGGGCGAGAATACCACATTTTTATTCGCATTTTTATGTGTATAAATATGCAACAGGCTTGATTTGTGCCGTGAATATTGCAAATAAACTTGTGAACCATGATGAAAACCAAAAAGAAAAGTATTTAAAATTCCTTTCTTCTGGAAGCATTAAAAGCCCGATTGCTCTTTTAAAATCGTGTGGTTGTGATTTGGAAAAAGAAGAGATTTATGACGATGTTTTTGCTGTTTGCAAAGATTTTATAGGAAAGTGGAAAGCACTTTTATAAGGAATTTTTCTCTTGCATACTACCTTGCATACTACTATAATAATTATTCAAAAAAATGAATAAAGATAAAAGGCTAACAAGTTGTCAGCCTTTTATTTTTTCTTTTGTTTTTTGTGTATTTATCTTTAGTAATTTCGTGATTTTTTACCTATGAAATAACCAATTAGAAAAATGGTTAAATCATCTTGACACGAACAAGTTGGGGGACAACATGGAACGTCACAACAAGGGTTGCATGGTTGCCACTGTGGAGGTGGACACGGACGCAAATTTATAAAATCGCCTTGGCAGTATTTTCTTGAATAATGCATTTTCTACCTCCATTATCAGCATATTGAATTTTTTAAAAAGTGTGCATATATTTTTTGTTTTAAAACTCTCAATAAAAAAATTGCCAAAACTTATGGCAATTTCTAACAAATTGTTATTTTGTTTTGTAAAATATTTTTGTTATGCAAGAGTTCAAAAACTTGGTTGTCACAAGGCGTTTGAAAGCGTAGAAAATGTGGTATTGTTTTCCAATGATGTATTGAGGTTTAAATTTTTTCTTTTCAATGATTTTCATCATGGCGCTAACAGCATATTCACTTTTCATTCTGCGTTTTTCCGTTTTTTCGGTTGGCTTTGTGGAAAGTTCCACCGCTTTGCCATATCTTTCGTTTGTTTCGTAGTTCTTAATGCGATTATCGGTGAAATTGGTTCTTATATCACCGGGACAAATGGAAGTCACATCGATGTTCGTTCTGCTTAACTCCATTTTAAGCGATTGGGCGAAACTGTTAACTGCGCTTTTGCTTGCACAATAATATGCCTTAAATGGAAGAGGAAAAATTCCAGCAGCGGAGGCGATAATGACAATTTTGGAATTTTTTTTCATAAGAGGTAGAGCGTATTTCACGGTGTTTGCCGTGCCAAAGAAATTTACATCAAATTGTTTTTTTGCCTCTTGTTCATCAGTTAATTCAATCGCACCCGAAAGACCATATCCAGCGGAGGTTATCAAAATGTCAATAAAGCCGTGATTTAAAAAAATGTCGTCAAAAACTGCTTTCATGGCGTTTTGGTCGGAAACATCACACTTATAGTCTGAACCATTTAGTGAAATATCAATAACCTTATCGCCTTTTTTTTCAAAACTTTCTTTAAGTCCTTTTCCAAGCCCACTTGATGCTCCAGTGATAACGACCAATCTTCGTTCAATTCTCATATCAACCTCATTTTATTTAACAAATATGTTTTAGCACAATTTCGAATTTTTTCAAAATGATTTGACAGTTATTTTAAAAAATGTTAGCATATATTCGTTTTGAAGGGAAAATTTTGGCGGAAATTTGTTAATAATATTTCAATAGTTAAAAAATTCGCTTCAAAATAGGCTTCAAGCCTTAAAAGGAAAAATTATGAACAAAACAAAAAGAAACTTAATTTTAAGCGCAGGAATAATCAATTTAATCAATATGCTTGCCAATCTTGTGATTGTGATTATGTATCTTGTTGACCCTGTGCGTTTTGAAATGCTTGCATATTATCTTGTTGTTATATCCTATTACAGCATTTACTTTGTTTTTGTGGAAATTATCGCGGGGATTATTGCCAGCATCATGCTTATATATTCCGTTCGCAAAAAAGGAAAATATTTCCGCTATTCGCAAAAATACTACATTGCAGGACTTATAATCATCATATTTGCAGGCGGTTGGATACCTTGGATACTCCTTTTCATCTCCATGTTCATTCCAGACATCATTGTTATGAACTCTCCGTCTGAACTTCGCACCGAACAGCGTCAAGAAGATAGAGAAAAAGACGAAAAGCGAAGAAAAGTGGAAGAACTTAGAAAACTTAAAGAGGACGGTGTTATAACTGAAGAAGAATTTCAAAAAGAACTTATGAATTTGTTATGACATTAATAAATTATATTTTAAAAACGGCGTTAAATGGAAATTTTTCGCTGTTTTTTATTTATTTTGTTAAAATATTTGACATATTTCGCGATATCACTTATAATATAGGTATATTAAAAGGAGGAGATATGAAAAAGTTGACATTAACAACCATCATCATTCTTGGCATCGGTCTTGCTATGATTCTTGTTGGTGCCGTTCTTGAAGGTATTGTTAATTGGGGAACAGGCTTCAATGGCGATGCACTTGCAAGTGCACTCACAACCATTGGCTACATTGTTGCAATGCTCTCTGGTGTTGTGCTTACAGGAATGGGAATTGCTTATGCCATCAAAAGTGGTTCAAGCGACTGCCATTGTGATGACAACTGCAATTGCGGTTGCAAAGATGACAAAAACGACAAGAAAAAAGAAAGCAAAAACTAAGTTAGTTTTAAATTGCCACTTTATGTGGTAATTTTTTTTCACTTTTTTCGTTTTCCTTTGAAAAAATTGGTTAAAAGTGATGAACATATTTCACTATAATTTTCTTCTTTAATTAATGTTGTGTTGTGGTTTAGGCGAGTGCTTTCAAAAATTTTTTCGCAAAGATTATCCTCACTTTTTTCGTCGGCTCCATAATGCACGTCTTTAATTCTTGCGTTCACAATCGCACCTGCACACATTGGGCAAGGAATAAGGGTGACATAAAGCGAGCAATCTAAAAGCCTCCAATCATGAAGTTTTCGGCAGGCTTTTTTTATGGCGATTATCTCTGCATGGTTTATGGCGTTTTTGGTTTTTTCACGCTTATTATAGCCTTTTGAAATGACCTTTCCGTTTTTAACCACGCAAGCTCCAATAGGAACTTCTCCTCTTTTTTCCGCTTTTTTTGCCTCGTTTATGGCAATTTCCATAAAGTTTTTCATAACACCATTTTACAACAAAATTTTTTCTAAGGCAATATATTTGTTGTTTTTTTTAAATATTTGTGCTATTATTAAAGGCATGAACAGCGAAGAACAATTTAAAAAAGCGATTGCAAGGCGAAATTTTTACACATCTAACGATGCGGGAAAGGTGTTTTTATATGTTTTCTTGCTTCCTATTCTTTTTTCTTTCATTTTTTCTTACATAGGCTATGGCATTGCAAGTGCAGTGGGTGTTGACTTTTCTGGTGCAGAAAGTTGGATTGATGTTTTATATCAAAACCACCTTTGGTTCACCATTCCTTATGCACTTATTTCGCAAATAACTTTTGTTTGCACATTTTTTATCTATAACAAGGTAAACAGGGTTAGTTTTTCCGCTTCCAAATTAAAAGTTAAAAAGATTAATCCATGGCTGACTGTTATTTGTGCAGTGTTTGGAATTTTGTTTGTGATTTGTCTATTTGGGCTTATTGAAGGGTGCTTTGGAGAACTTTTTTCACTTATAGGCTTTGAACCAAGCGTGACGCCGATTCCTCTCAATAGTTTCGGCTGGTATATGCTTTGGATTTTGATTTTTGCCATAGTTCCTGCCTTTTGCGAGGAATTGATTTTCCGCGGAGTTGTGTTTAACGGGCTTAAAAAAAGTTTGGGAAGTTTGCCTGCCATCTTTTTATCCGCGTTAACCTTTGCACTTGTGCATCAAAACATTCAGCAATTTATCTATCCATTCATTATGGGAATTGTGTTTGCGGTGATTGCCGATAAAACTGGCAACATCCTCTACACCATGATTATGCATCTATTTAACAACATCACAACGATAACCATTCAATATATGCTTAACACGGGCGCTTTAAATTTGGATATGCCAATCAATGCCGTTTACATCATAGTTTCCATACTGCTGGCGCTTGTTATTGGTTCGCTCTTTTTCCTGTTTTATTGGTTCTATCTTAAAAAGCACAAGGCGGAAGAAGAGGAAGAGGTGGGAGAGTATAATTCCAATCCAATAATTCTCGCCAAAATTCCACTTTCTTTGTGGGCAGGATGGGTAATTTCTTTATTGGTGCTGGTTATAAATGCTGTGCTTGTCTAGTATATACTATTAGGAGAAATGTTGTGAAAAAAAGTGCGTTTAGTGCAAGTTTAATATATTTTATTGTGGTCTGCGTTTTTTGCGTAATAAGAATGCTAAACAGTTTCCATCTTCTTTCTTTTATGGGAGAAGTTGGGAATTATGTTGTTAATGGTTTTCTGCAAATTGGAATGCTTTTTCTTTTTTCCATTTTGATGTTTAAAATTATGAATAAAAAAAGTTTAAAGCGGACTTTTCGCGACTTTAACTATGAAAAAATTTCCTTTAAGGTGGTTTTAATATCTATTGGGCTTGGAGTTGTTGTATACTTTCTTAATGTTTTTGTTTCTTCCTTTTTCTATGCCATCTTAGAGTCGCTCGGTTATTCTTCGCCAAGCGGAAGCGGTGGGGGAACGGTGAGCATTTGGACGCTTGTTTTAAGCATTATTTTCACCGCCATTTTGCCAGCGATTTGCGAAGAGAATTTGCATAGAGGTATGCTTTTATCAAACACCAGCGGGCTTGGCATGAAAAACAGCATCCTTTTAACAGGGCTTATGTTTGGACTTTTGCACCTTAACATTGAGCAATTTTTCTATGCCACACTCATCGGCTTTTTCCTTGGCTTTGTTTGTTATGTTTCAGGTTCAATTTATCCATGTATGATTATCCACTTTATGAATAACGGCATAAGCGTTTTGTTGTCATATTTAACTGCAAGTGGCAATTTGCATGGAGGATTTTTCACACAACTAAACACCATTCTTGCAAACAATGTGGTGGTGGGCTTTGTTGTGATGTTCATAACCATTTTGGTGTTAACCATACTTCTTGTTGTTCTAACACGCTTACTTTTAAAGGCTAGTTTTGAGGACTCCATTCGCGAAAAACAAAAAGTTATGCAAAATCTTGCCACTCGCGTTAACTATTTAAACGATGTGGAAAAGATTAAAGGCGAGGAAGCGGAAAACGAAAAGATGTTTATGTTTATGTCTATGGAAGAGATAAAAAAGTTTATGCAGGATAATCCTGACGCCATTGTTGTGCCAAAGCCTAAACGCGAAAAATTGGAAACGCGAACAAAAATTCTTCTTATTGCTTCAATCGTGCTTTCCTCTGCTGTCACACTCTTTACGCTAATTTGGGGGATAGTATGCTGAATATCAGTGTTGTTTGTGTTGGAAATTTAAAAGAAAAATTTTCTCAGGACGCGGAGAAAGAATATCTTAAACGGCTTTCAAAGTTTGCTAAGGTTAATGTCATTGAACTTAAAGAGCAAAACAAACTTGTTAATTTAATGCTTATTAAAGAAAAAGAAGGCGAGGAGATTATTAAAAATCTTTCCTCTTACAACATTTTGTGTGACTTGGGCGGAGAAAATTTGTCTAGCGAAGAGTTTGCAAACAGACTGGAAAAACTTGCCCTCACAAATTCCAAAATAACCTTTGTGATAGGTGGCTCGTATGGTGTTAGTGAAAAAGTTAAAAACGCCTGTCAAATGAAAATTTCCTTTTCCAAAATGACCTTTCCGCATAATCTTTTTCGCATTATGCTTTTAGAGCAAATATATCGCGCTTTCACAATTTTAAACGGCGTAAGTTATCATAAATAAATTTCATATACAATAGAAAAAAATCAAGCGTTAAACTTGATTTTTAATTTTTACTTTTAAGTTTTCGTTCACAATTTTTTTGAAAGTGCTGTGAATGAGTGGATTTTTTAAAACTTGTGGTGACAGGTGCGTTTCTTTCATGCGTTTATAGGTGGCAAATTTAACAATGTCTGGGATGTTTTCATCTTCAAGAATTTTTTTGCTGTCGAAATATCCAAGAAACAAATTGTTGATTTCTTTATATACCTTTGAAAAATTTTCGTAGTTTATGTTTTTAAGATTAGATAAACTTCTTTCTATAACATTAATCTTAAAACCATTTTTTGAAACCAACAAAACTTTCACGCTTTCAGGCGCTTGTTTTTTGCCAACATTCACTTTTCCATTCACTTCTTTTTTAAAGAGCCATTCGTTTTTTGTTTCTTTTTCAATGTATGGCGCAAGTTTTTTGAAAGGGCAATCGAATTTAGCGATTTCTTCTTTAAGTGGTTTAAGCGCTGTTTTGTTGTCTAAAACATTTGCTTTAATTTTCATAAGTTTGTCGCAAATTGTGCCATAGTTTTGTTGAGAAGAGAAGATTTCTTGAATAATGCTGTGGTCATTAAACTTTTCTGTCACTTTGCAATCTTCACTTTCCACTGAATATTTGTTTAAAAGCCCATTAAGCTTTTCTTGCACAAATTTTAAAAGTCCTCGCACTTCAACATCATTGATTATTTCTTGTTTTTTAGCATATTCAATTTGCTTACACAAAATTTCATAGGTTAGTTCAACATTTAATAGGTTTTTATATGGAATATATAAGTCTTTTTCGTATAATTCAAAAACGGTCATTTTTACCTCCAACATTTAAGTATATGAATTTTAACAATTTGAAAGATAAAAGTCAATAGAAAAAAATAAATTTGCGTAAAACGCTTGCAATATTTTTTTTTATATGATATAATCGCTGTGTCATTGAGACAAATAAGCACCATGGGCGTATTTTTAGGTCGGTTGCCTGAACGCTTGCAAACTTTTGTTTTTTGTTTTTTAATTTTGAATTTGTTTGCAGGTAAAAGTGTGATCTTGGGTTGACTTAAAAAGTTGATGTTTGTGGGAAGGACAAAAACAAGGGAGGTAAAAAATTATGTCAGTTATTTCAATGAAACAACTTCTTGAAGCGGGCGTTCACTTCGGTCATCAAACAAGAAAGTGGAACCCAAAAATGAAGCAATACATTTTCACTGCCAGAAATGATATTCACATTTTAAATCTTGAAGTGACACAGGAGCAAATCGACAAAGCATATAATTTTGTTCGCGATGTTGTTGCTTCTGGCAAAAACATTCTCTTTGTGGGAACAAAGAAACAAGCACAAGAGGCTATTAAAGAAGAAGCCGAAAGATGTGGAATGTTCTATATCAACACTCGTTGGCTTGGTGGAACTTTAACAAACTTCAAAACCATCAGAAACAGAGTGGAAAGATTGAACAAACTTAATCAAATGGAAAAGGTGGGAGAATTTGACCTTCTTCCAAAGAAAGAGGTTGCTCTTTTAAAGCAAGAAAGAGATAAACTTGAAAAGAATTTAGGCGGAATTAAAGAGATGCGTGAACTTCCTGGCGCACTTTTCGTGGTTGACCCAACAAACGAAAAAATTTGCGTTCATGAAGCAAACATCTTAAACATTCCTGTTGTTTCACTTGTTGACACCAACTGCGATCCATCAAATGTGACAGTTGTTATTCCTGGAAACGACGATGCTATTCGTTCCGTTAAACTTATCGCAAGTGCTATGGCTGACGCTGTTATTGAAGCACGCGAAGGTGTTTCCATGAAGAAAGAAGAGGGCGAGGATGAACAAGTTGACCTTGAAAGTTTACTCACTGAGGCAAAGCCAAGTTTAGAACTTGCTGAGGCTGGCGAAGAGGTTAAGAAAACCAACAAAAAACCAAGAAAGAAACCTGCTGTGAAGAAAGAAAAAGTGGAAAAAACCGAAAAGGTTGAAGAAAAGAAAGACGCAGAATAATTATTTTTAAAAGGAGATAAAATTATGAGTTTTACTGCACAAGATGTTGCAAAATTAAGACAACAAACAGGTGTTGGCATGATGGAGTGCAAAAAGGCACTCACTGATGCTAATGGTGATTTTGAAAAAGCCATTGTGCTTTTAAGAGAAAGAGGACTTAAGGCGGTTGATAAGAAACAAGGAAGAATTGCTTCCGAAGGTGTTGTTTCTTCTTACATCCACATGGGCGGAAAGATTGGCGTTTTGGTGGAAGTTAACTGCGAAACCGATTTCGTGGCAAAGAGTGCTGATTTCCAAAACTTAGTTAAAGATATTGCTATGCAAATTGCTGCTGCAAATCCAAAATATGTCAGCGAGGCGGAAGTTGACCCACAAGAACTTGAAAATGAAAAGGAAATTTTGCGTGTTCAAGCGCTTAACGAGGGTAAACCAGCAAACATTGTTGACAGAATGATTGAGGGAAGAATTAAAAAGTATTATGAAGATTTCTGCCTTCTTAACCAACCATTCGTTAAAGACAGCAGTAAAACGATTAAGGATATTTTAACAGAAGCAACTTTAAAAATTGGCGAAAAAATCTCTATCAGAAGATTCACTCGTTATGAACTTGGCGAGGGCTTAGAGAAAAGACACGACAATTTGGCAGAAGAAGTTGCAAAACAAATGGCAGGAAAATAATTGAAAGGGCGTTATGAACGCTCTTTTTCTTTTATTCAAAGATTTTTCAATAAATTTTGAAAAGAAGAGCAAAAACACTTGACAATGCTTTTCTTTTTATATATAATATAGCCATGTTTCGTTGTCGGAAACATATGCTTAAGTTTAAGCATAAACAAACAACAGGTGGGCGGTTGCTTTCACCGATTTGAAGTTCTCTTCAAAGTCGCTTTGCGATTGTGTTGTTCATGTTTGCCAAATAAAGCATATTTTTTTGACGCGGAAACGCGTCTTTTTTTTGACAAATCCAATTCACGATTTAAAACTGAAAATTTGAACTAAAAGGAGAATAAAATGCCTAC
The DNA here is from genome assembly GCA_944364445.1 of uncultured Clostridia bacterium. Classification (GTDB taxonomy): domain Bacteria; phylum Bacillota; class Clostridia; order Christensenellales; family UBA1242; genus Caccovivens. Next base: position 38,462 of record CALVWC010000001.1, on the reverse strand, counting down.
ATTTAACCAATTAGTGAGAAAAGGTCGCAAAACTTTCGAGAAAAAGAAAAAAGCACCACTTCTTGAAGAGTGCCCTCAAAAGCGCGGTGTTTGTTTGTCTGTTAGAACTGCAACACCTAAAAAGCCTAACTCCGCTCTTCGTAAGATTGCCAGAGTTAAACTTTCCAACGGTCAAGAAGGAACTTGCTATATCCCAGGCGTAGGACACAACCTCCAAGAGCACAGTGTTGTGCTTGTTCGTGGCGGACGTGTTAAAGATTTGCCGGGTGTGCGTTATCACATTGTTAGAGGCACTTTGGATACTGCTGGTGTTGCCAACAGAAAACAAAGCCGTTCTAAGTATGGCGCAAAAAGACCTAAGAAGTAAGAAAAACAAAATTTAGATAAAAGGAGTAAAACCAATGCCAAGAAGAAAATGTGCGACAAAGAAAGATGTTTTACCAGATCCAATCTATAACAACAAGGTTGTCACAAAGTTAACAAACCAAGTTATGTTGAGTGGTAAAAAAGGACTTGCACAAAGAATTGTTTATGGTTCGTTTGACATTATTAAAGAAAAAACAAGTTTGGAACCTCTTGATGTTTGCTTGACCGCGATTGAAAATGTTAAGCCTATGCTTGAAACAAAAGGTCGCAGAGTGGGCGGTGCAACATACCAAGTGCCAATGGAAATTAGGCCAGAAAGACGCCAAACACTTGCTATTCGTTGGATTGTGAACAACGCAAGAAAGAGAACTGGCGAAAGAAATATGGATGCTAAACTTGCAGGCGAACTTATGGATGCATATAATAACACAGGTGCTTCCATTAAAAAGCGTGATGAAATGCACAGAATGGCTGAAGCAAACAAAGCATTTGCTCACTATAAGTGGTAATTTCATGAAAAAATGCGAAATGTTTAAAACTCGACCAAATAGCCAAAAAACTATTAAGGATGAAGAATATGCTCTTATAAACTTGAAAAAGTTATACGCGCATAAACATCCAAAACAAGAACGCGAAAGATGAAGGAGGAAGTTATGTTCATTGAAAAGTTATCAAAGGAAGATATCACAAAAATATTTCAAGATCGTTATGGAAAAATGATTGTGGAACTAAATGGAGTTGGCACAAAAAGTGTGGAATTAACCATGAAAATAAACCAAGATGACCAACAACCATTTGTTGCATATCTAAAGGATTTTGATATTAATGCTGTTTCTAACACCGCTTTTCATAATTGCCACAGCAGAGTTCTTCCTTTACAGAGGCGCACAATCAATATGTGGAGAAGCGCGCTTTATGAAAAATTTGGCGAAGAGTATAAAAAAGGTTTGGAAAAATATTTAGATAACGAAAAAAATGTTATTTTAAACAGTTTTTCAAATTCAAATGAAAATAATCATAATGAAAAAACTAAGTAAAAGGAGAAAAAAATGGCTACCGATTTAAATATGGTTAGGAATATTGGTATCATGGCGCATATTGATGCTGGTAAGACCACAACCACCGAAAGAATTCTTTTCTACACTGGTAAAAGTCACAAAATCGGCGAAGTTCATGACGGCGAAGCCACAATGGACTGGATGGCACAAGAGCAAGAAAGAGGAATTACTATCACTTCTGCCTGCACAACTTGCTATTGGAAAAACCATAAAATCAACATTATCGACACACCGGGACACGTTGACTTCACTGTGGAAGTTGAGCGTTCTTTGAAGGTTTTGGACGGCGCTGTGCTTGTTTTATCCGCTCGCGATAAGGTGCAACCACAAACTGAAACTGTTTGGCGTCAATCTCAAAAATACAAAGTTCCAACAATCATCTATGTCAACAAAATGGACAGAGATGCAGCAGACTTTTTCGGCTGTGTGAAGAGTATTGAAGATAGACTTAAAACAAATCCACTTCCAATTCAAATGCCAATCGGCTCGGCTGACACTTTCAGCGGAATTATTGACATTTTAACAATGAAAGCGGAAATTTATGAAGATGACCTTGGAAAAGTTTTTGATGTGACAGATATTCCAGAAGAATATAAAGCGGACGCTCAAAAACTTCACGACGAGATCATCGAAAAAATTGTGGAAACTGATGACGCACTTCTTGCTAAGTATTTCGACGGCGAGGAAATCTCTCTTGAGGAACTTAAAAAGGCAATCAGAAATGCCACAATTTCCAGAAAACTTACACCTGTTCTTTGCGGTTCGTCCTATAAGAATAAGGGTGTGCAGATGCTTTTGGATGCTATGGTTGAATATCTTCCATCTCCACTTGACATCGACCACATCGAAGGTGTTAATCCAGAAACTGGAGAAAAAGAAACAAGAGCGCCAAGCGAGGATGCTCCATTTGCTGGGCTTGCTTTCAAAATTATGACAGACCCATTTGTTGGTCGTCTTGCCTTCTTCCGTGTTTATTCTGGAAAACTTGTTGCTGGAAGTTATGTTTATAACTCCAATAAGGGCGAAAAGGAAAGAGTGGGAAGACTCATCAGAATGCACGCAAATCAAAGAGAAGAAATTAAAGAGGTGGGTGCAGGTGACATCGCTGCTATTGTTGGACTTAAAGACACCATAACAGGCGAAACTCTTTGCGACGAAAAGCACCCAATCCAACTTGAAAGTATGGATTTCCCTGACCCAGTTATCAGGGTGGCAATTGAGCCAAAAACCAAACTTATGCAAGAAAAAATGGTGCTTGCACTTGTTAAACTTGCAGAAGAAGACCCAACTTTCAAAACTTACACCGACCAAGAAACTGGTCAAACAATCATTGCTGGTATGGGCGAACTTCACCTTGAAATTATTGTTGACAGACTCCTTCGTGAATTTAAAGTGGAAGCGAATGTAGGCGCGCCACAAGTTGCATATAAGGAAACAATCAAAAAACCTGCTCATGCAGAAGGTAAGTTTGTTCGTCAAAGCGGTGGTAAAGGTCAATATGGTCACTGCGTTATCGACATCGAGCCGGTTCCAGCAGGAACACATCTTGAGGACGCTGAAAGATTTATCGACAAAACAGTTGGTGGCTCCATTCCAAAAGAATACATCCAACCAGTGTTCAACGGAATTAAAGAAGCGGCTAAAAACGGCGTTTTGGCTGGATATGAAGTTGTTGACTATAAAGTGACACTTCTCGATGGTTCTTATCACGAAGTCGACTCGTCTGAAATGGCGTTCAAAATCGCTGGTTCCATGGCATTTAAGGATGCTTGCCTTAAGGCAGACCCATGCCTTCTTGAGCCTATCATGAAGGTGCAAGTGGAAGTGCCAGACGATTATTTGGGAACAGTTATGGGCAACATCACTTCTCGTCGTGGAATTTTAACGGGTAATGAAACCCGCCCAGGCGTGCAAGTTGTTAATGCTGAAGTGCCTCTTGGCGAAATGTTCGGCTATGCCACAGACCTTCGTTCTCAAACACAAGGCCGTGGAAACTTCACAATGGAATTCTTGAAATATTCAGAAGTTCCAAGAAATATTGCTGAGACTATCATCGGTCAACGCAAAAAAGCATAAGATTTTTAAAAATTTTTTGAAAATCATTGAAAATTGCTTTGAAAAAAAATAAATTTGTGCTATGATAGCATAGTAGATTAAAAAAGGAGATTTTTAAAAATGGCTACAGAAAAATTTGATAGATCTAAACCACACGTTAACGTGGGAACAATCGGTCACGTTGACCATGGTAAAACAACCCTTACTGCTGCAATCACAACATATTGCGCATTAAGAGGCTTGGCTCAACAAATGAGATATGATGAAATTGATAAGGCTCCTGAAGAAAAAGCAAGAGGAATCACAATCAACACTGCTCACGTTGAGTATCAAACTGCTAAGCGTCACTACGCTCACGTAGACTGCCCAGGACACGCAGACTATGTTAAAAACATGATTACAGGTGCTGCTCAAATGGACGGCGCTATCCTTGTTGTTGCTGCAACTGATGGCCCTATGCCTCAAACAAGAGAGCATATCCTTCTTGCAAGACAGGTTGGCGTTCCATACATCGTTGTTTTCATGAACAAAACCGATCAAGTTGACGATCCTGAACTTCTTGAACTCGTTGAAATGGAAGTTAGAGATTTGCTTAACGAATATGGTTTCCCAGGAGACACAACTCCAATTATCAAAGGTTCTGCTCTTAAAGCATTGGAAGCAGCTCAAGCAGGAAAGGCTGATGATCCAGCTTGCAAGTGCATTCAAGAACTTCTTGACGCTCTTGATTCCTATATTCCAGAGCCAAAGAGAGATGTTGATAAACCTTTCTTAATGCCAGTTGAAGACGTTTTCACAATCACAGGTCGTGGAACTGTTGCAACAGGTAGAATTGAAAGAGGCGTTGTTAAACTTAACGACGTTGTTGAAATCGTTGGTCTTGGACAAAAGAAACAAACAGTTGTAACTGGTGTTGAAATGTTCAGAAAACTTCTTGACGAAGGTCGTGCAGGTGATAACGTTGGACTTCTTCTTCGTGGTATTCAAAGAAACGAAATTGAAAAAGGTCAAGTTATCTGCAAACCGGGCTCAATTCATCCACACACAAAGTTCACTGCTGAAGTTTACGTGTTGAAGAAAGAGGAAGGCGGTCGTCACACACCATTCTTCAATGGATATAGACCACAATTCTATTTCAGAACAACTGACGTGACTGGAACAATCGAACTTGAACCAGGTGTTGAAATGGTTATGCCAGGCGATAATGTTAAGATGACAATCACTCTTATTTCACCTATCGCTATTGAACAAGGTCTTCGTTTCGCTATTCGTGAAGGCGGAAGAACTGTTGGTTCTGGCGTTGTTTCTTCAATCATTGAATAATTGAAAGATAAGTTTATTCTTATTTAACGCATCAAAAGTTATTTAATTATAACTTCACAAAGTGTTAAAACTTTGTTTCCATTTTAAATATTATTAAGCAAAGAAAAGGCTTTCTGGCATAGGTTGCGCGCCCTATGCTTGAGAGTCTTTTTTTGTTCTAAAATTTTTTCCAAGTTTTATAACTTTTTATGAGAAATATATTTGTTATTTGTCGAAAAAGTCTTGACAATGCGATTTTTTATGATAAAATTAGTTAAAGGAGTTGTTATGTTGAGTGTGATTGCAACTAAAACTGACCTCTATACTTTTGCTAAAAAATATTTTAATCTTTTGCCAGATGAGGTGGATGCTTTTATTCGCTCGAACAGCAACAAAACCAAGGATATTTATAGGCGACTTGACAGTGTTTTAACAGCACTTGAAAAATATTTGGATTCGTATTCCTCTGTTGTTTCCATCGACCATAAGAAAAAAGTGGGAAGAGTGATTTTTCAAAAATTAAATTTTAAATCTTTCAATGAAGATTGCGAAAGGTCATATCAAAGAATTAACAGCCTTTTTCATGATATGACGGCGCGCGGTATCAATCCTTATGAAATGGTGTATTCGGCTGTTCTAACTAATGGCGAAGTGTTTTTGGATGAAGATGGGAATTTTTCTAAACTTAAAGAAGAAAATGAACAGTTTAATTCAGTTTTTCCAACAATTGCAAAAACCCTTGGCGTTGAAGATAAAAAAGTTATTTCCATGTATGAAAGATGTTCTTCGCTGATCTATAAGGCGGATAAAACAAAAGTAAAGAAAAATTTTGAACTTCTAAAGAATTTTAAAACTAAACAAGGGCAACTTTTTAATAACATCGAGGTGGTGGATATATTCGTCAACAATCCATCTCTTTTCACTTTAAGCCCAAAATCTGTTGAACTTGCTTATAACCATATTGTCAATCGCGCCAGCATTTACATCTATGACCACTACGAAAAAACGGGCGAAAAATTGTCGCTTAAAGAAACTTTGCGAAATTGGATATCGAAAAATTCCTCGCTTTTATCGATAAATGTTGCAGAAATTAAGAGGAAAGAAAACGCACTGACCAACTGTTTTAAATCTTATTGCAAAGAGGAAGAGGCGGATGAGATTATTTTTAATTTGTTTTATAATCCAACTAACCTTGCTTGTGTAAACAAAATTTCAAAAGAAAATTTCTTTGGAGTTAGTTTTAATTATTGGAATGTTGTTGGGCTTATTCACGATTATCTTGGCGAGGAACTTTCCTTTGAGGCTTTGAAAAAGGCAAGGCAAATTTATGGCGTTAATGCACAAAAACTTAAAAGTCTTTTCATAGACTTGCACAAGGCGGGTGTTGAAAAGGAAAAAGTTGCTGGAAAACTTGACGCAATTGTGCCATATTTCGACAAATTTTCTAACGCTGAGATTGTGGAGAAGATTAAAAATAATAACATCCTTCTTTCAATCAAACTTTATAACATGACAAAGCGTGAGATTGCTCAAAAATTTTACGAGGTTTTTGCTGGTAAAAATAACGAAGAGATGTTCGACAAGTTTTTAACGCTTTTGCACTTGAATTATCGACACGAAGAACTTGCTGAATATAGCGATGAGGTGACTAAAGAAATTGATGAACTTATAGACCTATTTGGCTTGCGAGAAAAACGCGATTTGCATGAAATTTTAAAGAATCGCGACAACCGTGTTAAAATTGCCACAAAATCTGAGGTTTTGATGGGGAAAATCTATACCTACATCGGAAATATGTGCGCTCTTTACAATAAGGAAAGTGGCGAAGAGGTGGACGAAATTACCCAAAAATTTGAAAGCGATGTTAAGAATTTATATGATTCCATTGAAACTTCCTTTCAAAAAGGCATTGCAAAAGCGAAAACTATATACCGAAACCCAGAAGAACTTTACGAAACCTTTAAAGAAAATTCCATCCACAAAATTGACCTAAACAATTTGCCAAGAAAAAAGCTTGACGGCATTGTTAAAAAATTTGATGACGAACTTTTGAAACCGCTTTCAACCGCTTTAACTGAAAACCAATTTTTGCAAGGAAATTCCTATCAAATGAGTATATTTGATTTGCAAGATGTGGAAGATAAAACTGTGAATTTGCCTTGTTCAAGCACGGACAGCGAAATTTCAAAATTTATGGAAAAACGCAAAAAAGATTTTAAACAAATGGCAAGAATTATGAATTGCTATTCAAAAGCGGAAGAAATTAGAATTTTATAGCAAAATATTTTGATTATTACATCATTTCATTTGCAAAATTTTGGAATTTAAGATATAATTAACTGAATAAGGAGAATTTTATGAACGAAATGGTTGATGATATATTTTCATCATTGAAACAAGACCTTGAAAAAGCATATTCTCATCAGCAAAGTGAATATCTTGTTATAAGGGCGGGCAGAGCAAATCCTCACATCTTAGATAAGGTTATGGTCGAGTATTACGGCGTGATGACACCAATCACTCAAATGGGAACAATCTCAGTTTCTGAAGCGCGCATTTTGAACATCAACATTTGGGACCAAAGCCAAATTAAAAATGTTATGAAGGCAATTTCTCAGGCGGATATTGGCATCACACCAACTGACGATGGCAAAACCATTAGGCTTGTTTTTCCAATGCTAACGGAAGAAAGGCGTAAGGAAATCGTTAAGAATGTTAAGAAAATTTGCGAAGAAACAAAAATAACCATGCGAAACGCCAGACGCGATGCACTTGATATGCTTAAAGACCTTAAGAAAGACGGAACTTTGTCGGAGGATGAACTTAGCCAAAGCGAAAAAGAAGTGCAAAAGATGATTGATAAATACACTTCTCTTGCCGACAGTTTGGCATCGAGTAAAGAAGACGAGGTTATGAAAGTTTAATTAGGAGTTATATGAAAATACCAACAGTTTTACCTGCACATATCGCTTTTATTATGGACGGAAATCGCAGATGGGCAAAAAGGCGTGGATTAGACAAGTTTTTCGGACATAAAAAAGGGGCAGATACTCTTGTTGATTTAATAAAATTTCTAAGTGAGATTAAGGGAATTAAATATGCTTCGTTTTTCGCCTTTTCCACTGAAAACTGGAACCGAGAGAAAAAGGAAATTGAGGCGATTTTTAATGTTGTTGAAGAGATGTTCGATAGATATGAAAAAGATTTCCTTAATTTAAACTTAAAGTTTGTTGCCATGGGCGATATTTCGCGTTTTCCTGAAAATTTGAGAGAGAAGATTATAAAAATTGTGGAAAACAGCAAAAATAATAGTGGTCTTGTGGTCAACCTTGCCTTAAACTATGGCGGAAGAGATGACATTGTGCAGGCGGTAAATAAGGCAATCAAAAGTGGTAAAAAAGAAATCACAAGCGACGATATTTTGAAGAACCTTTATTCCTATCCTGCGCCAGACATCGATTTCATGATAAGAACCAGCGGAGAGAAAAGAATTTCAAATTTTATGCTATTCTCTCTTGCATACAGCGAACTTTATTTTCCAAAGGTTTGTTGGCCAGCATTCACAAAAAAACAACTTGTTAAAGCGCTTAAAGTTTACTCTAAGCGAAACAGAAGATTTGGAGGAAATTAATGAAAAAAAGAATATTTTCATCTGTGCTTATTGTGCTTTTAATAGCCATCCTGTTTGTGTTAAAAATATTCGTTAGTGATTACTTTTTTGACGCATTTTTTGGCATTATTGCCTGCCTTGCAGGGTTTGAAATGTCTAAACTTCTTTCGAAGGCAAGGCTATATAATTTTCAGATTTTGTCAGTGATTTTTCCTGTTGCAATAATGGGAATTAACATAGGCTTTTCCTATCTTGCAGGCGCACAAGGCGATATTTTATTTGTTTTGTGGGCAATTTTAATTGATTTTGCAGTTATGCTTGTCACACTTCTTGGCGCGTTTCTCATTCAACTTATGAGAAGAAAAAAAGTGCTTGAAGAAATGACAACAAGAGGCATTAAAAACATTTCAACCACAAAGTTTATCTTTAAAAAATGCGTTAACACTTTGATTGCGTTTGTTTATCCTGCATTTTTCTTCCTTTTCATGATTTTCATTAACCATATGAACGAACTTCCTCTTGATGTGTTTGCAAATGTAAGCGTTGATTTTTCAATATTTGTTTTGCTTACCGCTCTTTTAATTCCAATGTTTGCCGACACTTTTGCTATGCTTATGGGTTCGCTTATCGGCGGAAAGAAAATGTGTCCAAGAATAAGCCCAAACAAAACAATTTCAGGTGCTGTTGGTGGCGCTGTTTGGACACTTCTTTTGATGACCTGTGTTTATCTTATTTTTGTGAATATTAATGGTTTTGACTTCATGTGGTCAAACTTTCCAATTTGGGCATATTTGATTGTTGTTCTTCTTGGAATTGGGGTGGCAATCGGCGGAGATTTGTTTGAGTCTATTTTAAAGCGCAGAGCAGGCGTTTCTGACAGCGGTCGAATGATTCCGGGACATGGTGGTATGCTTGACAGAATTGACTCATATATCTTCATGGCGCCATACATTTTGCTGGCGTTTTGGATTATCGCTCTTTGCTAAGAGGTGAAATTTTGCTTAAAAACGCATTTTTACCGACTTTTTGATATGATAACATAGGAAGGAAAAATTTGCTTTAAGGTATTTTTATGATAACTTTCCTTTATATTCTTCTTGCGATTGTGGTGCTTCTTTTCATGGTTCTTGTGCATGAACTTGGGCATTATATTGCAGGAAAAATCCTCAAATTTAAAATCACAGAGTTTTCCATTGGTTTTGGCAAGGCTATCTTTTCGCATACGTCAAAAAAGACTGGCGAAAAGTTTTCTTTTCGCATTTTTCCACTTGGTGGCTATTGCTCTTTTTATGGCGAGGATGAAGACGGCAAAGGTGACGAGCAATCATTCAATAATCAAAAACCTTGGAAGAGGATAATTGTCTTTTTTGCTGGCGTCACCATGAATTTTATAACCGCCATTATTTTTTCTTGGATACTTCTTTGCACAGTTGGTTATGATGTGCCACAAATTGTGAATTTTAGCCAAGAAATCAATGTTGGTGTCTTTAAAAAGGGCGATGTTATCACTCATATTGACGGAAGAAAGATTGACTTTGCTTTCGGTGAAAATTTTGTCGACTTAATTAACGAACAAAAAAGTGAGGCTAAATCTTTTTATGAAAGTGAAGATTACATTGCTGGGCAAGAATATCCTCCTTTTTCCATGACAGTCGAACGAAATGGTGAAATTAAAGAATTAACAGTTGCAGTTCTGCCTTATGAAAAAACAATAACTAATGACGACGGCACAACTTCCACAGAAACGGTGTATGTTATGGGGCTTGAAAGTGACCTTGTTGGCAGTGCTTGCACAACGGCATATAAATATGGTTTCTTTGACGGACTTGGGCGGGCTTTTCCAATGGCGTTCGGTTTTGCTTGGGTGGTGCTTAAGAGTTTGTGGTTTTTGATAACTTTTCAAATTCCTATCACAGAAATGGGCGGAACGATAACCACGATTGCCACAATGGCAGAATACACACAATTAAATCCTGCCAATCTTTTAATTTTCATACCGCTAATTTCTGCCAACCTTGCCGTGTTTAATATTTTGCCATTTCCAGCGCTGGATGGCGCGCATGTTTTGTTCACAACAATCGAATGGATACGGCGAAAGCCAATCGATAGGAAAGTGGAAAATACCATTCATTTTGTTGGACTTTGCGTGTTGTTTGCTTTTGTGATAATTGTCGACATTCTTCATTTTGTGCTTTAAACTTGACAAAAAACAAAAAATAATCTAAAATGAAAGTATGAATTTTGAACAAGAATTTAGAAATCATTTTGGTGAAAGATTTTCCAATTTATATTTAAAAAGTGTTGTGGTTAGTGAGAGCGACAATCTCTGCACCATAACTTTTTTATATCCATCAAAAGATGAAAATTTAACTGAAGAAGAAAAAGAGGAAATTGTTGAGTTTATTTCTAATCTTTTAAAATTTGAACAATTAAAACTTAAAGTGAAATTTTTAAAAGCGTATGTGGAAGAAAAACTTATTCGTAAAAGCATAAGCCAATTTTTCGAAGATAAGTTTAAACTTTTGAACACATATATTCACGATGAAGATGTTGAATTGCAAATCTCTAATATCGATGTTTTGGTGAACATTAAGGCAAGCCCAAGAATTGCTGAGTTTTTTATTAGCAACAAGGTTTCTTCGCAACTTTCAGCATTTTTAAAAGACAATTATCTTGTTGAATTTAACATCAATTTGGAAATTTGTGAAAATAAAGTTGAAGAGGTTGACATTGAAAGCGTGCCACTTAAAACCAACGCGCGCAGAGTGCAAAGATATGGCGTTCAAATCATAAAAGAAGTGGTCGGCAAGGATATTCCACCAAGTCCTGAATATATTTCATACATAACCTCGCCAAAAAATGCCGTTATTGTTGCTGGTTATATTTCCAACTTAGCAAGACGCGATTTCACCATTAAAAAAGGTGTGCGTGCAGGTCTTCAAAAAGCGTATTTTACTTTCAATATTTGTGACGGCAAGGGAAAGTTAGATTGCATTTTCTTTTGCCCTAAACGCTATGAAAAAGATTTGGAAGCATTGGAAGAGAATATGTTTTTGCTTTTGCATGGCGATGTGAAATTTGGGCTTAATGCCAATAAACTTGTTTTGTATGTTGATAAAATCGCCTTGGCAAGCGAGGAAGAAAACGAAACGCTTTTGGTTAATGAAAGAACTGAAGAAAATTTTAAGGATGTGGAAATTGAAAAATTAAGTGCCACTGAACAGGACAGTATGTTTGGGCGAGTGGTGAAATATAATCAAAAGATAATGACTCACACCTTTGTGGTTTTCGACCTTGAAACCACTGGCTTAAACACCGATTTAGACCAAATTATTGAACTTGGCGCGGTGAAAATTGAAAATGGAAATATCGTAGAAAAATTCTCCACTTTTGTTAAACCAACCACGGAAATTCCTTATGAAGTGACAAGGCTGACACATATCACAAATGAAATGGTGGAGGATGCACCTCCAGTTGAAGCGGTTATTTCCAAGTTCTATGAATTTACTCGCGGTTGCGTTTTAAGTGGACATAATGTTATCAATTTCGATATTAAATTCATTAAGCGTTTTGGGCAAATTCAAAACTTAATTTTTGATAATGATGTTATCGACACAATGAACGAAGCACGAGTTTCTCGCCTTAAAATTTCAAGATTTAATCTTGGCACGGTCACGAAGGCTTTGGGTATTGAACTTAAGGATGCGCATCGTGCTTGGAATGATGCTTACGCAACAGCGCAGGTGCTTTTAAAATTAAATGAACTAGGCAAATAATTTTTGTTAAAAATTTGAAATAATTGCTTAAAAGTGTTGCATTTTTTGTGAATATGCGATATAATAAAGATATCTTGTGGCAGGGAGTGGGCAAATGTTTGCTCACTCTTTGTTGTAAAAGAGAGTTTTGGAGGTTTAAATTGGCAAAAGTAAAAGAAATTTGCGAGGAAAAATTACGCCCAGTGATTGAAGAAATGGGCTATGAACTTGTGGATGTTCAATATGTTAAAGAATTCGACGGCATGAGTTTGATTTTCACAATCGACAAAGAGGAAGGCGTGACAATCGATGACTGCGAAAAGGTCAACAAAGTTATTGACCCAATAATCGACGAACTCAATCCAACAAACGATGCACCTTTCACACTTGTGGTTTCCAGTCCTGGACTTGACAGACCACTTAAAACGGACAGAGATTTAAAAAGAAACTTAAATAAAGAAGTGACAATTTCGCTTTTTGCAAAACAAAACGGCAAAAAAGAATTTGAGGGTGTTTTGGAAGACTTTAATGATAAAACAGTCACTTTAAAAACTGATAAGGAAACACTTACTTTTGACAGAGATAAAATCGCTAACATCAAATTGATTATTAAATTTTAAGGAGTTGAAAATGGTAAACAAAGATTTTTTTAAGGCATTAGACGATTTAGAGGCAGAAAGAAAAATTAATAAGGAAACTTTTATTGCAACACTTGAAACTGCATTGACCTCAGCATACAAGAAGATGTATGGCGAAGCAAAAAGTGCCATGGTGAAATTGTATCCAGAAAGAAACACAATAAGAATTTTTTCCTATAAGACAGTTGTGGAAAATGTGGAAGACCCAGATAAAGAAATTTCACTTGAAGAGGCAAGGCAGATTAAAAAATCATATAAGGTCGGCGACATTGTTTCGGTGGAAGAAACAACTAAGGATTTTGGAAGAATTGCCGCACAAACCGCAAAACAAGTTGTTATGCAAAAACTTCGCGAAATGGAACGCCAACAAGCAGCGGACGAACTCTCTGAAAAAGAGGATGAACTTTTAACCACAGTTGTTAAGCGCATTGACGACGACATCGTTTATGTTCAAATTGCTGGAACTCACACCGAAGGCGTTTTAATGAAAAACGACCAAATACCCGGCGATAAATTTCAAGTTGGCGACAGAGTTAAGGTTTATGTTAAGAAAATTAAAGATTCTTTCCGCGGGCCACAAGTGCAAGTTTCCAGAAGCAACATAGGTTTTGTTAGAAAACTTTTTGAACTTGAAATTCCTGAGATTGCAAGTGGTGATGTTAAAATTAAAAACATCGCACGCGAAGCAGGCATAAGAACCAAGGTGGCTGTTCAAGCAACAAGACCTAACCTTGACCCAGTTGGTGCTTGCGTGGGAAATAGAGGTGCAAGAATCAACACCATTGTTAACGAATTAAACGGCGAAAAAATTGACCTTGTGGAATATTCAGACGATCCACTTGAATACATTGCAAGAGCGCTTAGCCCAGCAAAAGTGTTATCGGTGGAAACTAACGACAGTTTGAATATGAGCCAAGTGATTGTTCCAGACGACAAACTTTCTCTTGCCATTGGCAAAGGCGGTGTTAATGTGCGCTTGGCTGCAAAACTCACTGGTTGGAAGATTGATGTTAAACCTGAAAGTTATGTTAAACCAGTGAAAGAGGAGAAAGAAACTGAATATGAACTTACTGAACTTGCCGATGATGACTCTTTCGACACTATGAGCGACCTTGATGAATTTGAAGAAATCAATGGAGATGATGAAAATTAATGCAAAAAGAAAGATTAAGAATGTGCATCGTTTGCCGAGAGCATAGCGACAAAAAAGAACTTCTTAGAATTGTGAAAAATAAAGAAGGGCAGATATTTGTGGATAAAACTGGCAAGGCTAATGGCAGAGGTGCATACATCTGCAAATCTAAGGAATGTTTAAACAAACTTAAAAAATCACGCGGACTTAACAGGGCTTTCAAGTGCGAAGTTAGTGATGATGTTTACAGCATGATAGGAGAGGAAATTGAAAGAACTTAAAGGACTTTTAAACATAAGCCGAAAGGCTGGCTATCTCATCATAGGCGGAGAAAACATTGAAAAACACACTCAAAAAATGTTTGTGATTGTGCTTGATGAAAAAAGTGGCAATTCACTTAAAAGAGAGATGACTCATGTGGCAAACGAAAGAAATATTCCTCTTCTTTTCGTTCAAAAACTTGATGAGTTAATGGGAATTGAAAATTGTAAGGCGGTAGCGCTTAAGAATAAGGCGCTTAGCGAGGAGATTATCAAAATCATAAAAGGAGAATAATTTGGCTAATCAACAATTAAATGGACTTAAATCAATAAACAACATTCAAAGAGACGGCTCTTTGCAGAATTTATTATTGTCAATTAAAGATGCAAAGGTGCAAGTGGACGCTTTTTCAAGAAGTCTTCAACAAAAGAAGTCGGAATTGCAACAAAAAGCAAAAGAAGAAGAAAAAAGAAAAATTGAAGAAGCGAAAAAAGAAGAAGTTAAGGTTGTGGAAAAGAAAGTGGAGGATGATGAGTCTAAAATTCAAACCAACACTCAAACTTCTTTCCAACAAAACAAGCAAAATGGCAATAATTATAGAAAATTTGATAATCAAAAAACCAACAACTTCGCGAAAAAACCTCCTTTCAACAAGCAACAACAAGTTGGAAACAAATTTCAGGGGAACAACAAATTCCAAGGAAGCAATAAATTTGGACAGAATAACCAAAAATCTTTTGTTTCCACAAAAGCAAACAACTTCAAAAGTTTTGCACCAACGGAAAGCAGTGCTGTGCTTGCCACTCCTGAACGCAATTTTGGAAATAAGAATAAGCGTAGAAATGTTGAAGAAAACAAAAAGCCAAAGCAAAAACAATCTTTTGAAAAGCATGGCGGAAATAACAATAATATCTATGTTTTGGGCGATGAGGGCTTTGAAGAAACAACAATGGGTTCAAGAAAACTCATCAAAAAGAAAAAAGAAGTTCAAACTGTTATCGCTCCAAAAATCACTCATGCCGTTTTAACTTCGCGTGAGATAACCATTAAAGAGTTAAGCGAAAAGATAGGTAAACCAGTTGCTGAGATTGTTAAAAAATGTATGCTTTTGGGAATTATGGCAACCATTAATAGCACCATCGATTTCGACACTTGCGAACTTATCTGCTCCGATTTTGGCATTACACTTGAACTTAAACTTGACAAAAGTTTTGAAGAAAAACTTATGGATTCTGCACAAGAGGATGACGAAAAAGATTTGGTTAAACGACCACCAGTTGTCACTGTTATGGGGCATGTTGACCATGGTAAAACCTCTCTTCTTGACGCTTTCAGAAAAACCAATGTGGTTTTGGGTGAAGCGGGCGGAATTACGCAAAAAATTGGTGCTTATCAAATCACTTTTAACAACGAGAAAATCACTTTTATCGACACTCCTGGTCACGCTGCCTTCACTGCTATGCGTGCGCGTGGTGCGGAAGTGACTGATATTGCCATTTTGGTTGTGGCAGCGGATGACGGCATCATGCCACAAACAGTGGAAGCTATTAATCACATTAAAGCGGCAAAAGTGCCAATGATTGTGGCTATCAACAAAATGGATAAGCCAGAGGCGAACCCAGACCGCGTGAAACAACAACTAACTGAATATGGTATTTTGCCTGAAGAGTGGGGTGGAGATGCAATTTGCGTGCCAATTTCTGCTAAAACTGGCATGGGTCTTGAAGAACTCAAGAAAATGATTTTGCTTGTTGCTGAAATGGAAGATTTAAAGGCAAATCCAAACAAGAAAGCAACTGGCGTGGTGATTGAAGCGGAACTTGATAAGTCAAGAGGTCCTGTTGCCACTGTGCTTGTTCAAAATGGCACTCTTAAAATTGGTGACTCAATTATCTGCGGAATTACCTATGGTAAGGTTAAAGCGATGTTTGACGAAAATGGTAAACCTGTTAAAAAAGCACCACCTTCAACTCCAGTGGCTGTTATGGGCTTTAATGAAGTGCCATCTTCTGGCGACCAAGTGTTTGCGGTTGACGACTCGCTTTCAAAACAAGTCATCAATGAAAGAATAAACAAAATTAAGGCGGAACGCGCAAAACAAACCTCTGGCGTTTCGGCAGACGATTTCATGAGTAGAATTCATGAAGGAAGTTTGAAAAATCTTAACATAATCATCAAAGCAGACACGCAAGGTTCGGTGGAAGCATTGAGAAATTCTTTGGAAGCAATAAGAAATGAGGAAGTCAAAGTTGTCACCATTCACAGCGGAGCGGGTGCAATAAGTGAAAGCGACTTGATTTTGGCGCAAACAACTGGCGCAACCGTGATTGCCTTTAACATTAAAACACCAGCAAAAACAAAACAACTTGCTGATTCGCTCAAAGTGGAAATCATTGAAAGCAAGATTATTTACGAAGTTGTGGACATAATCACCAAGATGAGTAAGGGCATGATGACTGTGAAATATGAGGAAAAATATATTGGAACGGCGGAGATTCGTGCAGTGTTCAAACTTTCCTCTGCTGGCAAGATTGCAGGAAGTTATGTGACTGACGGCAAGATTGTGCGCAACGCTATTGCTAAAATAAAACGCAACGGCGAAATCGTTTGCGAAACAAGTGTGGAGTCGCTTAGAATTGTTAAGGACGAAAAAGCAGAAGTTGCAAAAGGCTTCGAGTGTGGCGTGAAATTTAAAGATAATTTTGACATTCAAGAAGGCGATGTGGTAGAATATTTTGTGAAAGAGGAGGTAAAAAGAGATTAGATAATTAATCTCTTTTTTACAATTAATTGTTTTTTTAATTAATGGTGCAAATCTTTTAAATTTTATCTATATAGGAGGATAATATGTCGAATAGACGAGAAAGAGCAAACAGCGAAATTCAAAAGTGTTTAATTGAAATTATTCAGCACAAAATGAATGACCCGCGTTTAAATAAAGTTATCAGCGTGACTGATGTGAATGTCAGCCCTGATTTTAAGTATTGCAAGGTGAAAATCAGCGTGCTTGATGTGAACGATATCAAAAATGTCACCAATGTTTTGCAAAAGTCTGAGGGTTTCATCAAACGCGAACTTAAAGACATGATTGACCTTCCTTTCATGCCAAAGTTTAAGTTTGAAGTGGATAAAGGTGCAATCAGCACGCTTAGAGTGGAAGAAATTTTGAGAACGCTCGACATTCCTGCGGAGGAAGAGGATGACTAGTAAGGAAATAAAAGAACTGATAACATCTGCGAAAAATGTGGCAATATTTGGGCATCAAAATCCTGATTTAGATTGCTTTGGTGCGCTTTTTGGTGCGAAATATTTGTGTGAAAAGTTGGGCACGAAAGCGACAATATTTTCCAATCCTACCAAAAATTCCTTTCTTTTGAACATTTTTGATAAAAAAGAAATTGAAAGTGTATTTTCTTCAGAAAATTTCGATCTTGTCATGATTTTAGATTGCAATATTTTTTCAAGATTGGAAGAGAAATATCGCGCGGAAGTTGCAAAAAAAGATAATATTTTGGTAATTGACCACCATCTTCAAGTGGAAGTTGAAACTGGTTGTAAGTTTTTAATAGAAGAAAATAAAAGTTCGGCAAGTTTAATTGTTCTTGAAATTTTAAATGATTTAAAAATACCTCTCACCAAAGAAGTGGCAACATATATTTATGCTGGCGTTGTGGGCGACACAGGCAGGTTTTTGCACACAAACACAGATATTTCAACTTTCGAGGGTGCGATTACGCTTTTAAAATCTGGAGCGGACATTCAAAAAGTTTATGATGTGGTTTATCGCAGTAAAACTTTACAGCAAATTAAAATTCGCGACTATCTTTTTTCCATTTACAAACTTTCGCCAAAAAACATTTGCCACCTTGTTGTTTCAAAAAAAATGTTAGAAAAAGTCGGTGGCTCGGTTGAGGATGTGAAACTTTTTATTGATGACTTAAATCAAATTAAAGAGTTCAATGTTGTGATGATGGCGTATGAATTGGAAAGCGAAACTTATAAGGTTAGTTGTCGCTCTAAAAACGGCTACGAGGTTGCTGGCGTCGCTGTGCGTCATGGTGGCGGTGGTCATAAAATGGCGGCTGGTTTTACGCTTAAAGGAAATGCCAAATATGTGGGAAAAGCGCTGGAAAAAATCAGTGAGGAATTTTAATGGTAAGTGGAATTATTTTAGTGAATAAACCCAAGGAGATTTCGTCGAATAAAGTCGTTAACATTGTGAAGCATAAATTAAAGGCAAAAAAATGCGGTCACCTAGGCACGCTAGATTTGGAAGGTGAGGGTCTGCTTCCTGTGACGGTAAACAAAGGCACAAAACTTTTTGACTTTTTTCTTCAAAAAGATAAAACATACGAGGCGAATTTTGTTTTTGGGCTGGAAACGGACACGCTTGACACTTCTGGCAAGGTCGTGAAAGAGAAAGAAGCAAATTTCACATTCAAAGAACTGGAAGAAGCAGTTAAAAATATGATTGGAAAATACGACCAAATGCCACCACAATACTCTGCCAAAAAAGTGAATGGTAAAGTGGGATATAAAGAGGCGCGAAATGGTGGCACGCTGGACTTGTCGCCAAAAGAGGTGGAAATTTACGATTTCAAAATTCTTCGCCAGATTGAAAAAAATTTATATCGTTTTGAAATCACATGTTCAAGTGGAACTTACATTCGCTCGATTGCACGAGATCTTGCATACCACCTTGGAACATATGGTAGTATGCAATGCATACTACGCACAAGATGTGGTATGTTTAGCCTTAAAGATGCATACACACTTGATGAAATTGAAAAGGGAGATTTTAAAATTATTCCTTGTGACAGTGTGTTTAATCTTCCAAAAATCACATTAAACGAAAAAGAAAATTTTAAAATCTTAAATGGTCAAGTTTTAGACTATGGCGAAAAAGACGGTGAATATAAACTTTATTTCGACAAAAAATTTTTAGGTCTTGGCGAAGTTAAAAATGGTAAACTTAAAATGAAATTGAATTTAACTTAAGGAGAAAATATGGGGAAAATTTTGTTCGGTCCTGCAGGAAACAGCGAGTCGTTTTTTAATGAGGGTCACACTTCCACAATGGAAGCACCAAGTTGGACAAAAGCGAAAGGTTTAGATTTATTTGAATATAGTTTTGGGCAAGGTTATCGAATGTCGTCTGAAACAGCGATAAAGATTGGCGACGAGTTTGTTAAAAACGGAATTGAACTTTCCGTTCATGCGCCATATTTCATCAACTTTGCCAATCCTGATGAGGAGATGTTTCAAAAATCGATTGGATATTTGACAACTGGTATAAAATTCTTGAAAAATTTAAAAGCAAACAGATTGATTTTTCATCCAGCATCTTGTGGAAAGTTGACGCGAGAAGAAGCGGTTTCGCTTTTAATGAACCGCTTTAAAGATATTTTGCCAATGCTTGAGAATGAACTTGGAAGCACGCTGTATCTTTGCCCTGAAACCATGGGTAAAACCATGCAGATAGGAACGTATAAAGAAATTATCGACCTTTGCTCGCTTTCTAAACGCCTTCTTCCAACATTCGACTTTGGGCATATCAATGCACTCACGCAAGGTTCGTTGAAAACAAAAGAGGACTACAAAAAGATTTTCGACTATGCCTTTGAAAAGTTGGGCGAAGAGCGAACTAAAATTTCTCACATCCACTTTTCTAAAATTCAATACGGCACTAAGGGCGAGATAAGGCATCTCACTTTTGCAGATGAAATTTATGGACCTCGCTTTGAAGATTTGGTGGAAGTTTTAATCGACTATGATATGTCTTGCCATGTTGTTTGTGAATCCGCTGGCACAATGGCGGAAGATAGCGTCACAATGAAAAATATTTATCTAAATGCCTTGGAAAATCGAAAGAAAGCGAAATAAATGCACAAAAAACACTTGCCAAGGTGCTTTAAATATGATATAATAACAAAAGTTAAATTTTAAATATAGGAGAAATTATGGTATCAGCAGGAGATTTTAGAAAAGGAACAACTTTTGAAATGGACGGCAACGTTTATAACGTTATCGACTTTTTGCATGTAAAACCGGGAAAAGGCTCGC
Source organism: uncultured Clostridia bacterium (assembly GCA_944364445.1). Lineage (GTDB taxonomy): Bacteria > Bacillota > Clostridia > Christensenellales > UBA1242 > Caccovivens. Next base: position 18,222 of record CALVWC010000001.1, on the reverse strand, counting down.
CATTTGTTAGAGCGAAAATTAAAAATGTTATGACTGGGCAAGTTCGTGAGGACACTTTCAACCCATCAGATAAATTCCAAGAGGCTGTGATTGAAAAGAAAGATATGCTTTATCTTTACAATGACGGCGACCTTTATTATTTCATGGATAACGACACATATGAGCAAATGCCACTTAACAAAGATGTTGTTGCAGATGTTTTAAATTTTGTCACTGAAAACATGACAACAACCATGTATATGTATAAGGGTGTGCCTTTTGCCGTTTATCCTCCAACATTCGTGGAACTTGAAGTTGTTGACACTGAACCGGGCATTCAAGGCGACACCTCAAAGGCCTCCAAAAAACCAGCAACACTCATAACTGGCTACACCATTAGCGTTCCACTTTTTGTTAATATTGGAGATATAATAAGAGTTGACACGCGTGACGGCTCATACATGGAAAAAGTTAAATAAGAATTGATAGGCTTGCCTATCTTTTTTTTGCTTATAAACTTTAAATATATTCAAGCACATAAATTTACCAATCAAATTTTAGCGCTAAGATAAAAGGAATTTGACTTTAAGCCTAAATTTGTTTGGTAAAATTTTAACATTCGTGTATAATCACATAAGGGAGAAAAACTTGAACGACGAACTTAAGTATATAAGAAATTTTTGCATAATTGCTCATATAGACCATGGCAAAAGCACGCTGGCAGATAGATTGATTGAACTGACTGGCACAGTTTCTAAGCGTGAAATGCAAGACCAAATTCTTGACAGCATGGAACTTGAAAGAGAAAAGGGTATCACAATTAAACTTGCGCCAACGAGGCTTATTTATGAATATGAGGGCAAAGAATACACACTCAATTTAATCGACACGCCGGGGCATGTTGACTTCACCTATGAAGTTTCGCGTTCGCTTGCAGCTTGTGAAGGCGCACTTCTTCTTGTGGACGCGTCGCAAGGGGTGGAGGCTCAAACACTTGCAAACACATACCTTGCACTTGACAACAATTTGGAAACAGTGCCAGTTATCAATAAAATTGATTTGCCGTCGGCACGAGTTGATGAGGTTAAATCTGAAATTGAAGATGTCATTGGCTTGGATGCACATGATTGTCCTTGTATTTCTGCAAAAGAAGGAACAAATGTTGAAGATGTTTTGAAAGCGATTATTGAAAAAATCCCATGTCCGAAAGGCGACGAAAACGGAAAACTTAAATGCTTGATTTTCGACAGTCACTACGACAATTTCAAGGGGGCAATCTGTCTTATTCGTGTTTTTGACGGAAAGGTTAAAAAAGGCGATAAGATTTTGATGATGCAAACAAACAAGGTTTTTGAGGTGACTGAGGTCGGCATTTTCGTGCCTAACACAAAAGAGGTTAATCTTTTAAAAGCGGGTGATGTTGGTTATCTTGCTGGCTCAATCAAAACGATAAGTGATGTTAAAGTGGGTGACACGATAACTTCTGCCGACAATCCAATTTCTGAGCCTCTCGCTGGATATAAAGAGGTTAAGCCAGTGGTTTTCTGTGGAATTTTTCCAGTTGATGGTGCGAAATATGGCGAACTTAAAGACTCTCTTGACAAACTTAAACTCAATGACGCCAGTTTGCAGTTTTCGCCTGAAAATTCCACGGCACTTGGCTATGGTTTTCGCTGTGGCTTTTTGGGATTACTACATCTTGAAATCATAACAGAAAGATTGGAGCGTGAGTTTAATCTTGACATCATCACAACTGCACCAAGTGTTTCATATATGGTTTTCAAAACCAACGGTGACGTTTTGGAAATTTCCAATCCTTCCAATTTGCCACCGCAGGTGGAGATCGACCATATTGAAGAGCCAATGGTCAAGGTTAATGTTTTCACACCTCCAGACTATGTTGGTGCGATTATGGATTTGTGTCAAGATAAGCGTGGGGTATATAAAAACATGACCTATCTTGACAAGCGCAGAGTGGAACTTAACTATGAACTTCCACTTGGCGAAATTATTTATGACTTTTTTGATAGTTTAAAATCACGCACTCATGGCTATGCAAGTTTTGACTATGAATTTTTTGGTTATAGCCAAGCGGACTTAGTGAGAGTGGATATCCTTCTCAATGGCGAAAAATGTGACGCACTTTCCATGATTGTGCATAAGGATAAGGCATACACAAGAGGCAGAGAACTTGCTGAGCGACTAAAAAAAATCATTCCTCGCCAACTTTTTGAAGTGCCAATTCAGGCGTGCATCGGCAACAAAATCATTGCGCGTGAAACTATTTCTGCTTTAAGAAAAGATGTGCTTGCCAAGTGCTATGGCGGAGATATTTCAAGAAAAAGAAAACTTCTTGAAAAACAAAAAGAGGGTAAGAAAAAAATGCGTAAGATTGGTTCGGTGGAAATACCATCGGAAGCATTTATGAGTATTTTGAAGTTGAACGATGAAAAATAGTGATAAGGAAATTTCAGTTTACATTCATCTTCCTTTTTGTGAAAGGAAATGCCTTTATTGTGCCTTTACTTCCTTTGTTTCAAGCGAAGATATGCAAAAGGAATATATTAAACATCTTTTAAAGGAAATTGAAAAGTTCGAGAATGGTTATAAGGCAAAAACCATTTATTTTGGTGGAGGAACGCCGTCAGTTTTAAGGTTGGATTTGTTGGAAAAAATTTTTGACGCACTCAAAACAAAATTTGAAATTGCAACTGACGCTGAAATTACAATGGAAGTTAATCCTAATTCTGTTGGCGAAGAAAAGTTTAAGTTTTATAAAAAACTTGGAGTGAATAGATTAAGCATTGGCATCCAAAGTCTAAACAACAAAACGCTTAAAAAAATTGGACGATTGCACACAAAAGAAGAGGCTCTTAACAAATTGAAATTGGCAAAACGATATTTTGACAATGTTTCGTGCGATTTAATTTTGGGCTTAGAAAAAGAAAAAAATGTGGTTAAATATGCAAAAAAATTAATTAAATTTGGAGTAAAACATATCTCTTGTTATATGCTGGAAGTTCACGAAAACACACCTTTGTTTAATCTTGTGGAAAGCAAAAAATATCGCCCTTTAGATGACGAGGCGGTGGCTAAAAGTTATGAAAAACTTAGAAAATTTCTTAAAAAACAGCATTTTAATCAATACGAGATTAGCAATTTTTCTTTGCCAAATTTTGAAAGCAAACATAATTTAGCATATTGGTCCTATGATGATTATGTTGGCTTTGGTGTGTCTTCGCACTCGTTTATACATGGTGTTAGATATGAAAATTCCAGTGTTTTGAATGACTATTATGAAGGCAAAACTTATTCGGAAACGATAACAAATGACAAGGAAATTGAAGAAAGAATTTTGCTTGGACTTAGATGCAAAAATGGTGTTGATTTAGAAAAACTCAAAAAAATGGGCTATTTTTTAGAAAAAAACGAGTTTTTTATGCAATTTTTAGAAAAAAACATCTTAAAAAAGGAAAACGATAAGGTTTATCTCAATCCAAATTATTACGCTGTTTCAGATTTTATAATCGAACATCTTTTTCCTTAAAAACAATTTTTATTTTGTTTTTATAATTCATTTTAGTTAGGCTTTGAGTAAAACTATGTTCATTTGAAATTGCTTTAAAAATTTTTTTAAAACACTTGATTTTTAATTTTTGTTTTGCTATAATAAAGTGTAAAGTTATTTTGCTTTACAAAAAAGGGCGTGTTAATGGCAAAGATTGACCTTGCAGATTTCGTTAAATATGGTAAACTTTTTGAGGTTTACGGAAAACTTTTAAGCGAAGATAGGCAGGCGCTTATGAATTTGTATTTCAACTTTAACATGACCTTGGCAGAAATTTCGAAGGAGAAAAATATCTCTCGTCAAGCGGTTTTGGATGGAATAACAAAGTCTTGTGCTAAACTTGACGCTTTGGAGAAAGTTTTGAACATCGCTTTAAAAAAAGAAAACTTGCAACAAAAACTTACGAAACTTAAAGAGATAAATAATATAGAAAATATAAAAATAAAAGTCGATGAAATTTTAGGAGATTTATAATGGCTCTATTTTCAAACTTAACTGAAAAATTTAATCACATTTTTTCCAAACTCACAAAGCGTGGAAAACTTACCGAACTTGAAATCAAAGAGGCGATGCGTGAGGTTAGAATTGCACTGCTTGAGGCTGATGTCAACTATATGGTGGCAAAAGACTTTGTGAACAAAGTTTCTGCAAAGGCGGTGGGTGAAGATGTTATGCGGTCGTTAACGCCAGGGCAAATGGTTATTAAAATTGTTAAAGACGAACTTGTTTCGCTAATGTCCAGCACCGACCAAAAACTTCACCTTTCTTCCAATCCAGCAATAATCATGATGTGCGGGCTTCAAGGTGCTGGTAAAACCACTATGTGTGCAAAACTTGGTGCATACCTCAAAAAAAGCGGAAAAAGACCTCTTCTTGTTGCGTGTGACATTTATAGACCCGCCGCAATTAATCAACTTCAAGTTGTTGGAAAGCAAGCAAATTGTGATGTTTTTGAAAAGGGAACGCAAAATCCTGTTAAAACAGCAAAGCAGGCAATTCAGCACGCTGGAAAGCAAGGCTATGATGTTGTTATCATCGACACGGCAGGCAGACTTCACATCAATGAAGAACTTATGAACGAACTTAAGGACATCAAAAAAGAGGTTAAGCCTCACGAGATTTTGCTTGTGGTTGATGCTATGACAGGTCAAGACGCCGTGACAATAAGTGAAAGTTTTAATAAAGACCTCGACATTTCAGGTGTTATTTTAACTAAACTTGACGGCGACACGAGAGGCGGTGCGGCACTTTCCATTAAAGCGATCACAGGAAAACCTATTAAGTTCACTGGTGTTGGTGAAAAAATCGGCGACATTGAGCCATTTTATCCAGACCGCATTGCCAGCAGAATTTTGGGTATGGGCGATGTTTTGTCGCTAATTGAAAAGGCACAAGAAGCAGTCAGCGAAGAAGAGGCGAAGAAATTGGAAGAAAAGTTCCGTGAAAATTCCTTTACTTTTGAAGACTATCTTGTGCAAATGGAAAATCTGAAAAAGATGGGCAGTTTGAATGATATTGTCAGAATGATACCAGGCATGGCAAATAAACTTAAAGGCGTCACAATCGACGAAAAGCAACTTGCAGTTAATAAGGCAATCATTCAAAGTATGACTCGTGAGGAAAGACTAAATCCAGACATCATCAAGGCGTCAAGACGCAAAAGGATTGCAGAGGGCAGTGGCACAAGCATTCAGCAAGTGAACCAACTTCTTAAACAATTTGAGCAATCAAAGGAGATGATGAAACAACTTAAAAACAAAAAAGGGTTGCGCGGGTTGTTTTAAAATTGCTCAAACTAATGCGAAATTTTGTTAAATTATGTTCGGTATATCCCGAGAAATCGGCGTATATATAAAATCTATTAAAAGGAGAAAAATCATGGCTGTTAAAATTAGATTGACCAGAATGGGAGATAAAAAATCACCTTTCTATCGTGTTGTTGTTGCTGATTCTAAAAGCCCAAGAGATGGTAAATTCATTGATATTCTTGGAACTTACAATCCACTCACAAATCCTGCTGAAATCAAAATTGACAACGAAAAAGCAACAAAATGGCTTAAAAATGGTGCGCTTCCAACTGAAACTGCTAAATCAATTTTGAAGAAGAGCGGTGCAATTCAAGAAAGCAAATAATTTGTTTTAAAAGTTTGAAGAAAAGTTATGAAAATTTTTCATTACTTAATTTCTTCAAAATTAAGAGGAGACATTATGCAACAATTACTTGAAATTCTTGTGAAGAACCTTGTTAAAAATGAAAACGATGTGCAAATTTCAAAGCAAGAGCAAGCCTCTTCCATAACCTTTGTTGTTAAAGTCAACAGTGAAGATATTGGAAAAGTTATTGGCAAAAACGGCAAAATGGCAAGTAGCATAAGAACAATCATAAAGTCCGTGGGCGCAAAGGAACACAAGAAAATCTATGTTAAGTTTGGAGATTAATTTGTGGAACTTTTAAGCGTTGGGAAAATTGTTAAACCGCAGGGTATTAAGGGGGAGGTTAAAATTTATCCTCTCATTGATATTCCTGCGATTTTTAATGGTAAGCACGAGATGTTTATCGACAAAAAGCCTGTCAAAGTGAAGTCTTGTTCCTATCGCCAAGGCTTTGCTTATGCCATGTTTGAGGAGATACCAGACCGAAACACCGCGGAAAAATATCGTAATTCGCTGGTGTATATCGACAAGGAAGAGTTTTATAAAATTCCTTCCAACACCTATCTTATTGATGACCTTGTTGGGCAAATTTTGTATGATGAAAATGGCGAAATGGTTGGGCAAATTCAAGGTGCAGACAACTTTGGGTTTGACGACATTCTTTTAATTAAAGAAGGTGAACTTGTCTATCAACTTCCATTTGTTAAAGCGATTTTCAAAAAGACTGCCGACGGTTTTGTGGTGGATAGAAAGGAATATGAGGGGGCAAAGACGCTTTATGAAAATTGACATTTTAACCTTGTTTCCTGAAATGTTTTCGCCACTAAATTCCAGCATTTTGAAGCGTGCAGTTGATAATCATATCTTGGAATTTAACCTGATAAATATTCGCGATTTTTCCAAGGATAAGCACAAGAAATGCGACGATTATCCTTTCGGTGGTGGTGCTGGTATGCTTATGAGCGTGCAACCAATCTATGATGCCATTAAAAGCGTTCAAAAGGAAAATTCCAAAATCATTTTTCCTTCGCCTCGTGGAGCGAAATTTGACCATAAGAAAGCAAAAGAATTGTCTAGTTTTGAGCACTTGATTTTTGTTTGCGGTCACTATGAGGGGGTGGACGAACGCATTTTTGAACTTTTCGACATTGAAGAAATCTCGCTTGGCGACTATGTTTTGACAGGTGGCGAACTTCCAAGCATGGTGATTATCGACTCGCTTTCTCGCTTTGTTGATGGCGTTATTAGTAAGGAAAGTTTGGAAAATGAAAGTTTTTCAAATGGGCTTTTGGAGTATCCTCAATACACGCGACCAGCCGTTTTTGAGGGGATAAAAGTTCCAGAGGTTTTGCTTTCAGGTAATCATCAAGAGGTGGAAAAGTGGAGAAATAAACAAAGCCTAAAACGTACAAAAGAGCGAAGAAGTGATTTATTAAAAAAGAATTAGGAGTATAAAATGGAAAAGTTATTTCAACAATTTAATTTTAAAAATGATGAAATTGTTTTCACGTATCCAAATTGCGATATATTTGGTTGTTTCAGCATATTTGCTAATATTTATCTATTTGATTATGAAAAAGGTTTTGTGGCTAGAAATTGGCCTGGCGTCAGAATCGAAGAAGAAAGTCCATTTAATTTCGCAGTTTTTAATGAAGATTATTATTCTCAATTAGATGAAGGAGATGTTTTAAAAGTTGTAAGAGAAAGATATGATATGTATTCAATTTATTGTAATGAAGAACGTTATTGTGGTGTAAGCAAGGGAACTTTTATGAAAATAAATAATTTGACCGAAACGATAAGTTTTTCAACAATATTTGAGATAAGCAAGGCGTTGAGAAAAATCATTTATGATTATGCTAAAAGCACAAATGACAAAAAATTATTAAATTTATTAGAGACAAATCCATTATGGTCTTTAAAAAAGGCTGAAACTGCCGAAGAGGCACTTAAACTTGCAACCGAAGGAAAATATAATAATAACTTATAAAGTAAAAAATGAACAAAAAATAGCAATTTTTTACTATTTTTTCGTATTTTTTTATTATTTTTATAACATTTTCTTTTGTTTTGAAAATTGGAAATTTTTGGAGAGAGTATGAAGATAAATTGGTTTCCTGGGCATATGTATAAGGCGTTAAAGGAGATAAAGGAAGAACTTAAAAAAGTGGATGTTGTCCTTTATGTTTTAGACGCGCGCATACCGCTCTCTTCCTTAAATCCAAAACTTGATGAGTTGTCTGAAAATAAGCCTGTGCTTTACATATTAAATAAGATTGACCTTGCTGATGAAAAGCGAGTTAGTGCTTTGAAAGAAAATTTTAAGGGCGAAAATAAGGACTACATTTTATATAACTCTAACTTTTCAAAAAACACCTTAATCTTAGACAAGATTAAAAAGTTGGCATATAAAAAGGTGGAGAAGTATAAGGCGAAAGGTGTCAAGCCAACAATTCGATGTGTGGTTGTCGGTGTGCCGAACAGTGGCAAAAGTTCGCTTGTCAACAATCTTTGCAAAAAGGCAAAGGCGGTCACGGGCAACAAGGCTGGCGTGACGAAGAGTGGACAGTGGCTTAATGTTGGCGACGGAATTGAAATCTACGACACTCCCGGAACGCTTTATCCTAACATCGAAAGTCAAGAAATTGCCAAGAAGCTCGCGTATGTTGGCAGTGTTCGTGATGAAGTTTTGGAGTTTACTTCGCTTGCCACAGATTTACTTTCAATTTTAAACGAAAAATATCCTTCTTTAATTTCCAAACGCTATGGCGACGCTAAGAATTTGGAAGATATCGCATTTCTTAGAAAATATGTGAAAGCGGGTGGCGAACTTGACCTAGACCGCACGGCATATATGGTGGTGGATGATTTCCGCAAAAATCGCATTGGAAAAATAACTTTAGATTAATTAAATTTTGATAAGGAAAGTTATGAAAGAAAGGAATAAGATTGAAGGTGATATTGGCGAGATTGAAACGGCTAACTTTCTTAAGAAGAAGGGGTATAAAATTCTTGCCACTAACTATCGAAACAAATTGGGCGAAATCGACTTAATTGCTATGGATAGAGGTAATATCGTGTTTGTGGAAGTTAAAAGGCGTTCCACGCTTAGTTTCGGCAGACCTATTGAGGCGGTGGATTTTCGAAAGCAACAGAAAATTAGACGGGTGGCGGAAATGTATCTCATTTACAACCACAAGCCGTATGCCAATGTGCGATTTGATGTTATTGAAATTTTGGGTGATGAAATTAATCATGTTGAAAACGCTTTCTAGGTTTCATTTAAATTGCTTAGTTAAAACTCACCATGCTGAGAAAAATAAAAAAATTTTAAAAATTTTCGCGTTTTTTCTTGACAAATTTCTCTGGATATCATAAAATAATCTAGCGAGCGCTGAAAAGACGGGGTGTGGCTCAGTTGGTAGAGCGCGCGGTTTGGGACCGTGAGGTCGGGGGTTCGAGACCCTCCACCCCGACCAGCAGTGCTTGCAGTTTGATTGGGCCTTTAGCTCAGTTGGTTAGAGCGACCGGCTCATAACCGGTTGGTCCGCGGTTCGAGTCCGTGAAGGCCCACCAAATTAAAAAAATATGCCATTTTGCTTGCAATATTTTTTTAATTATGGTAAAATCAAATAGATGTCAGTTTTGGCTCGGTAGTTCAGTTGGTTAGAACGCTAGCCTGTCACGCTAGAGGTCGTGGGTTCGAGCCCCATCCGAGTCGCCATTTGCCCTGATAGCTCAGTCGGTAGAGCAAGGGACTGAAAATCCCTGTGTCGGTGGTTCGATTCCACCTTAGGGCACCAGCATATTTATATATGCAAGAAAGTCTTTGTGTGAAATGAAGTAGACACAGGGATTTTCACAAGAAAGGGTTCCCGAAAATTTAAAAAATTTTTGGGAAAAAGCGAGAAGTTGAATTTGAAATGGAAGCAATTTGCGAAAGCAAAATGCGGAATGGAAAAGTTCAATTTCGAGCGTAGTGTCGGTGGTTCGATTCCACCTTAGGGCACCAGCATATTTATATATGCAAGAAAGTCTTTGTGTGAAATGAAGTAGACACAGGGATTTTCACAAGAAAGGGTTCCCGAAAATTTAAAAAATTTTTGGGAAAAAGCGAGAAGTTGAATTTGAAATGGAAGCAATTTGCGAAAGCAAAATGCGGAATGGAAAAGTTCAATTTCGAGCGTAGTGTCGTGTCCACCTTAGGGCACCAGCATATTTATGTATGCAAGAAAGTCTTTGTGTGAGAAACAATTTTCATGGTCTTAATTAGTTGTATATAATAATATATTAATTAAAATATATAAATTAAGATTAATTGTCAAAAATTGTTTGCTGGCGTGGCTCAATGGTAGAGCAGCTGACTTGTAATCAGCAGGTTGAAGGTTCGATTCCTTTCGCCAGCTCCACTTGGGTAGGTTGCAGAGCGGCCAAATGCAACGGACTGTAAATCCGTCGACTATGTCTTCGATGGTTCGAATCCATCCCTGCCCACCAGTTTTCGAAAGCCTACAAGCCTTATAAATAAAGGTTTGTGGGCGTTTTTTAATTTCTCACAAAAATTTGCAAAAAGAGGCAAAAAACGGCTAAAAGTCAAAATTAGGTCAAAAAAGTGGCTACAAAAGTGGATACAATCCTAAGTCGTATTTTTGCTAAAATTTTATATGTAAATTTTGTTGGAAACAAGTCTGCATATTGTGTTTATATATAAATAAATAAAAATGGTTATTTAATCAACTTTTCAAAAGTGGTTTTTATTATATATCAGTGGTTTTTATTATATGTCTTTGATAAGAGTTTGATTTACAAATTAAAAAATCACAACGCTAAGTTGTGATTTTGTGAGGTGTTAAGAATTTAAAAAGAAATTTATGTAATATTTTGAAGGAATGGAAAAATATATACACATTATTTATAATTCTTACGTATGACGAAATTTTTCACCTCACATTATGATTATAGCACTATAAAAAACAAAAAGCAAGCGATTTCGCTAAATTTTTCAAAATATTTTTATTTTGCACCAGAATTTTTCATTTTTAAGTATAATAAAACCTCTAAATAAACCATTTATTAGAAAGATTTTATTTTTTTTAACACCAACATCTAGCATGACGCTTTACGCCGTTTGGCGAGTGGGAGTTTATGAGATAACTTTAAATTGGAATGGTGGCAGTGGAATTTGGGATAAAATTTATTACAAAACGGGTGCTGGTTATTTTGACAGCGAAAATTGCACAATCTTGGTTTCTGCGGGGGCTTTAATTGTCAGAGCGGAGCGAGCAGGATATTCGTTTAGTTCTTTCACAACAAATGCTGATGGGTCTGGCACAGTGATGTTTCAGGATAGCGAATATTTGAATTTAAACACCATTGTTGCAGATGATATTTGGTATGCTCAGTGGACGGTGAATAATGAGGCAAAGTATGATAGTGCTGGCAAGTATTGGTATGTGGAAAATGGCAAAATACCACAGACCAAGGTGACAAACTCCACACTAATATCAAACCTCAATAAAGCAACAACAAATGGTGCGAATTACTATATCGCAGGGCAAACTTTGACGGCAAAGGTGTATAACGGAAAAGAGTATTGCAAGTGGAATAACAACTGGTATGAAGTTGAGCCGATTAGGTGGAGATTAGACGCATCTTCAAGTCAAAAGGACGGTTATGGCACAACCACGGACACTAATGCAGTCTTAGCTGAGATTGTGTTTGTTGGGCAATATTCTTCAAGTTCAATAGACGCAGGCGAAGGGTATTCTAACCAAAGCGTGACCGATTTTATGAGAAACGGCATATCAACCACATATCTTGTAAATTGTGCAACTTCCACTCAAACCTTTGGCACAGGTTCCACGCTTTATGGAACAAACGCCAGCACGACAGCGAGAATGTTTGTTTCTTCTCAAAGTGAGATAACCTCTGTTATTGGGAATATGAATATGACATTTTCAGACCTTGTGGAAGATATGATTAAATACTATGGCGGAACGAATGTGTATTTTACGCGTGACCTTGGCTCGAACTACAACAATATTGTCTGCTTTAATGAAGTAGGTAGAGAAGTTCAACGCTTTGCCACAGACTATCGCGGAGTGCAATTCACAGTTCGCTTCACGGAATATGGCTGTGTGAATTAATTGATAAGAATTTAAATTGCTTACGGTTATATTTATTGATTACTAATTAAGAGGATAAATCATCCTCTTTTTTATTGCTTATTATTGGGGTTGGGCGAGCGAAAAAATTTTTTTATAATTTTAAGATTTTGTGCTATATTTTGTTTGAAGGCTTGCATAATACTCTATATTTTGTGGTGGTATGCATATATCTATAATTAAAAATTATGAGTTAATATTATATAAATTAAATTAGAAAAATGGAAATTTTGTTGTTAAAAAAATTGTTGAGCGGAATATGGGGCGGGCGAAAGTCCATGCGAGGCATGGGCGCGCGGGAGCGCGCTGTCTTTTTGTGCAAAATTGGTATGGATTTGCTGAGAAAGTATCTTCACAAAAAGACACTTTCGCCCGCCGATCCTCGAAAAAAAATTTAAAAACTCTTAAAAATCTTTTTTAAATTTTAATTATTTATGATATAATTTTCCTATATTTTGTTTAAGGGGGATATGATGGACATATTTAAAAAAACGGAAGGAGTGCACAACTACAACATTGCGAAAGATAAAGGTATTTATCCATATTTTCATAAACTTTTATCAGGACAAGATGTTGTTGTTAACATGGAAGGAAAACGCACAATTATGCTTGGTTCCAACAACTATCTTGGGCTTACAAATCATCCAAAAGTGATTGAAGCGGGTGTTGAGGCGATAAAAAAATATGGAAGTGGCTGTTCTGGTTCTCGCTTTCTGAACGGCACTCTTGACCTTCATGTTAAACTTGAACGCGAAATTGCCGACTTTCTCCATAAAGAAGAAGCGGTCACATTCAGCACGGGTTTTCAGAGTAATCTTGGAGTTATAAGTGCGATTGTTGGGCGTAATGATTATATAATCTGTGACAAAGAAAACCATGCAAGTATATATGATGGTTGCAAGTTGAGTTATGGAAAAATGTTAAGATATAATCATAATGATATGGCAGACCTTGAAAGCAAACTTAAATTTGTGCCGAAGGAATGTGGAATTTTAATCATAACCGACGGTGTTTTCAGCATGAGTGGCGACATTTGTAATCTTCCAAAAATTGTGGAACTTGCAAAAAAGTATGGTGCGCGCGTTATGGTGGATGACGCTCATGGTTTAGGAGTTATTGGCAAAACAGGTCGCGGAACAGGCGAATATTTTGGTTTGGAAGATGAGATAGATCTTATTATGGGCACATTTTCAAAATCGTTAGCAAGTTTAGGCGGTTATGTGGCAGGGAAAAAAGAGGTTATTGAATATATCAAGCACACATCAAGACCATATATATTTAGTGCCAGCATAACTCCAGCCTCGGTTAGCACTGCACTTACCGCTCTTAACGTTTTAAAAAGCGAGCCAGAAAGGGTGAAACGCTTAAACGATATTAGTGACTATATGCGTAAATGTTTAAAGGAAAGGGGTGTTAGTATTATTGAAAGCAGAACTCCAATCATTCCAATTTACACATATGACGACGAGAAAACATTTCTTGCTTGCAAGATGTTGTTGGAAAATGGTGTTTATGTTAATCCTGTTGTTTCTCCTGCAACTCCTGTTGGCAAAAGTTTGCTTCGCACAAGTTATACTGCGAATCACACCAAAGAAATTATTGATGAAGCAGTGGAAAAGATTGTGAAAGTTTTGAAAATTTTGGATATAAAATGACTTTTCAAATAAACCTTGAAAAAACTTTGTAATTTGGTTTGAAAATTTTTAAGTATGGTGTAAAATATTCTAAGAGGTGGATATGTTCAAAGTTGCAATAGATGGTTTTATGGGTTCTGGTAAGTCAACCTTGGCAAAAGGGCTTTGTGAAAGGCTTAACTTCAAGATGCTTGACACGGGTGCGATTTTTCGTGCGATTGCCTATGCATATAAGGCGGTTTACGGAAGCGAAGTTAAAGAGGATGATCTTAAAGAACTTTTAAAAACAAAAACGATTGAACTAAGGTTTATCGATGATAAACAAAATATGTTTGTCAATCAAGAAAATGTGTCGCCATATCTTAGAACGGAAGAGATAAGCCAACTTGCTTCAAAAGTGTCGGTTTATCCATTTGTTAGAGAAAAGTATCTTGCCATGGCAAAAGATTTTGCTGGGCGATATGATTGCGTTATGGAAGGGCGTGATATAGGTTCGGTTGTGATGCCTGATGCCGATGTTAAAATTTTCCTCACCGCTGATGAAAGTGTTCGAGCAAAAAGAAGATATGAAGAAAGCAAGGCAAAAGGTCAAAAGGTTAGCCTTGACGATGTGTTGAAAGATTTAAGAGAACGTGATTATCGCGATACGCACAGAGAGGTTGCTCCGCTTAAACCTGTGAAAGACAGCATAATTGTTGACAACACGTACATCACATTAGATGAAACGATTGATTACTGTTATGAAATTATTAAAAGCAAAATGGAAACAAAAAAATTTACCTCAATTGCGATTGATGGCTATGTTTGTTCTGGCAAAAGCACGATTGCGGAAGAGGTTGCAAGACGGCTAAATTTTCATGTGTTCAACACAGGTGCGGTGTATCGAGGTATTGCTTGCGCATTTAAATATCTTAAATATGACGAAAGCAAAATTGATGAAAAATATGTTGAAAATTTTGCTAGTCAAATTTGGGTGAGTGTTAAGTTTTTGAATAATGTTCAACATGTTTATGTTAACGGCGTCGACCACACAAACAACTTAAGGCGTGATGAAATCAGTGTGCTTTCTGCTAAACTTTCGCCGTTTATGGCTGTTCGTGACAAGGTTTTGAAAATTCAGCGCGAGTTTGCTTTCAATAACAACACAGTTATGGAAGGGCGTGACATTGGAAGCGAAGTTTTGCCAAATGCCGACTTCAAATTTTTTATCACTGCTGATGAGGAGGTTCGAGCGAAAAGGCGATATAGTCAACAACTTGCACGAGGCGAAGATGTTAGTTTTGACAAAGTGCTGGAAGAACTTAGAGATAGAGATTATAAAGATATACATCGTGAGCATGGTGCAATTAAAAAAATGCCGGATGCTGTTGTTGTGGACACAACAAATCAAACGCTGGAAGAAAGCGTGGAATTTTGTTTGGATGTGATAAATAAAAAAAGAATGTAAAATTAGATTAATTTAAAATTTTATAAATCAATAGTCTACTAAAAATAAATTTAATAATTTATGAGGAAAGAAACAAAAGATGAAAGATTTTATACTCAAAAACTGGAAATATTTTGTCATATTGCCAGTGCTAATTGCAGTTATCGTTGGCATAGTTTTAGTTGTGCCGAAAGGAACGGAAAGGTTGACGGTTTCAGCCGAAGATGTTAAATTGGAAGTTGGTTCAAAAGTTGTGGTGCCATACAAAGTTAACATTGAAAAAGCAACTTGCACATTTAGCGTAATCGACGAAGAAAAAGTTGTTGTGGATGAGAATGGAGTTTTGTATGGCAGGAGTGCAGGTAAAACAAATGTGGTAATCATTGCGGTTTATGGAAACGAGATAAGCGAGGCAACTGCGACAGTGACGGTTGGCGGAGGAGTTAACAGCAGTGATGAGGTTGCCGAAGACTATGAATATGAAATAACCTATTTAAACGGCGAAGCGATAGGAAGTGAAATTAATATGCTAGTTGGAAAAAGCATATTGATAAACATTCAAATCTCACCCATGAAAGAAGAAGATATTAAGGTTTATGGCAAAGGCGTTAAAGTTAAAAAGTTTGAAGAGGTGTTTGGGTTATACGAACTATCGAGTGAAGAAAAAGGAGATTATGAGATAACAATCACCTCTAGTGTTGGAACCAGAGTTATCAAAATCAATGTGGATTAAGAGCAGTTTTGCTCTTTTTTTATCGGAAATTGAGGCAAGAAGGTTGCCTTTGAGTGAAACCGATATTTATGCAAAATGGTTGTTGTGAATGATACAAATAATTTATTCAAATTTAACTTGCTTAAAATTTGAGGCTATTATAATATAAAAATTTTCAAATTTAAGATAATAAAAATTAGATAAATTTTTCATAATTTAGAGGTATTGACAAATGATATAAGATAGAATATAATAAATATATTCACAAGAAAAGGAGAAAGTATGACGAAAGTTATTAGATATGAAAATGGAATGAAACTTATCTATGAACGCGATAAAGAAATTGAGGGTGTGGCTGTTGATTTTTATTTTAGAGCAGGCTCGCTCAATGACCCAAAAGGGAAACAAGGACTTGCACATTTAACTGAGCATTGTTTGTGTTCTTTATCCAACAAAATTTATGACAGGAAGTTTTTAACTGACAATCTTATACAAAAATATTATTATAAAAATGCAAAAACAAATAACACTCTTCTAGCGTTTGACACAATTTGCAACAAATCACAATTTGAAGAATGTTTGGAAGAAATGACGGCTTGCTTCACAGGATTTGTTAAACCAGAGGAGTTTGAAGAGGAAAAGAAAATTGTTTTGCAAGAGGTGGCGACAAGATTAAAGAATAAAAATGCAAATCAGTCAAGTTGGCTTTCAACTTCATATATACGTGTGGAGCCAGAATATAAAAATTTATTACAGGAAGGCACAATTGGGTCAAAAGAAAGCGTGGAAAAACTTACATTTCAAGATGTTTGTAAATTTGTTGATGACTATTTTGGGTTAAACAATTTAGTAATTACAATTGTTGGTAATATTTCTTTAAAGGATGTTAAAAAGAATATTGAAAAATATGTGTTTACTCGTATTAAAGAAGTAAGTAAGATTGGCTTTAGTTATAGTGATGCACAGAAAATTAAAAACGGCTTGGATTTAAGAGAAAGACCATGGGAAAAATCAAAAGCGCTTTTGGGAGTTTTTTGGTCATATGATAATGCTTTGCAATATTCGACAAGAAAAGAGTCTCTCATATGTAATGTTGTGAATAGTGTGCTTTATAGTATGGCATTTAAAAAATTCAGAACTGACAATAGTTCTTGCTATGCAGTTTCTTTTATGTTATATAAATTTTTAAAAGATAAGCGAGTGGAGTTCACAGTGGAATGTGGACATGAAAATGTTTTGCTAAACTATAAAATTTTGTTGGAATTTTTGAAAGAATTGAAAGAAAAAGGGCTAGACAGAGAAGTTTTTGAAAAGATTAAAGAAAGAAATCTTGCGTGCATGGATGTTGACAAGCAAACATTAACTAGACGCAAAGATGTTTTATATAACCATTTTTCGGTTTTCAATGAAGTGAAAAGTAAAAAAGAGAGTAAAAAACTTTCACTTAAATATTACAATGAAATTCCTTTTGAAGAATATAATGAATTTTTAAGAAAATCTTTAAAAGGAAAACCAAACTTAATTTTACTTACAACAGGCGACCAAAGCAGAAAAATCCATAAAAACAAATTGGACGAAATTTTAAAAAAATAGCGAGGGGAAATGGATATTTTAAATATCTTTAAAAAGGAGAAAGTGGATTTATTCATAAAACATATTGGAGAAGAAAATATTGAAAAACTTATAGATTCATCCAATAATTTGTTGCCATATTATCAAAAATATGATTTTGTGAATAAACAAAAAGAATTCCAAGTGGAAGCAGAAAATAACTTATTGCCAATTCTTGATGCGATAAAATTTTTTGAGAAAAAAGGAATTTATGTTCGCTTTTACACAACTATTGGAAGAATTTTTGTGACTGACTTTGTTTCCACCGATTTGCATACTGTGGTTTTTAATTTTGGAAACACAAATTTCACCATCGAAGATATTTATAAAGATATTAAACCGAGTGTGTTTTTGCCGGTTGACAAGGAAAAATATTTAAAAACTGTTTTAGATATTGTTAGAACTAAGAATAGGTGCGGAGATTACAGTGAAGTTAAAGAAGAGTATGTTAATTACATATATTCACATCTTTCAGATAATAAAAAAATAGAATATCGAAAATTTTTAAGAAATGTTTACAATGTTAGACGAGAAGATTCGAAAAACAAATTGAATAAAGAAGAAAAAGAATTGTTTGATAAATTAAACTTGAACGACAAAACAAAAACAAATGAAAACGAAAGAAGTTTATAAAAATGCGTAAAAACACGCATTTTTTTATTTTTTTCTTAAAAAAATAGGCAATTTTATTGGATTTTTGTGTAAATTACAATTTTTTCTTTAATTTTTGCAGAAAATATTGCTTATATTTTTTTATGATTTTAATGATTATGTAATTAAAAATAGGTTAAAAGTAAGCAAAAAATATTTAAAATTTATGAAATAAATATTTAAAAATATTTAAGTATATTAATAATTTTTTTTGTAAATTTAGAAAAATATTTGGTAATATTTTTAATATGTGATAAGATAATCTAATGGGAAGGAGTAAGTATGGAAACGAAAAAATTAAAATTTGATTATGTGCTTTTAAC